>JAZLCS010000115.1:0-6608 GCA_045614385.1 Acutalibacteraceae bacterium | reverse complement strand
TTCTCGGTGCTGTTGCAGGCTATGACGGCGCAACAATGGCTGATAAGGGATATATCCCGGAAGTGGGCGACGGAATACTTTTCGTCTGCACAATCATTCCCGCAATCGTTTATACGCTCGTATTCATCCTGTTCAAATTCGGCTACCCTCTCACAAAAGAAAAACTTGAGCCTATATATTCAAGCCTCAGAATTTCGAGAGGCACTGTTGAAGAAAGTCTTGAAAAAACAGCAGAATAAAAACAATCTGCCAAAGAAAAAACAAATAAGCAAAAACGGCTTGTATAGGTTTTCCTATACAAGCCGTTTTGAATTCTGTTTGAAGATTTTATAATTGGGGAACGACAGGCACACTTTCATTAACATGCTCAATTGTTATAAAATTATTTCTCTTGGCATATGCCCATTTCATACCGAACGCCTTGCATGCGCCGTCAACAGGCATATAAAGCTGATCTTCAAAACCTCTGAAAACCGCAGTGCCAAGGTCAATCTCACCGTTTTCACTCTGAGCCGTTGCGCTGCTTTCAGTGAAGGTTACTTCGTGACCGTAAAGCTTCAGCGTTACCCTACCCTTTTCGCGGATATCCTCGCCGCCGATAAATCTTATAAGTGTTGCAAACGCTATATACCAGACGCCGTCCTTGCAAACGGCGGGAGTTGACATGTTGCAAAGCCCCAAATCCATGCCCTTATAATAAACTCTTGTTCTTCCATCTCCGAAAACGGGAGCGATTCTGTAGGGTCTGATTTCGTCTTTCTCTTTATCAACAAGGCACTCATCAATAACACGGCCGTCATTAAGCTCCGAAATAAGAGTAAGCTTGTCCCCATCAACTTCAACAAGAGCAAACGCCGCAACATTTTCTTCCTGAGGATAAAAGGAGGCGTGCCAGACCTTATCGGTTGTTTTCGTTCCCGGCGGATTGAAATTGCCGTTGCCGAGTTCATAATGAATAGTACCCTGCGAGGGCTTATCAAAGATTTCTTCATTTTTTATCGGGAAAGAGCGCGAAAAATTATGCTCATGACCCGAGAAAAGTATGTCAAGCATCTCCATTGATTCGCGCATCATGGGATAAGTGTCATCATTTGCGAGGTTGGGACCTGCATAATAAACAGGGAAATGCTGAACGCCGAGTTTCCATGTCTTGCTGCTTTCGGCTATATCTTTTTTTGCCCATTCATTCATAAGCTCGGGTTCATTGACGCCGAAAACATTGATATGCACATTACCGTAATCAAAAGAATAAATTTCCGTCTGCCATCCTTCGGGGCCGTATTTCGGATATGAATATTCAAGCTGTGTGTTGAAAAATTCGGCAGGCTCGGCATAATATCTGTTCACCTCGTTGGGGAAATATTGTTCAAATCCCCTGTTATCATGGTTACCGCAAGCCATCATATACGGCAGATGCTCCATAATACCCGCCATGCCCTCAAACATGGCATTCCACTGAATTTCATGCTGACCGCAGTTTGTGTTGTCACCCGCGGTAAGAATAAATTTAACATCGGGATGCTTTTTCAGAACATCTTTAAGAAATTTGTTGAGGGTTGAATAATCGGGATTATAATGGTCATCGTCCTTCTGATGGTCTGAAATGGCGATAAATTTGAACTTTGTGAGATTTTCCTGCTCGGTATCGAACCAATATTCATCGCTGCGGTTTTCCGAGCTTCCGCAGGTGTAATAATATCGGGTCCCGGGCTTAAGATTTGACGGAGTAGCCCAAAATATATTGCTTGTGTTAACATCGCTTTTAAAGGATTTAACTATCGCATCTACGCGCTTTTTTTCTCCGCCTTTTTCATAATATTCAACATAGCCTTCGTTGACATCAACAGATGAACGCCATCTGACGGTCATAGAAGTTTTTGCATCGCCCGAAATGCTGACCATTATATGATCGGGTTTTTCGGTTGCGAATCTGTAATTCGGTGTTTTATTCATTCTCTCACCTTCACTCCGAGCGGCGGGAGCAAGCCCCGCCCTGCCGATTTATTTTACTGTAATTTTAAAGAGCCTTGCGCCGTGGGAATTAACCTCGGCAGAAAAAGCACCGTCGGTAACCGTGTATTCTTCATGCTTCCACATATCCCACACGGAATAATCCACACCGCCCATTGCGATGTCGGTAACATCAAATGCAATGTTTCTTATTTTGTCATCCGTATTGAAAAGAGCGACATATTTGCAGCAGCCGCCTTTTGAAGTCCAGATAATTTCACCCTTGCCGTCGGTTTCATTCCTGCTGAACTGCCTTGCACCGCTTGAATTCTTAAGCATGTCAATAAGCTCTCTGTTCTGAAGAAGCGAGAGTGTGAATTCATCGTTTTCGCGCATTTCGGCACCTATCATAAGCGGAGAGCGGAAGATTCCCCAGAGGGTCATCATTGTTATCTGCTCATCCTCGGTAAATCGGGTATAGCGGTTTCTGTATTTTTCAAGCTTTTCTGTTTTCTGTATTCTTCCGATGGGAAGCATGTCGCAATCGTGCCATGCGCCGGGCTGAACATATTCCTGCCATGCATAACAACGTTCAAACATGGCATACAGTTTGCTCCATTCATCCCAGAAATCGCCTGTCATACGCCAAAGATTTGCATTCGCGGCAAGATGCTCATGCTCCCAAACGGGTGCGGGGCCGGGCGAAAGGCTGAGGACCATATCTCTGCCGCAGTTATCAATTGCTTTTCTCAGCATTTCGATTTCGCGCCTTGCCGAATAAGGATTGTCCTTCAAAAACTCGGTATTTGCAATATCGTCGCATTTTATGTAGTCAACGCCCCATGAAGCATAAAGCGCAAAAACGGAATCATAGTATTCCTGCGCGCCTTTTGCATCGGGATTGATGCCGTACATATCGGTGTTCCATGGACAAATTGAATATTGCTGAGCAATATCCTTTGCCGTAACGCCGTCTGTTATTGTTTTTGCGTTCTGATGAACAGCCTGACGGGGAATTCCGCGCATTATATGAATACCGAATTTAAGGCCGAGCGAATGAACATAATCCGCAATCGGCTTAAAGCCCTTGCCGCCTGCCGATGAAGGGAATCTTTCGGGAGCGGGAATAAGGCGCGAATATTCATCCATATAAAGCGGTGCAAAATTATGATAATAATAGCTGTCAGCAGTCGGCTCTGACCACTGAATATCACAAACAATATATTCCCAGCCATAGTCCTTGAGATGCTTTGACATATAATCGGCATTGCCGATAAGCTGCTCTTCGTTGACGGCTGCGCCGTAACAATCCCAGCTGTTCCAGCCCATGGGAGGAGTTAAAGCAAGTTTTTTATGCATAATATCATTCCTTAGTATAAATTCTTATTTCAAATTCAGCCTGAGTTGAAAATTCTTCCAGTCGGTTGATTTTTTCCTGGTCTTCCTTACCCGTCTTATAATAGTAAGGAGTCATTTTAAACAGATTCTGAATATCTTCGTTTGACCTGAGCCATATTCTTGCCTTGGTTTGGCTTGTCTTTTTCAACTTGAATTTCGGAATTGCCGGGTCTGGAACATCATTCAGATACGGCTTTTCATATATCGCAGCTTTAAGGTCATAAAGATGCTTTTCAAGAGGAATAACTCTTATAAGATATCCGCCCTTTTTCAAAACTCTGTAAAACTCATCATATGCTTCAGGCGAAAAGATATTCAGAACAGTATCAAAGCTTTCATCTGCAAACGGAAGGTCAAAAAGGCTCGCAACAGCAAGCGAAAAATCGCTTTTTCTTTTTGAGGCAAATTCAAGAGCATCCTTTGAAATATCAACGCCTGCAAAAGCAAGCTTTTTTTCGGCAAGCATTCGCTTCATTTCGGAGGAATAGTAGCATTCGCCGCAGCCTGCATCCAAAACCGAAGCTTCGTTTACCAAAAGATTTTCAACCTCATTGCACAGTGCTTCAAGCAAAAATCCATAAGCACCGCTGCTGAGAAAATCGCGCCTCGCTCTGACCATCAAACGGTCATCGCCGTGCCTTTTAGCCGAGGATTTCTGCGACTGCAAAAGGTTTACATAACCGAATTTTGATTTGTCAAAGCTGTGACCGTTTTCACATTTGTAAAGCTTTTCGTGCTCCGCAAGCTCTTTTGAACAGACGGGACAAATAAAATATATCATTTCTTAACCCTGTATTTTTCAATTTTTTTCATCATTGACCTGCCGACATCGTGCATAAATCTTTCGCAGGCAGGCAACAAGTCATCGGGGAATCCGTTGAGGAAATAATCTGATTCATATGTAAAATGACCTTGATAGTCAATTTCGCCGAGAGCATGAAGAATATCATCCCAATCCATTTTCGATGTGTATGGAAGAGTGTGGCTGTCATTAAAATTATCATTGTCATGAATATGAAGGCAACCCAGCCTTGAACCCATCTGACGAATCATTGAACCCGCATTGTCGCCCACAAGACCGCAATGACCAAGATCAAGACAAGCGGTAAAATGCTCAGAATTAAGAGCATCTATATACCTGTTAAAATCTTCGGCAACACTGCAAACATTGGGCACTATTCTGTTAATGCTGTTATCCCATCCCCACATGTTTTCAAGAGCAATCTTAACACCGTATTCCGCAGCATAGGGTTCAAGCTCATGATAAAGCTCCATATTCTGCTCGAACTGCATTTCACTGAACTGAACGGGATGAACAACACAGATTTTTGCATCAAGCAAGCCTGTTATTTCAAGCGCTCTTTTGATTTTCTCAATTATCACCTTGCTGTATTCCGCATCATTCTCTTTGCGTGAAGGGAACGGAGCATGAGCCTGTTCAAAGGTTACACCGTAAAAATCCGCGATTTTTAAAAGCTCGGATATATGTTTTTTATAATGTACCGAATTCAGAACATCATTATCGTTCTGCATTGAAAACATAGAAAAATCAATTCCGTCGAAGCCTGCTTCGCAAAGCATACGAACAGCGACTTCATTGCCGAGACGTTTTGCGATTACGTCTGTCTGATTAACAAGTTTCATTTTTCTGCCCCCTTAAAAATTAAGTTTCGTATTAATTATAGCAGTATTATAAAATATCTACAAGTATAATATAAAAACTTTTTATGTTCACAATTTCTTAATTGACTTTTAAGGTAAATTATTATAAATTATATATTACATTTAGAGAAAATAGAAATGGAGGGTATCGTATGCCCAAGGCCGAATACAGAAGCTCAATACGCTCAAAAAACCTTATCAAAAAAGCTCTTGCAAAGCTTATTCATGAAAAGGATATATCAAAAATCACCGTTTCCGATATCATCCGTGAAGCCGATATCAGCCGCGGCACATTTTACGCCCATTATTCGGATGTCAACGCCGTTGTGAGCCAGATTGAGTGCGAAGAATTCAAAAATCTCAAGGATTTTGTTGACAGATTCGGATTTGAAAACATATCAACACATATATCTGAATTTATGACTCGCATCTGCGAGTATCTGAGCCGCGATAAGGAATATTACCGCATGCTTACTCAGTCAAATATTCTTAACAACTTCATTTGGCGCCTTGTAAACGCTTATTATGAATCGCTTCTTGAAAAGGTTCTTTCAACATTCAACGTTGCAGACAAAGATGAAGCAAATCTTTATCTTATCTATATAACCTCAGGTGCAAAAACCGTCATCCTCAGCTGGCTCAATGACGAAATCAAAGCAACTCCGGAACAGGTCGGCGAAAGGGTCGGCAAAATGGTTATGCTTAATCAGCAATACTATCAATAAAACACAAAACAGACTGCAGAAACAAATCCTGCAGTCTGTTATTTTTTAAAGTCCCAATGCACCAAGAAGTCCGTATGAAAAAGCACTCATTATTAAGTTGGCAATAAGAACGCCAAGCGCAATAATCGGGAAAGAAATTTTAATTCTGATATCAAGAAGAGCGGCAATGAGAGCACCTGTCCACCCTCCCGTTCCGGGGAGCGGAATTGCAACAAAAGCGAGAAGTCCCCAGTTGCGCCAACGCTTAACCTTTTCACTCTTTCGCATTGAACGAACCTCAAGTTTTTCTATAAGCCCACCGATTTTTTTGAATTGCTTTAAAAACTTGAATATTCTGCGAATAAACAAAAGAATGAACGGGATAGGCAGAATATTACCTGCATAGCAGATGAAAAAAGCCTTAAGAAGCTCAACATCAAGGAGCTTTGCGGCTATCATTCCGCCTCTGAGCTCAAGCACAGGGAACATTGATATTATAAATATTATCAGTTCTTCGGGAATCGAACCCTGAAACAAGCCGACAAGATAATCGGTTATGGTTTCTGTCATTTGGAAATCCTCTCTTGAATGATATTCTGCTCAACCAAAAAATCGTGGGCACTCTGAAGAATATTTCTGTCATTTATAAAACGCAGGGTATCCATCGCCTTTTTATAATTGAGCCAAACATAATCTTCAATTTCCTCGCGCTGAATGGTTGTTTGAGTATCCTTGGTTTTTGCAAGAAAAATCGTTACCGACTTCTCCACCCTGCCCTGAATGGTATATTCGGATTTCGAAGCAAACTGCGGCAAAATCTGAATATGAATTCCCGTTTCTTCAAGCACTTCTCTTATAGCAGTCTGTTCATAAGTTTCGCCCTTTTCGATATGA
>JAZLCS010000114.1:0-6498 GCA_045614385.1 Acutalibacteraceae bacterium | reverse complement strand
AAATCAGTTTATCGAATCAACTATGCTTGATATCGCTTCAAAGTTCGGCTTCAAGGAAGTCAGAACCCCCGTTTTTGAGCATACCGAGCTTTTCCAGAGAGGCGTTGGCGAAACAACCGACGTTGTTCAGAAAGAAATGTATACCTTCAACGATAAAGGCGAGCGTTCAATCACTCTTCGCCCCGAAGGAACCGCAGGTGCTGTAAGAGCTTTCCTTGAACACGGTCTTTTCAACGAGGCTCTCCCCTCAAAGATGTGCTACCTCACATCATGCTACCGCTATGAGAAGCCTCAGGCGGGCAGACTTCGTGAATTCCACCAATTTGGCATTGAGGTTTTCGGTGCAGGCGCACCCGCCGCAGATGCAGAGGTAATCTCCGTTGCAAACGAGATTTTCGCATTCCTCGGCGTTCAGAATCTTAAGCTCGAAATCAATTCAATCGGATGCCCCGAATGCAGAAAGAATTATCACGCAGCTCTCAAAGAGTATTTTGAATCAAAGAAAGAAAACCTTTGCGGAACCTGCCTTGAAAGACTCGAAAAGAATCCCATGAGAATTCTCGACTGCAAGAGCCCCGTTTGTTCCGATATAACAAAGGATGCGCCCGTTATTCTCGACTATGTGTGCGATGAATGCTCGGCTCACTTTGAAAGCGTCAAGAAATATCTCGATGTAATGAATATCGAATACACCGTAAATCCCAAAATCGTAAGAGGTCTTGATTATTATTCAAGAACCGTTTTCGAATTTGTTTCAACCGAAATCGGTGCTCAGGGTACCGTCTGCGGCGCCGGGAGATATGACCGTCTTGTTGAAGAGCTCGGCCGACCCCACACTCCCGCTCTCGGCTTCGGTATGGGTATCGAAAGACTTCTTCTTCTCCTCAAAGCGCAGAATATCGAAATCCCCGAACCCTCGGGATGCGACCTTTATATTGCACCCATGGGCGATGCCGCTTCTCTTGAAGCAATGAGAATCGTTTCCGACCTTCGTGCAAACGGCATTTCGGCTCAGACAGATATCGTTGGCCGTTCACTCAAGGCACAGATGAAATTCGCTGACAAAATCGGCGCAAAATACACCATGGTTCTCGGTGACAACGAAATCGCCGATGGCAAAGCAAAAATCAAGAATATGGCTACAGGCGAAGCAAGCGAAACAGAGCTTGCAGACCTTGGCGAAAACTTCATGGAATTCCTTGTACGTGAAGCAACATCTGCTCTCGGTGAGAGCCTCAACCTCGAAGGCGTTGACCTTTCAGGTTTGCTTAATTTCTGATAAATGAGGTAAACAAAAATGGATTTTATGACAGGTCTTAAAAGAACCCACTACTGCGGCGATCTCCGTCTTTCCGACGCAGGCAAAACAGTTACCGTTGCAGGCTGGGTACAGCGTCAGAGAGACCTCGGCGCTCTTATTTTCATTGATTTGAGAGACAGAGAAGGCATTGTTCAGCTTGCTTTCGACGAATCAACCGCAAAGGACGTTTTCGAAAAAGCAGCTTCGGCAAGAAGCGAATATGTTCTCATGGCTCAGGGCGTTGTAAGAGAACGTTCCGCAAAAAATACCGAAATTCCCACAGGCGAGATTGAAATTGAGGTAACGGACCTCCGCGTGCTTGCAAAGAGCGAAACTCCTCCGTTCGAAATCATTGAGGACTGCCAGACAGCGGAACTTACAAGACTTAAATACCGCTATCTTGACCTTCGCAGACCTGATTTGCAGAAGAATATTCTTCTTCGCCACAAGATAACCAAAATCACCCGCGACTACTTTGATGATAACGGCTTTATTGAGATTGAAACTCCCATTCTCATCAAGTCAACTCCCGAGGGCGCAAGAGACTATCTTGTTCCCAGCCGTATCCACAAAGGCAAGTTTTATGCTCTCCCCCAGTCACCTCAGCTTTATAAACAGCTTTCAATGGTTGCGGGCTTTGACAGATACATGCAGATTGCGCGCTGCTTCCGCGATGAGGACTTAAGAGCGGACCGTCAGCCCGAATTCACCCAGATTGACCTTGAGATGTCGTTTGTTGACATGGAAGACGTTCTTGCCATCGGCGAAGGCTATATGGAAAGAGTTTTCCGCGAAGCAATCGGCGCAGAAATAAAGCTTCCCCTTCCCCGTCTTACCTTTAAAGAAGCTATGGAAAGATACGGAAGCGACAAGCCCGACACACGCTACGGTCTTGAAATCTACGACCTTAGTGAAACAGTCAAGGGTTGCGGCTTCGGAGTTTTCACAGGCGCACTTGAAGCAGGCGGCAGTGTGAGAGGTATCACAGCAAAAAATGCTTTCAATATTCTCACAAGAAAAGAAATCGACAAGCTCACCGAAATGGTCAGAGGCATCGGCGCAAAGGGCCTTGCATGGGCAAGAATCGCAGAAGACGGCACAATCGCTTCTTCATTTGCAAAGTTCCTCACCGAAGAAGAGATGAATGCTGTGCTCGCAAAGGCAGGCGCTGAGGCAGGCGACGTTGTTCTTATTATCGGCGACGGCAAGAATTCAACTGTTCTTTCCGTTCTCGGTGCGCTCCGTCAGACTGTTGCGAAAAAGCTTGACATTATTCCCGAAGGACAATATAATCTTCTTTGAATTACCGAATTCCCGTTCTTTGACTGGGATGAGGACAGCCAGCAGTTTGTTGCAATGCATCATCCGTTCACATCTCCCATGGATGAATGCCTTGATTATCTTGAAACCGACAAGGGCGCAGTCAGAGCCAAGGCATATGACCTTGTTCTCAACGGCGTTGAGCTCTGCTCGGGTTCAATCAGAATCACAAACCCCGACCTTCAGGCAAGAATTTTCTCCCTTCTCGGTCTTTCCGACGAAGAAGCTCATAACAAATTCGGCTATCTTCTCGACGCGTTCAAATACGGCGCACCGCCTCACGGCGGCATGGGCATCGGTCTTGACAGACTTGTTATGGAGATGCTCGGCTGCGAATCACTCAGAGATGTTATCGCATATCCCAAGGTTCAGAATGCAAGCGAGCCCATGACAGAATGCCCCGCAACCGTTGACGGCGTTCAGCTCGACGACCTCGGAATCGCAATTTCAGCAACAGAAGAATAATATATATTGTAAAATTTTTCTTGGAAGGATGAATATACAATGGCAAGAGTTTATAATTTTTCAGCGGGTCCCTCAATGCTCCCCGAGAGCGTACTCAACAGAGCCGCAGCGGAAATGCTCGACTATAAGGGCAGCGGTCAGTCTGTTCTTGAAATGAGCCACCGTTCAAAGGTGTATGAGGAAATCATTTTCGGCGCACGTGACCTTTTCAAAGAGGTTATGAACATCCCCGATAACTACAAGGTTATCTTCTGCCAGGGCGGTGCTTCAACTCAGTTTGCGGCTATCCCCCTCAACTTCCTCAACGGAAGCGGCAAGGCTGACTATGTTCTTTCGGGTCAGTTCTCAACAAAGGCATACAAGGAAGCCTGCAAATACGGCGATATCAAGGTTGTTGCATCCTCAAAGGAACAGAATTTCTCCTGCATTCCCGAGCTTGACAAGGCAAACTTCACTCCCGATGCAGACTATTTCTACATCTGCCAGAACAACACAATCTACGGCACACGCTTTGCAAAGCTTCCCGATACAGGCAACGTTCCTCTCGTTGCAGACGTTTCATCCTGCTTCCTTTCGGAGCCCATGGACGTTTCAAAGTACGGCGTTATCTACGGCGGCGCACAGAAAAACGTTGCTCCCGCAGGTCTGACGGTTGTTATCGTTCGCGAAGACCTTCTCGGCAACGCAAGAGATTATACTCCCACCATGCTTGACTATAAGACACTTGCAGACAACGATTCAATGTATAACACACCGCCCTGCTATTCCATCTACATGTGCAAGCTTGTTCTCGAATGGATAAAGACCCTCGGCGGTCTTGAAGCAATGAAGCTTCACAACGAAAAGAAATGCTCGATTCTCTATGATTTCATTGATAACAGCAAGATGTTCAACAATCCCGTTAAGAAGAGCGACCGTTCAATGATGAACGTAACATTCGTAACCGAGAGCGATGAACTCAACGCCAAATTCGTCAAGGAAGCAACAGAAGCTGGCTTTGTTAACCTCAAGGGTCACCGTTCAGTCGGCGGCATGAGAGCTTCAATCTATAACGCAATGCCCATCGAAGGCGTTGAAAAGCTTGTTGACTTCATGGCTGAATTTGAGAAGAAAAACTGATTTAATTTAAGAAACCTTAATGTAGGGCGGGGGCTTGCTCCCGCCGTTACTCCTTGAAAGGAAGATTTAAATGTTCAACATCTTAACCTTAAATAAAATTTCCAAAAACGGTCTTGACCGTCTTGATAAAGCACTTTTCACCTGCGGCGATGCAGTTGAAAATCCCGATGCAATCCTTGTTCGTTCCGCTTCAATGCATGAATATGAGCTTGCGGAAAACACCGTTGCAATCGCAAGAGCAGGCGCAGGCGTTAACAACATTCCCATTCCTGCCTGCAGCGATAAGGGCGTTGTTGTTTTCAACACACCCGGCGCAAATGCAAACGCTGTTAAGGAGCTTGTTATCTGCTCACTTTTCCTTGCTTCAAGAAAGGTTGCCGCTTCTCTCGACTGGTGCAAAACACTCAAGGGCGAAGGTGAAAACGTCGGCAAGCTTGTTGAAAAAGGTAAGAGCAATTTTGCAGGCCCCGAAATTCTCGGTAAGACCCTCGGCATTGTCGGCCTCGGCGCAATCGGCGCTATGGTTGCCGAAAGCGCAAAAGCACTCGGCATGACCGTTATCGCTTATGACCCCTTTGCGGCAGGCAAGACAGATATAAAGCTCGTTGAGCTTGGCGAAATCTTTGCGCAGAGCGATTATATCACTCTCCATGCTCCTCTCAACGACAGCACAAGAGGCATGATTAACGCAGAAACCATCGCAAAAATGAAAGACGGCGTAAGAATCCTCAACTTCGCAAGAGGAGAACTCGTTGCATCAAAGGACATTATTGATGCCCTTGCAAGCGGCAAAGCAGGCGCATATGTAACCGATTTCCCCACCGACGAACAGCTTGGCGCAGACGGCGTAACAGCTATTCCCCACCTTGGCGCATCAACTCCCGAGAGCGAAGAAAACTGCGCTATGATGGCAGCCGATGAGGTTTCCGCCTATCTTACCAAGGGCGAAATCAAGAATTCCGTCAACCTTCCCAACACCTGCCTTGCAGAAAGCTTTGCAGTGCGCACCTGCTTCATTCATAAAGAAAATGCAGATGATTTTGCTATCAAGGCAGAGAACGCCGCAAAAGCAGCGGGAGCTAATGTAACCGCTGTCTTCACAGCAAATAAAAAGGATATGGGCTACACCGTTACCGATACCGACAAAGCATTCGACGCAAACGTTGACGGCGCAATCAGAGTCCGCATAATATAAACATCAAGAGCATCGGAAAAACCGATGCTCTTTTTGCATTCGAGGATAACAGGAAATCACAAATCGTCTGTTCGCTCCTGCAATCCTAAAATAAAATCGACTGTTTCAGAATAATATTTTGCAACCGCCACCACAAATTTGCATGGTGTTACCCTGTCGCCTGTTTCATATTTTGAATATGTTGTTCTGTCAAGAAAATATCCTTGAGGTGATTTCAATGGCTGTCAAGGATACGGTTGCAGAAAGATTTCTGGAAATATGTAAATCAAGAAACATAAAGCCCAATGAACCGGCTAATATTTCGGGTGTTACTCCGTCAACGGTTTACAGCCTGCTCGATGAAAAAAGACGCAACGTTTCAATAACCGTTATCAAAAAGCTTTGCGATGGGCTTGAAATAACTCTCGGTGAATTCTTTTCAACTCCCGAATTTGACAATCTTGAGCAGGAAATCTGCTGAATCCCATGCAAAACAACGCGCAAAACCGCCCTGCCGAAAAGCAGAGCGGTTCTGATTTTGTTTTATGCCATTCTGACAACGTGCTGACAATAAATATAGATATTCTGAATTTTCTTTGCCTCTGAATCATATTTTGTTTTGATAACAGGCGTTGTTTCCGAAGGCGTTACATATGTTTTGAAAACAATCGCATGCTGACCGGGACGCATATCAAGAATTTTCTTGTAGGCAAAATGCTGGCCCTGGATGTCAAGATATTTGTAAACGGTATCTTCGAGAAGCTCTCCCGTAAAGCAGCGCAGAACATCCTCGCCGCTATACATTTCAACAATTGCTTTGGCTTCCTCAAAAGTCATATTAAATACCTTGAATTCACCTTCGTTAATAACCGTGCTCATTGAAGCATTGTCAAGAAGCAATAACGGTAAATCATTGTTTGCCATAATCTTAACCTCCTCATTTTGTATAATATTAACAAAATTATTGTGTTATGTTAATTATAACTGTTAATTTTGGGTATGTCAATATTATTCGGAAAAAAATCCGAACCGTAACAAAAAAACCGCCCTGCATGAAGCAGAGCGGTTTGATTGTTTTAAATTATTCGCAGTCGTCGCAATCGCAGTCGCAATCAACCTC
>JAZLCS010000113.1:0-77479 GCA_045614385.1 Acutalibacteraceae bacterium | reverse complement strand
TGTTGCGTTTGTTGCTGTGTTGCCTGCAAAGCCGGGGTCAGTCTTTGTTACCTGAAGAGTAACGGTTGTGGGGGGCTCAACGCCGAAAACGCTGCCCTTGTATGAAAGAACGCGGCAGGGTTCGTTTTCCTTAACAAACTTGAAGTTGTCGGGAAGAGTGTCCTTACCGATGGGAACCATGGCATAGCTTTCGGGGTCCATGAAATAGTAAAGACCGCCGTCTTCATATGAATATTCCATTTCCTTGCGCTCAATATAAGCGGTGGGGAACTTGTCGGTGGGGTTGAAGGTGCGTTCAACAACAGCTCCGCCGATAACGTTTCTTATCTTTGTTCTTACGAAAGCAGCGCCTTTACCGGGCTTAACATGCTGGAATTCGATAATCTGATAAACCTGGCCTTCCATTTCGAAGGTTACGCCGTTTCTGAAATCGCCTGCTGATACCATAAATTTATTTCTCCTTATAATAGTTTATATGTTGTCACAGTTATTTTATACTATTCACTATGATTTTTCAAGTCTTTTTTATTAATTATCGGCTCTCTTTAAAGAATTATAAGAGATTTTTCCGATTTTGTAAGGTTTTCAAAGCCGTTTTCGGTGATATACGCCATATCTTCTATACGTACCCCGAATTCTCCGGGCAGATAGATACCCGGCTCAACCGTCACAACATCACCGATTTCAAGCGTTTGAACGCTCTTGGGCGAAAGCCGCGGCTGCTCATGAATTTCAATTCCGACTCCGTGACCCGTGCCGTGGCCGAAAAATTCGCCGTAGCCCGCATTTTTGATAACATCTCTCGCGGCGGCATCCGCATCTCTGCACGAAACGCCCGCACACAGGCTTTCCAGGCTCTTTTTCTGTGCCGTAAGAACTGTTTCATAAACCTCCGCCTGCTTTGATGACACACCGCCGAGAGCAACGGTTCTTGTCATGTCGCTGTGATATCCGTCAACAACGGCTCCGAAATCCATTGTTATAAAATCGCCTTTTTCAAGCTTTTTATCGCAGGGCACACCATGCGGCATAGAGGAATTTTTTCCGCTGACGGCAATTGTTTCAAAGGAAATTGCCTCCGCACCGTTTCTGAGCATAAAGAAATCAAGAGTCAGCGCAATTTCGCGCTCGGTAACGCCTTCTTTGATAAATCCGAGAATGTGGTCAAAAGCTTTTCCCGCGATTGCCTGCGCGGCAAGTATTTTTTCTTTTTCTTCTCCGCTTTTTCTGCGGCGCAAACCGTTTATCGCTTCATCTGCCTTTTCGGCAACACATTTGCACGGAAGAATTTCGCAAAAACGGCTGAATTCCGAAACGCTCAGCCTTTCGGCTTCGGTATAAACCGTTTCAACACCAAGCTTTTCGGCATATTCCTTAAGCTGACCCGACAAAGAGGTGAGCAAAACAATTTCGGAGCATTCCGTTATCCGGCTCTGCGCCGCCTCGATATATCGGCTGTCAATAAGAAACACCGCTTCGTTTTTCGCAACAAACAGATATCCGTCTGAGGAAGCAAAACCTGTCAGATACCTTCTGTTTTCCGGGGAATAAATCAGAAAAGCCTGATTTTTTTCAAGCTTTTCCTGCAATTTTTTTATATTCATTATCTTTGAACCTCGCCGGTAATTGCGTTGATAACATTCTGGAACACCGCAACATGTGAATTCGAAATATATTTGTCAAGATGCATCGAACCGAAAAACCAGCGTCTGAAAACACAGGCCTCGGAAAGCTCCTCAAGATAAGTGTTAAGACCCGTCACGCTCGCCGTTTCGCTGTCCTTAAGCTTCAGAAAGCCCTTGATTTTAACTGGAGGCTCATGGGTAATAACGTAGTCAACGCGGCAATTGAGCTTTTCAAGATTTGCTGCTCCTTCAAGCAGCTCCTCACGGCTTGGGAATTCATATTTCGACCATGCGTTTTCTTCAAAGCGGATATCGATATCGGGGCTTTCGCCGCCGCCCATGGTGAAAAAGGTCATGTTGTCGATTTTGAAAACCTGACCCCTCATCAGATGATAAAGATTGCCGCCGAGATGATGAACCTTGCCGCCGTTCCACTGAGAAACAGGATATGCATTAAGCAGCTCGAAATTCTCATGCGTTCCGTCAATGAAGCAGATATTGAACTTTTTATTGCAGAGCTTTTTCAGAATTTTCTGCTCAATTTTGCTGTTATCCCAGACAAACCCGAAATCGCCGCAGATAATAAGAGTATCTCCCTTTTTGAGCTGTTTTATTGCAGGAGAATCAAATCGGGAATAATCTCCGTGCATATCACCGGTTATATAAACCATGTAAACGCTCCTTTATTTCATAGTCCATATAACTATACTCTAAAAAAGCAAAAAAATCAAGGCAGATGCATCAATTTATAAAAATAACATTTTCCTATTTATTTATCGAAAACAATATGATATACTTATTTAGTTAATTTTTTTAAAATGGTGTTGTGATTATGAAAAAGATATTGAGTATATTAATTACAGTCTGTATTCTTGCTTCTTCTGTGTTCTGTGCCGGAGCAAATGCGGCATACGACGACGTTATGAAATCCATGGAGCTTTATTCGGACTGCGTTCTGCTTATAAGCGCGGATAATTCCGAAATAATATTTGAAAAAAATGCAGGCAAGCAGACTGCACCCGCAAGCCTGACAAAGGTCATAACCGCAATCGTCGTGCTCGAAAACTGCGCAGACCTTTCGGCGGTTGTTACCGTTCCTGAATCCTGCATCCGCGAGCTTGACGGCACGGGCAGCTCCCTCGGCGGGCTGATGGCAGGCGAAATGCTCAGCGTTTATGACCTGCTCTGCTGCCTTCTTCTTAAGAGTGCCAACGAAGCGGCAACAACCCTTGCGGACTATGTTTCGGGCGGCGACAGGGCAAAATTTGTTTCCATGATGAACGAAACGGCTCAAAGGCTCGGATGCGCAAACAGCCATTTTGTCAATCCTCACGGTCTTGACGATGAGGACCAATATGTTACCGCAAACGACATGGCAACCTTTATCATGCATGCCATGACCTTCCCCGCTTTTGAAGAAATCGTTGCAAAAAACAACTACACCCTTCCCGAAACAAATCTCCAGAAAGAGCGTGTTCTCTATTCAACCAACTACATGCTCAACAGTGCATACAAAGAATATTACTGCAAATATGTCAAGGGCGGCAAAACGGGCTCAACCTCAACAGCGGGCCGCTGCATGGTCGCCTTTGCATCAAACAATGGCTATAACTATGTTGCGGTTGCTCTCAATTCAACTTTTTATGATGTTGACGGCGACGGCGTTAACGAAAACGGCGCATTCCTTGACTGCAAAGAAATGCTTGAATGGACCTATAAAAACATTGAGCTTGTCGCAATCTGCGACACAAACGAAATCAAAGCTCAGCTCCCGATTCTTTACGCCAAAGATACGGATTACATAACTCTCTCCCCTGCCGAAACGGTTTACAGCCTTGTTCCCAAGGGAACGGATTCAAGCAGCCTGGCGGTTGAAATCGTTGAAGGCTCCGCACCCGAAACGCTTAAGGCGCCCGTCAAAAAAGGCGACGTTATCTGCCGCGGAAATGTCATGTATGCAGGCAGAGTAATCAAAGAAATAGACCTTGTTGCCAGCATGGATGCAAAAATGAGCATTTTCGCATTCATCGGCACAAACGCAAAAAAACTTTTCTCAACGTGGATATTCAGAATAATTGCATTGGTTGTTATCGCTGCTCTTATCGTTCTGATTTTCCTCAAACGCAAAAAAGACGACTCAAAACCTACCGACGGCAAAAACTACAGAGTTCTTAATTATAACGACTTTATGAAACTTAAGTAAGGTGAATTATTATGGAAAACATTTATATCGGAAGAGGAAGACCCGAAGAAACCGAACAGCTTCTTGACATGCTTGATAACGTATTCTTTCTTGAAGACGATGAAGAAACAAAGCGCAATTTTTCAGAGCTGCTTCCGAAGCTTTACAAGGATAAATATTCGCCCGCATATAACAATGTTATCGTTAAAGAGGGCGATTCAATAAAAGCGGCAATCGGCTGCTACCCCGTAAATGTCAGCGCGGCGGGCAAAAAGCTGAGCTTTCTCGGTATCGGTAACGTTGCCGTTGCAAGGGATTCCCGCGGCAAGGGCTACATGATTGACCTTATGAACCTTTCTCTTGACATAATGAAAGAGGAAAATTTTGACTATTCTCTGCTCGGCGGTCAAAGGCAAAGATACGGCTTTTTCGGCTATGAACCAATCGGCTCGGAATACCGTTTCAGCATTGACAAGGGCAATATCAGGCGCATTCTCGGCAGCGAGGCAAAATCGCCGTTTGCCGCCCGCGAAATTACGGAAGCGGACACCGAAATTATAAAAAAAGTCAAGGCTCTCAACGAATCGCTTCCGTTTTATACCGAAAGAAGCGAAGAGGATATGATTGATATTCTCAAATCATGGCGCTGTGTTCCCCATGCGGCGTTCGACGGCGATGAGTTCAAAGGCTATTTTTCAATTCAGAAATATAACAGCAGTTGGATTTCCGAAATCAAGCCCGTAAAAACCGATGACATGCTTAATCTCATCATGTGCGCCATGGAGGTTATGAATGCCGAGAGTGTTTCTCTCAATCTCCCCGCTTTTGATACGGAGCTTTGCGATTTCATGAACAAAAACTGCGGCGGTGTTTCAATCGGCACACCCGAAATGATTAATATTTTCAATTTCGGCAGATTTATCGAAGCTTTTCTTTCCGTCAAGGCAAGCAGAATGAAGCTCTGCCCCGGCTCGCTCAATCTTCTCATTCACGGAATGAAGCGTGACGAAAATATAACAATAACGGTTGACGAAAACAACCATGTCAGCGTTGACGAAACTGAGAATGAATGTGACATCGAACTGAGCCACAGCGAGGCAATCCATTTCATCGGCGGTCTTTATTCAAAGCAGAGAGTTGAAATGGCGCAAAGCTTTGCACAGAGCTGGTTCCCCGTTGATTTCTTCACCCGCAGTCTTGATAATGTATAATTAAGTATTATGAAAATTTTAATTGAACTTTACGACAAAGAGCCAATATACAACTACCTTGCGGCGGCGGTTTTTCGCCCCGACAAGGTTTATTTTGTCGGCGATAAGGGTGCACTTAATGAAAAATGCAAAATCAAAACCGCGCGTTTCTTTCGCCTGATTGGGCTTGAATGCGAATTTGTTTACAGATACGCGGATTCCGCCAATTTTTCTCTCCTTCGCACTGAAATCGGAAAAATCGTTGCCGATGAAACCAAGAACGGCAACATCTGCACGATAGATGTCACGGGTGGCAGGGACCTTGCTCTTGTTGCCGCAGGCACACTTCTTGAAAGAGTTTCCGAAATCACCTGCTATGACAAATCTGTCAGTTCTTTCCGCCTGCTTTCCGGCGGCAAAACGCAGCCTCTCGGACTTAAAATCCCCTGCGAAGCTTTCATAACCGCCGCGGGCGGCACGGTTTACAGCGACACACGCAACATGAATTATTCTTCCGAAGAATGGAAAATCATAAAAAATGTTACGCGCCTGTTTTTTGAGAATTGCGACACATGGACAAGCTTTGTAAAATATCTTCAGAGAATCTCAAAAAAAGAGGGGCTTAAGGTCGGGGATATTCTCTCAATCAAAGCTCCGCTGTCACTTTCCGAAGGTTCGAAAAATTTTTCCTGCGATGACGCTATAATGCGCGGACTTGAGCGCGCGGGAGCAATTTCCGCACTCAGAATTTTACAATCGGAAAAACGCATAGAGTTTAAATTTGTAAATTCCGCAATCGCAAACCTGCTTGTCAACGAGGGTGTATGGCTCGAAATGGCGGTTTATATGGTTGCAAACGATATTCCCGAGTTTTTTGATGCTCACACGGGCGTTAAATTCGTCTGGGATGTTCCTGACAGCCGGAAATCGCTCGGCGAAATACTTTCGGACAGCGTTCCGCGCAACGAGGTTGACGTTGTTTTTTCAAGAGGCGTTTCGCCTGTTTTCATCTCATGCAAAACCCGCTTCCCCACAAACGAGGATTTGAACGAGCTTTATGCCATCAAAGAAAATTTCGGCGGTGAGCTTGCCTTTGCGATAATGGCAACAACAAAATACGTCAGCTCGGATTCGCCGATATATGAACGCGCAAAAGCTATGGGAATCGGCATCGTTGATGAACGCAACTTCAAAAACGAAACCGTTGCCGAAAGGCTGCTGAAGCTCACGGGGATATAAACGCCGAAAGAAGGGCGACCCTTCATAAGGAACAGAAGGCAAAGATTTTGTCGGCTGACCCGAATACAAACATTGAAAATTAAAACAGCTTGCATAACCCTATGCAAGCTGTTTTCTTGTTCTGTTAAGGTGAATGGAATAATACGAACCGTGATTTTTACGGGCATATTTTCGTTCACCCTTCGTTAAAATACTCGCAAATCTATCGCCTTTCAATGCCGAAACTCCGAAAAGCGGCGAAAAGACTCGCTTTCGGGCAGGTTCGGATTGCTCCCATCACTCTAAAGAATAAACGAAACTAAAAGAGCTGCTATTCCGAACATGCCGACAAAGGGAAGAATCATCGGCAAAACAGGAAGAAGCTGCCATGCCATTATAAGACCTCCGACAGTCTTGATTGCCATTGTGCTCTCTGCATCTGAAATATTCTGCCAGCAGAAGCTGACATCGTTGCCGTCAACATAAATCTGGTCAAGACCTATGCTGTCTTTTGCTCCGCTGAGCTTGAAGCCGCATTCCTTAAGGCCGTCAACAACGATTTTTGTCATTTCGGCATCCTTGAAGGTGATTCTGCCTGTCAGGCGAAGCTCATCGGCAGGCTCCTCAACTCTGAGGTGGCCGTTTTTAAAGCCCGTGCACCACCAATATTCGTCATATTCTCTGGTAAATTCGCGGGTCCAGCTTCCGTCAAGCTCTTCGTGCCACATGGTCAGCTCCATCTTGAGCCAATCCTCATCGTCAGGGCATTCATACATTGTCCATTCGTTAACGCCGTCTTCGGAATGAGCACGGTTATAAATGCCGATTTCGCCGCCGTAGAAAATCATGCCGTACTGACCCTTCCACATCTGGAGCATCCAGTCCTTATCTTCATAGGTGAAGAAAACGCGGACATAGTCATATTCAAGCATAATATAAGGAGAAACAATGTCATAAACCTTGCCGAAGCCGAAGTTATACTGCCATGCTTCCTTGTCGTTTGTATAATAATAGTCATCAATGTAGCTGTACTGATAGCTGAGCACCTGATTATCTTTGAGGTAATCCTTCAAAAAGTTGCTGCCTGTGATAACGCTGATAACGAATTCGCCCGTGAGCTTTTCACCGTCAACATATGCAGTTGCCGTAATCGTTGCTTTGCCGATATTATTGCCCTTTACAAGGCCGTTTTTATCAACGGTTGCAATGTTCTTGTCGGATGAATCCCAAAAAATCTGAGGCTGATTTTCAACATTGGAAACGCGGGCGGTCATCTGAACCGTTTTGTTCTTAACAACCGTCATGCTGTCACTTTCCAGAACAAGCGCATGGGTTACGGGTTCTTTGTTTTCTTCTTGTTCCGTATCGGTTGCTCCGCCGTTTTCTTCCGATTCATTACCGGACTCCTCGCCGCCTTCTTCTGTGTCTGTGTTAACATTTTCACCGACTTCGCCGGAAGTTATTTCCTCAACCACATAAGCTGCAGTTGCAGAAACAGAAGTACCCACAAAAACAAACACAAGAAGCAGCGATGTTAATATCAGTGCAATTCTTTTCATGCAAATACCCTCCTGAAAACATATTCATTTAATCATATCATAGTATATGGCAAAAAATCAAGAATATTTTGGAAATTAACATAATACAAACGAAAAATAAACAAAATAACTTGTTTACTCAGCCGCATGCTTTATGATATAATATTTATTAAAGTATTTGTCGGAGGCATTTTCGTGGAACTTAAAAAGAATGACAGAATAAATCTTAAAATAGAATCCTGCTCCGTTAACGGAAGCGGTGTAGGCAGGCATAACGGCATGGCAATTTTCGTTCCGGCAACGGCTGTCGGCGATGAAATAACCGCGCATATTCTTAAGGTCAAAAAAAGCTATGCTTTCGCTAAGGTTGAAAATGTGATTTCACCCTCTGCGGACAGAATCGCACCCGAATGCCCCGTTTATCTTAAATGCGGCGGCTGTGTTTTTTCACACATAAGCTATGAAGCCGAAAAAAAGATAAAAGCCGACCATGTTGCCGAGTGCTTCAAAAGAATCGGCGGCGTTTCGCCCGAAATGGAGCCGATTATCGGCGCCGAAGCAAACAGCCGCTACCGCAACAAGGCGCAATACCCCGTTGCGCAGGAAAACGGCGAAATCAAAACGGGCTTTTATTCGCCTCACAGCCACAGAGTCATCCATTGCCCGGACTGCCTTCTTCAGCCCGAAGAATTTGAAGGAATTCTGGGTGTTTTTGCCCGATATATCAAAGAAAACAATGTTTCGGTCTATGACGAAACAAGCCATTCGGGCTTACTGCGTCATATATATATAAGAAAAGGCTGCGCCGGCGGCGAAATAATGGTATGCGCCGTTATCAACGGCAAAAAATTGCCCGCGCAGGATAAGCTCGTTGCCGCCCTGCTTGAAAAAGAGCCGTCAATCAAAAGCATTGTTCTGAACATCAACCGGAAAGACACAAACGTTATCCTCGGCAGCGAATGCCAAACCCTTTGGGGCAGCGACTGTATAACCGATATCCTCTGCGGGCTGAAATTCCGCATTTCTCCGCTTTCGTTTTATCAGGTTAACCGCAACCAGGCAGAAAAGCTTTACGGCAAGGCGGCGGAATATGCAGGCCTTACGGGCAACGAAACCGTGCTTGACCTTTATTGCGGTGCAGGAACAATCGGTCTTTCAATGGCAAACAACGCAAAGGAAATCATCGGTGTTGAAATTGTTCCGGAAGCGATTGAGGATGCAAAAATCAACGCCGAATTAAACAGCATAAAAAATGCCCGTTTTATCTGCGGCGATGCGGCACAGGCTGCGGAAACTCTCAAAAATGAGGGCATACGCCCCGATGTTATCATTCTTGACCCGCCAAGAAAAGGCTGCAGCCCCGACATGGTTAAGACCGCGGCAGAAATGAACCCCGACAGAATAGTTTACGTTTCATGCGACCCTGCAACCCTCGCGCGCGATTGCGCACTGTTTGCCGACCTCGGCTACTCCGCCGCCAAAGCAACTCCCGTTGACATGTTCCCGCGAACAGGTCATTGCGAATGCGCCTGCCTGCTGATTCATAATAAAAAGAGCTGACCGAGGTCAGCTCTTTTCTATTTAAAATATACCTTCAAAAATACCTTTTATCAAGTCGCCGAGACCTTCAAACGCAAGCTTAACGGAAAGCGCGGGAAGCTCGGAGAAACCGTTTGCTCCGTAGGTGTCATAGAGCCAGAGACTGAGGTCTGAGAAGAAGGAGGAGGGTTCTTCCTCTTCTTCAACTGTCCATGCGCCAACCTTAACAAGAGCTTTGATAATCTTTTCTTCAACTTCTTTCTGCTGGCCGTCATAGCATACCGTGCCGTTCACAAAATCCTCGGCGGTTTTGATTGCTTCCGCAAGCTCTGCGGCATCCTCCGCTGAAAGAGTTGAGGGGTCAACCGCCTTTGCGGCGGGGATGTATGTATTTTTCAGTGCTCTCGGGTCTCTTTTGCCGTTGAACTGAGGATATTCTTCAAGAGAATAAACACTCTTGATATCATCGGTTGCAAGCAGTCTTGTTGCAAGGCTGATTATAACATCGTTTCTTGCAGTTTTTTCATGGTTCTGACCGTCGAAATAGAAAGTTGTGTCGGGCAGAAGACCTGTTGAAGCATCAACAACATTGTCGGGAGACATATGGTTGTGTGATTTGTCTGAGCAGTTAACGCTGGTGTTTGCCTGCTTGTAGTCATCGCCGAGAGTTTCGCCCACAAGCGCGCTGTGAACGCCCATTGCAGTTGACGAAAGATGGATAACGCCGTCAGCATTGTCATCGTTCCACGAATTGCCTATCTGATAAAGAGGTGCATCATAATCAACGATGTTATAAACTTCAACGCCCTTGTCAACCATCTTCTGAATGTTTGCAAGCGAATTAAGCTGCGCCTGATAATATCTGTCGGTCTGTGCTTTAATTACGGGCTTTTGGGCAAGAAGCTTTGCGGATGCTTCGGGATAATCCTCTTTCGGGCAAAGACCCCAAAGGCTTGTCACATTAGCGGCAACCTCTTCGATAAGGCAGTCCGCAACATTGTTGAGAACGCCGACAAGAACTTCGTCGGGAAGAATTCGTGCAACAACCTCAATCATTCTTGCATCTTCTTCGTCCATAAGAGTTTCAAGGAAACCGTTATAGAGGAAATCGGTGTCAAGAAAAGCAAGATCTTTTTTGTAGAGGTCGCCGACGATTGTTGAACCGTTGAGGGCAGGAACGATATAGACAACCTTGTTCAGGTCATCCATAACATCGGGATAATATTCAAACAATCCGTTTGCAATTGAGCCGCCCATGCTGATGGGAACAATATTAATCTTGTCGTGGCCTGTTTCTTTCTTTACCATCTGAATAAACTCATAAAGACCGTTTATGGTTTCTTCAAGATTTGTAAATGAATTGTAAGCATAGTAATAGAGATGGTCTTCGCCTGCGATTTCAGCATAATCCTGAAGAGGGATGTTATTGTAAATCTGCTTTTTTTCATAGTCGCTGCATTCGGCAACGGAATAAAGATATCTTTCAACTTCAAGATTTCCGGTGTTTTTGCCGTTTTCATCGCACATATTAACGGCGAATGCATCGCGGACAACGTCGCACAGAGCGTTGGAAAGGCCTACATCATGCTGAGTGATAAGAGTAAGAAGCGCAGGGAAAAGAACGGTTTTGACAATTGAACCAACGTCAAAAATTGCGGGGAAAGCCATAATCTTCTCGCCTTCATCGTCAAGAAGATATTCGCCGTCTTCATCAAGCGCCCAGACATTGGACTGACCGATGCCCGGAACTACGATTGACGGACAGATGTCGCAATCGCCGCCGCACTCGGCTTTTACATCCGAAGCCGAAGCAAAAACTACGCAACAGGAAAAAATCATTGCAACCGCAAGAAAAACGGAAACTGCTTTTTTCATCATCTATTTCCTTCCTTTACTTTTTAACGGTAAACGTTTATTCAAACAATTCGGTGATGGGGCGGAAAATATTGCGTATCGCAATTCCGGGAAGCTCTGAGAAACCGTTTGAGCCGAAATATTCATAGAGAATATCGCTCAGCTTCGTGAAAAATCCGCCTTCGTCTGCCGCAACGGTCTCGCAGGTTATGAACTGAGGATACGCGGGGTCTGAATAAACATCTTCAATCTTATTTTCGATAATTCTGAGAGCCAGAGTAAGAACGGTTGAGTTGAGAGCTGTCTGCTCATGTTTCTGCCCTTTGAAATACCATGTTGTGTCGGGCAGAAGACCTGTCGAAGCGTCAACAATATTGTCGGGAGAAATGTGGCTGTGTGACAAATCGGAACAGTTTTTGCTTGAGTTGGCCTGCTTGTAGCCCTCGGGAAGAGTTTCGCCGATATTTGCGGCATAAGTACCCATTGCGGTTGAAGCAAGAGGAATCATGCCGTCTGCCATTTCTTTATCATAGGAATAGCCGATGCCGTACATCTGAACATCGTATTCGGCAACGGTGAGCACTTCACAGCCCTTGTCGATAAGCTTCTGAATGTTTTTGTTTGAGTTTAGCTGAGCCTGATAATATTTATCGGTCTGCTTCTTGATTTCGGGTCTGTCTTTAAGATAAAGCTCTGCCGCTTCCGGATAGCTTGCGGAATCACACATTGCCCACATGCTTGTGCTCATTGTCATAACATCTCTGACAAGCACCTCAACTCCCTTTGTAAGACCGCCGATAACAACCTCATCGGGAAGAATTCTTACGAGAGTTTCAATCATTGATGCTGTTTCGATATCGAAGAATGTTGAAAGAAGGCCGTTATAGAGAGCTGTGGGGTCAAGCATTCTGATTTTGTTTGTGAAAACGTCGCCGATAAGGGTTGTGCCGTCATTGCAGGGAACGATATAAAGAACTCTTGCAATGCAATCCATAATATCGGGATGATATTCAAAAAGTGCATTTGAAATTGTTCCTCCCTGGCTGATGGGGGAAATGGCAACTTTATCGTGGCCTGTTTTCTCCATAACCATATGGATATAGTCATAAAGTTCCTTTGTTATATCGATGTGGTTTCCGAATGAGTTATATGAGAAATAGAAGAGATGGTCTTCGGGGAAGCAACTGTCGTGAAGATTGAGCGGAACATGGTGATAGGGAGCTTCTTTTTCTTCCGCAGTGCATTCAGCGAGTGAATACGGATACTTTTCAGTCACAACATTCTTTGAAGTCTGACCGTATTCGTCGCACTTGTTGACGCCGAATATGCTGTTTATAATGTCTGCAACAGCGTCCGAAAAGCCCATGTCGCTCTGAGTTGCAACAGAAAGAAGAAGGGGCACAAGAGCTGTTTTGATAATTTCGCCGAGGTTAATAACTCCGGGAAAAACAGAAGTCTTGTTGCCTTCATCGTCAAGCACAAATTCGCCGTTATCATCGAGCAGCCACACATTGGACTGACCGAGGCCGGGAATGATGATTGTGGGATAATATTCACAGCTGCCGTCGGTGCACTCGCCGCCCGCCGTGAATGCCGATGAGCTCACCGCAAACATCGAGAAAACCATTGTCACGCAAAGAAGAACCGAAATGATTTTTTTCATTAATTATTCCTCCTTAATTCCTTAAAGGTGAACGGAAAAATTCCGTTCACCTTTGAATTTGTTATTAACCGAAGATTTTATTTACGATATTGCGAGCGGGTGAAAGAATCCAGTCAACAAGGCTGCCGCCGCCGAGCCAGTCAACAAGGCCCTTGCTTGCGCCTTCAAGAGCATTCTCAAAGAAAACGTCTGCTGCCGAAGGCTCTTCGGGATATGTGTAAAGGCCGTATTTTGCGAGGATTGCGTTAAGTCTGTCCTCTGCTGCCGTTGCCTTTTCAGGGTCAACTATTGTTGCGGAAATAACTGCTTTGCCGTCTGCAATTGCTGCTTCAAGTTCTTTCTTATCCTCTGCCGGCATTGTGCTGCCCTGCTCCTCAAGAAGCTTCTCTGCATCGGGCAGTCTCCAGCGGCGGATATATTTGGTGTTGCAGCTGTAATTGAACTGAGGATATGTTTCGGGGTCGTCATTAACGCTTGAAACTCTGTCCATAAGGATATTTCCGACAAGATTGAGAACAACGTCGTTGTTGCCCACTTCGTGATGCTGGTCAAGGAAAATCCATGTATTTTCGGGAAGAATTGCGGTTGAAACATCAACCTTATTGTCGGGAGAAATATGATTATGATCCGAGTTTGAGCAGTATGTATTCTTTTCATAGGGAACATCAGCAAGGGTCTTTCCTGCGGGTGCGCCCGTTGCGCCGAGAGTTGTTGAGGAAAGGTTGATGATGCCGTCGGTATTATAAGTATGAGCGGATTCAACGATGCCGAAGAAGGTGTAATCCTGCTCGCCGAAGGAAAGGTTTGCGCCTGCAATGGAGTTAACCTTAACACCGTCTGCAACCGC
Source organism: Acutalibacteraceae bacterium (assembly GCA_045614385.1). Classification (GTDB taxonomy): domain Bacteria; phylum Bacillota; class Clostridia; order Oscillospirales; family Acutalibacteraceae; genus CAG-177. Next base: position 63,823 of record JAZLCS010000113.1, on the reverse strand, counting down.
ATCAAGAATATTCTGCTCGAGGTTGAGTCTTGCCTGCTGGAAGCGGTCAGTCTTTTCTTTAAGAACGGGCTTGTCGCTGAGATATCTTGCAGCAAGAGCATCATATCTGTATGAAGGAATCATTGCCCAAATCTGAGGACAGTTGATCATCATCTTGTCAAGCACCGCGCTGATTGCGCCCGTAAGGATTGCATCAACACCCGAACGGGGAAGAATGTGAAGAACGCAGTTGATGAGATAGCCGAGAGTTACATCATCGCCGAGGATGGGGGGAATGAATTCGTGATAGAAATATTCATCATCGAGATTCCATTTTCTCTCAAGCATGTCGGCAACGATATCCGTGCCGTCAAGGCATGCAACAACATTGATGATTTCGTCAATCTTATCGTGACCGTACTTATCAAGATAAGATGTGAGGATTGTGCCGCCGAGAGAAACGGGAAGAAGAGTAACCTTGTCATGGCCTGTCTGCTTTTTAACCATTTCAATATATTCGTCAAGCTCGTCAGCCGACTTCATGGGGTCGCCTACAAGGTTGAAGGTGTAAAGATAGATATGGTCGCCGCCGTATTCCTTTTCAACAGCCTGAAGAGGAATCATTCTGTAGAGCCAGTCCTTATCATCCTGATTCATTTCGGAAATGGGGTGATTCCATCTCTTTGTCTGAAGGTTGTTGACATAGTTTCCTTCATCATCGCATTCCTGAACCCAGAAAGCGGCAGAAGCAGCTTCGTATGCAGCATCTTCAAGACCAACCGCATGCTGAAGGCCGAGAGTTGCAATAAGGCTCACGATGAGCTTGGGAAGAGTGCCCCAGAGCTTGCTCAGCTCAAGGATAAGCAAGGTGCCGCCGACTTCGTTGCCGTCAGCATCAAGATAGGGTGTGTTATCTTCGTTGTAAAGATATGTGGGTGAATGGTTGATGCCGGGGAGAATAACAACGGGTGAATGGTCGCAGTCTCCGCCGCAATCTGTTTTTTCGGAAGCAAAGGCTCCGATTGCTCCTACCGATGCGAGCATGGAAGCGCACAGAATAAGCGCAAGAGCTCTTTTAAATCCTTTTTTCATTTTAAAACACTCTCCTTTTAATTTACAAAAAGTCACTTTATATTAACATATTATTAATATAATTTCAACAATATTTAATAAAAATGCAGAAACAAAATTGCAAAAAAGTTTCACAATAAAAATCCGTCTGTTTTTATTCTTTTATTAGCCTTAAGGTAACAACGGTTGCTCCGATTACTCCGAAACCGAGTGCCAGAAGCACAAACGGAGCGATGGCAAAGGTTGTTGCAGAGGCAACATATCCGAACACAAACTGAACAAAAAAGCCTATTCCGTATGCGCCGCTCATGTGATAACCCGTGATATCAGCCGAATAATCCGCACCGAATCGCGCAGGCACGCTGTGGAGCACACTCGGGAATACAGGGCCATAGCCCATGCCGATTAAAAACAGACCTGCGAGCGCGGTTTTGCCTATGGGCAGCATAAGAACAATTATACCGACTGCCGCAAGAGCCATTCCGCCCTTGACGAGCGTGTTGTCGGAGAGTTTTTCGGATAAAAAACCCGCAATTATTCTGCCGAGCATAATTCCGCAAAAATAAAGCGAAATCCATTTGGCGGCCTCGTCGGGTGAAACAGCAAGAACATTGACTGCATAGGTTGCGCCCCAGGTACCAATCGTGAATTCTCCTGCACAGTAAAGTCCGAGCGAAAGAATACTCGTTAACATTCCTTTTTCTTTCAGCAAATCGAAAAAGCTTTTCTTGGGCAATTCCTTTTGCATGTTTTCTGTTTCGGCAACATTTTTGGGCTGAACATTCCATTTTTTGAGGCTTGCAAGGATTATCAGAGCAATCGCAAACTGAATAAGCGCAACAACACGATACCCACTGCGCCACGTACCGTCTCCGCCGAGAAAAGCGGACATGATCATCGGACTGATTGTAACCCCAAGCCCCCAACAGCAATGGAGCCAGTTCATATGCTTTGCCTTATAATGAAGTGAAACGAAGTTGTTCAGACCGGTATCAATTGCGCCTGCGCCGTAGCCCATAATAACAGTGCAAATCATCATCACAACGATATTCGGCGAAAAACTGATGCCGACAAGGCCGAGCGCGGTGAGAAGCGTTGAAAAAAACGTAACCCTGCCTGTTCCGAATTTGCGCAGAAGCGGGCCTGCAATAAACGCAATACCGCCCGTTGAAACAGCCGTAACAACGCTGTAAACCGAGCCGAAGCTCTCGGGCAAGCCGAATTCAACATGAACAACCGGCCATGTAACACCGAACAGCGAATCGGGGAACCCGAGCGAAACAAAGGCTATGTAAATGATAATAAGTAATGCAGTCATATTAAACTCCTTGCGAAATCATTCTCTTGTCATATAGTATCACAGTTTCTGGAAATAAGCAACGAAGATATTTCGTCATGTGTTGCTACAATCATTAATTTGTGATATACTGACTACAGATTAAGCGTTGAGGTGATACCGTGCCGTTACAAATCATAAGACAAGACATAACAAAAATGAAGGTTGATGCGATTGTAAACACCACCAATGAAGAAATGATGGGTTGCAGCGGTGTCGACCTTGCTGTGCATACCGCAGCGGGCCCGATGCTTGATGCCGAATGCGAGAAAATCCGTCCTCTCGGACTTGGTACAGCTAAAATAACAAGTGCATATAACCTTGATGCAAAATACATCATTCACACATCGGGACCCGTCTGGCACGGCGGACTTGTGGGCGAGAGCATCATCCTCAAATCCTGTTACACGGAGTCGCTTAAACTTGCCGTTGCCAACGGATGCGAGTCTGTTGCATTTCCGCTGATTTCATCAGGCGTTTACGGTTATCCGAAAGACCAGGTGCTGAAATTCGCGATTCAGGTTATCACCGAATTCCTTTTTGAACACGAACTTACTGTATATCTCTGTGTTTATGATCGAAAATCCTATGAATTCAGCAAAACTGTTTTCAATGAAATCAGCGAGTTTATCAGTGATAATTATGTTGAAGAACAAAAAGCTGTTTTTGCTTCGGAATGTGCCCGACCCGAAAAAACCGTACCGTTAAACAAAATCAGACAAAAACTGCTCAGACTGGAAAAAGCTGAATGCAGTTCACCCGAACCGCCTGTTTGTGCATCAATGCCTGCGCCGAAAAGCAGTGTTGACAACAAAACCCTCGCAGAATATATGAAAGCAATGGATAAATCCTTTGCATACAAGCTTTTTGACTTGATTGATTCAAAGGGAATGACCGACGTTGAATGCTACAAAAAAGCCAACGTTGACAAGAAAACATTCTCAAAAATCAAGTGCAACCCCGATACATACAAACCGTCAAAGCAGACAGCCGTTGCATTTGCAATCGCACTTGAACTGACCCTTGACGAAACGCAGGATTTACTCGCATCCGCAGGACTTACACTTTCACGCAGTTTTACATTTGATAAGATAATCAGATATTTTCTGCAGAAAGGTGTCTATGACATCTTTGAAATAAACGAAGCACTGTTTGAATTTGACCAAGTGCTGTTGGGCTGCTGATAAAAGTCTCCCATCAAGCGACCAATTGAATAAAACAAATCGCTATAATGTGGTTGTAAGGTTGAGAAACCGAGCAACCACATTTTTGTTTTTGGAGGAGAAAACAATGAAAAACAACATCACAGAACTCGTATTTATCCTTGACAGAAGCGGCTCAATGTCGGGTCTGGAGAGTGACACAATCGGCGGTTTTAATGCTATGATTGAAAAGCAGAAAAAGCAGGACGGCGAATGCTATGTTTCAACCGTGCTTTTTGACAATGTAAGCGAAGTGCTTCACGACAGAGTAAAACTTTCCGAAATCAAGCCCATGACAGACCGTGATTATGTTGTCGGAGGATGCACGGCACTCATTGATGCAATCGGCGGCGCAATTCACCACATCGGCAATGTTCACAAGTATGCACCAGCCGAAGATGTGCCCGCAAACACAATGTTTATCATCACAACCGACGGTATGGAAAACGCAAGCCGCCGCTACACAAGCGACAGAGTAAAGGCTATGATTGAGCGTCAGAAAGAAAAATACGGCTGGGAATTTCTCTTCATCGGTGCGAATATCGATGCGGTTGAAACCGCCGCAAGATACGGCATCGGTGCCGACAGAGCAGTAAACTACAACGCCGACAAGGAAGGTACAAGCATAGTCTATGAATCCGTCGCAAAAGCCGTCTGCAATGTCAGAGCAAAGGCTTGTGTTGACTCAGGCTGGAGCGACGAAATTAACGAAGATTATGTCCGCAGGGGTAAAAAACGATAGTTGAAGGTCACGATGGCGGAGGTTATTTCTGGATAATGCCAGTTAAGCATGTGCCCGTAACAAAGGAATACTGGCAAGGTATAAAAGAATACCGAAAAGAAGAGATTTCCATCGATGATATGGATATTTCAGAATTTTTGTATTATTTTCTCGACAAGTATTATGATGACCAATATCCGTACGGCGACAGCAGAGACCCATATTGTGAAAACAGGTTTCAATGGAATCTGGACTATAACATTTATACTTATGATACAATGAAAGTTATGTTAAACGATATTGAGGAGTGTTGTGATTTGTTAAAAACAGATTACGATAACCCAAAATTAGATGACTTGAAAAAACATTTTTCAATTTACACCTTCGAGCCCGATTTACTGTATGAACGAAAAAAGCTTGGCAAAAAGAAGGAAGCCGAAATAATAAAAAATAACATTTATATAGCAACCGAGTTCTACGAAAGATTTGTTCACCGTATGCGCGCAATGATGGACAATGCAAAAGATTATAATCTAATATCTTTTATGGGCCCGTAAGTTTTATAAAACAAAACCTCCTTGTAAATGGTACGCCAAACACAAGGAGGTCATTTTTTATTCTGTTGTCACCGCTATTTTAATTATACCGTCAAGCTTATTCTCAAATATTTCGTATGCTTTTTCGATGTCTTTGAGGGCGAAGCGGTGGGTAATCAGTGGGGTTGCGTCAATCTTGCCCTGCTCGATGAGTGAGAGGATTTCATCGCAGTCGCAGCCGTCAACACCGCCCGTTTTGAAAATCAGATTTTTGCCGTACATATCGGGCAGAGGAAGGCTCTGCGGTTTATCATAAAGTGCAACAACCGTGACAATCGCATTTGGTCTTGCGCACTCCCACGCAAGGCGGAAAGTATCTTCTGCGCCTGCAACCTCGAGCACAACATCCGCACCGCCGTGGTCGGAATTCTCAATCACAAAATCTTTGCAGTTTTCAGGCTCGCAAACGAGTACATCGGGATAATGCGACTTCACAAAATCAATGCGGTTTTTGTCCTTTTCGCAGACGATGATTCCCTTCGGATTTTTGAGCATAACGCAAAGCAGAGTGCAGATACCCGTCGGACCTGCGCCGATAATCAGCACGGTATCATCGGGTGTAATCTCCGAAATTCGTGTTGCCCAGAATCCCGTTGCAAGCACGTCGCCGACAAACAAAGCCTGCTCATCGGTAACGGTATCGGGGATTTTGTTGAGTCCCATATCAGCGTAAGGCACACGGACAAACTCGGTCTGTCCGCCGTCAATTCGGCATCCGAGCGCCCAACCGCCGTTCTTGTCGGTACAGTTATTTACAAACCCCTTCTTGCAGAAAAAACACTCACCGCAGAAGGTTTCAACATTGACAGTAACTCTGTCACCGACTTTGACATTCTTAACGTCAGCACCGATGCTTTCAACAACACCGACCATCTCGTGACCGACTGTAATACCCGGCACAGCACGTGGCACAGAGCCATGTTTTATGTGCAAATCACTTGAGCAGATACTCGAAAGAGTTACTCTCACAATCGCATCTCGGCTGTCAATTATCTCGGGCTTCGGCTTGTCAACAAGCTCAAACTTCCCGTGTTCTTTGTATGTATAAGCTAACATATTAATACTCCGTTGCAAAAATCAATTCATAATTTTTGTTTTTACAATCTTTCTTTGCCAATAGCAACCGTGTTCATCGACAAAATCTTCGCACACCTTTACCAGTCCGTTTTCAATCATTCTTTCAATACGCTCTGAAACAAATGAAACTGAGTCACAAAGACAATTTCCTAAAATTTTGCCCATAACATCTGCTTGTTTGGTTGGCATTTCGGGTACAAATTTCAGAATTCCTGAGTCAAGAAAATCACTTTCAACTGAAGCAATCATATTGTTGATAAGAATTCTCAGAGGTTTGTTTTCTTTAACAAGAAGTTCCCACTCCTTAGCAAAAAACTCTTTTTCTCCTGCATTTATTTCTTTTGCTAAACGGACAATATCAATTACAGATTCAGGGTCAAGTCCCCATCCGAATGTGTACTGATATTTTTGGTTCCATGTGCTGTATTCATATGTTGGACAGATAACAACAGACAGCTTGTTTGATAATTTCTTCATTTTGTTGCAAAGCCAAAAGAAACCACAGTAGTCATTTGCGTTCCTACATATCCATACTCTGACAGACTCGCCATTATCAAGATGCTTTTTAAATTTTGTATGTCTTGTACGGATTTGCTTCAATTCATCTTTATAAGCATCAGTAATTTCTTCGTCTGTTATATCTTTATAGAAATAACGGAGAGTCTCCGCTTCTTCTTTGGCATAGTGTTCCTGAATAGATTCTGATATATTGCCTACACCAAAATATCCACCAAGATGAAATACAGACTCACTATTAATATCTTTCCTAAACAATTTCAAATTACCTTCCGCTACTCTGTTGAAACAAACATCAATCATTGCAGTCACCCCTTAAAACAAATCATTTCTTCGCAAAAATATTATACTCCAAGTGCTTCTTTGAGCATACTGATATGCTCTCGGTATATTTTTTCGTCGTCGGCTTGTGAACCATAATAAGGCATTTCCAAAAGCCATCTTTCTTCTCTTTCGAGAAGGGTTTCGGATTCATATTTTTCATCTATCGTGCCAAAAAGATCGGGGTTAACATTATTCTTTAGTAAGAACTTTACAATTTCCGTTTCACCGCACACAAGTGCATTATTTATTGGTGGATTGAAAACATCGTCAACACCGTATAGTGCAGGGTTTGCCCCTGCATCAATAAGTGCCTGTGCATCTTTTTCACAAAATTCAGTTGCACTTTCAGGATTTCCTGCATCGTCAATGATTCTGTTAAGGTATTCCGAAAAAACAGAGTTTCCGTTTGTACAAATAGCATTAAGGCTCCTGCCGTTACGGGCATATTCAAGAAGTGTCTTTGCATCAAGTCTTCTTGCTGCTTCAAACAAATCACGGTTCTGCTCTTCTATAATACAGTAAACTCTTTTTTGGTTTCCGAGTTCAAGAATATCTTCGGTAAAAATCTTATAATACTTCATACACTCATCAAGCGTATAAGTCAGCCGTTTGTTGCCGAAATTCTTAAGGTAATCTTCTCTTTTGGTGTTTTTTATTGCATCAATAACGTCATCAGGATCACCGTCAAGAATACCATTAAGATATATGTGTGTGAGTTTGTTAGGATTATCTGAATCTTCGGTTTCTTCAAGCTTTTCATCAAGAAACATACCGTTATCAAGAAGTTCCTGCATTATTTCCAGCTGACGGTTAATAAGAACATCGTACGGTATGTTCCACTTTATAGGATATATTCCGTTTTCTTTCTGTTCTCCGTAAGAAATATTCTCAATATTCGGAAATTCAGTAAACAGAATTTCGGAAGATTTATCATAAAGCATTTTTGCAAAAACATATTCGGCTGACTGAATATAAATATGCAACTTATAAAGAATATCCTCTACAAACAAAGTGTTCCGTTTTCTGACCAAGAAACAGTCATGGTAAGTTTCCAGACCTTCCCCAAACTCTTCGTCTTCAAGACGAAAATAATCGCCGTCAATATAAAGTCTTATAGGGAGCAGAGAACGGTTGGATTTATCTTTTTCGCATTCCCATATGTAGCAAGCGTTGTGTTGATCACTGTAATCAGGAAAATCATGTACCCACATAGGATAATATTTTTTCTCGGATGCAGAAGATTTTTTGTTATAAACAAATTTATAATTTCTCATCCTGTCAAGCATTTCTTCCGGTGTTTTGCAGTCTGAAATAAGATCCAGAATTTCTTTGGCGGCTTTATCTTTGTTTTTTTCGGGAAGTTTCCCTATGGGTTCAGTAAGCTTTACCATTATGCTGCAATCCAAATCCAGATTCGAAAAGAACTCTAACAATTTGCATCGGTATTCGCGTGTAGGTGAAGCACCTTCTCTGAGCATACAATCATCTCCTTTGATGCTCATATTATAGCAAACCTTGGTGTACAATAATCCGTACTTCTTAAATCAAAATCCCTCACAATGGTCAACTTCGTGCTGAATTATTCGTTTTAAAGCGCAAATCATTCGAGCAGATACTCGAAAGCGTCACCCTCACAACCGCATCACGGCTGTCAATTATCTCAGGCTTCGGCTTGTCCGTAAGCTCAAACTTTCCGTGTTCTTTGTATGTATAAGCAAGCATATCAATTCTCCGAAGTTTTTAAGAGTTTTCTCGCTTTGCAGCCATTTTCATTCTGAGCGGTATATAAATCACCGCAATCAGAGCAGAGGCGGCGAGCATAATCGGCACGGTGATATCTGTTCTGATAAAGCGGATTCCGAAGCTGTCCATAAAGAAATACACCGTGAAGCACATTCCGAGATATGACGGAAGTGCGATTTTTGCAAACTTCACGGGTGACATATCGAATGCATTCGTGCCCTTTTCAAGAATGTTTTTGCGAAGTATTTTAATCATAAACACGCCGAAAATAACGGATAAAACAACCGTCAGAATCGTGCCGAGAGGTTCGTCGTCGCCAAGCACGTTTGCGGTTACAAGAAGACGCGCAAAACGGATTCCGATTGCTCTGGCAGGTGTAACGCCGAGAATAAACACCGTCAGCAGGAAGTTAAAACCGAAGCTGAGTTTTTTGTTTTCAAAAACAGGCAGAATATCTTCTGCGTCGGCATTGCTGTTTCTGACAGTAAGGGCGAGAAACGCCATAATAAACAAACCGACAAAGAATCCGACGATAAATTCCCACGTGCCCCAGGTTGCAAATCGCTTGAACGTTGCCGAAAATTCAACACCCTTGAAGAATCCCGAACCGAAACTGTATGAAACAAGGGCGGTGAAAACGGTGGTTGTGATTGAGGTGAGAATATTCAAAATAAGCGAGCCGAAGCAAGTGTATTTATCCTTGCGGAAAATGAGCGCATAAAGCGAAAGTGCAATAACCGCAAGCGAATCTGAAACGTGTTCGATGCTCATAAAATAATTTTCAAAAAACGGGATTTCCTGTGTCCAGCCTCTGTCAAGGAAGTGGCTCATATAAGCCGCCATCGGGCTTGCGTAATCATAGCCGCATTCCTTAAGACCGAGCGCAGCATAAGCAACCTGATCGGGGTTGATAAGCTGAAGAATAAAGTGCGAAACCGTAGCTTTGAAAATCAGCGACGATATCATATACACCGCTATGGCTATTATGTAATGTTTGATTTTATATTACTTGCCTGAGAAAAGAGATGTGACAAAGAAAGCAAAAAGCGGAATCAACGTAAACGCCATAAGGAAGATTATCACCGCACCGCTCACATGGTCGGCAGGCGCATAAACGTCGCCGTTTGGCCCGAGAAGCACGGGGTCAAGACCGTTCAGCATCTCGCCCGAATACGGCAGGTCGCTCCAAACAACGCCTGCAAGCTGGATAATAACCGTAGCGTAGCCGGTAACGCTCAGACCCAGCATAAGCGCGCCGAGGGGAATCATTTCGTATTTCATACCCTTGCGGTTGCCGTAGAAATGATAAATCAGAAGCATAAGCACAAGACCCACGCTGTAAAGACCCCACGATGAGCCGAAGCCGCCGTCGCCCCTGCATCGCCACATAAATCCGCCCATAATTGCACCGAGAATAATCGAAATAATTTTTGTTCCGACGTCGGATTTTGTTTTCATAAACAAAAACTCCTTTTATAAATTTTGAGAACCGCTGTTTTTCTGTGAATATTATATCAGCACTCCGTCACAATGGTCAACCTCGTGCTGAATTATCTGTGCAGGGAAACCCGTGAAAGTTTTGATGCGAGTCTGAAATTCAGCGGTTTGCCATTGCACTTTTATTGTCTGATAACGCTTACACTTTCGGGGTCCGCCGAGCAGAGAAAGACAGCCTTCTTCTGCATCGTAGGGTCCCGATTTTTTTATAATTTCGGGATTGAACATAACCATATAACTGCCGTCATTATCAAAAGCGATAATGCGTTTGCAAACACCAATCATATTCGCCGCCATACCTACACAGCCGTCTTTGTGTGCGATGAGAGTATCCAGCAAATCCTGCGCCACCTGCAAATCTTCTTTTGTTGCGACCTCCGATTTCCTCGCAAGCAAAATCGGGTCGTGGATGAGTTCTTTTATCATAACAAGCTCCTTTATGTAAAGGTACATAACGATTTTAACATATTCAAAAAAACTTATCAACAAACATTATTTAAATCAAAAACAATAAAAAATTCCGTATAAACCGCAATTTCTGACAAACAATAACAAGGCAAATATTGAAAACAAGGAGAAAGATATAAATGAAAGCCACAGGTATTGTCAGAAGAATTGATGACCTCGGCAGAGTCGTTATCCCCAAAGAAATCCGCCGCACCATGCGTATCCGCGAAGGCGACCCTGACTATAGTCAGAAAACTACATTTCCGCAATGCTTGATTTAGAGAAACGGCTTGAGTAAATCCCTTACATATCAACGGTTTCAGCCTTTCATTCATTCAAAGCCGCAAGGACAGAATCCTTAAATATCATTTCTGATATGCATAACATTATAAGCCGTCCGATTATTCGGACGGCTTATGATTTGTTGCAAACAATGCGAACGGCGGAGCAAATGCTCCGCCGTTGTGTGTAAGCTTTATTGATTATTTTGTGCCGAATATTTCATCAAGGTTTATAAGCTCGTGGAAATGACCGTGTGAGAACGGAAAGAGGATGTTTACAATGATATTCTCAAAGAAGAACCATGTGAGGAATCTGCCGAGGTTGCGGAAGAAGCCGTTCGAGTTGCTGAGGGTTTCGCAAGCCCAGCAACCCTCGCCGCTGCCGTCACAATGCGGGAAATACTTATGGCATTTTGAAGTGCCCTTTACAAACCTGTATTCTTCAAGGTCGCAGGAGGTACAGACTCTTCTCTGCTGTTCTTCAACGAAGAAGCTTGCTTCTTTGTAGGTTTCCCACTCTGTCCATACGTGGCTCTTACCGTCTGCAGGAACAAGAACTTCTTCACAAACGAGGCAAACCTGATCGGTTACGCAGGTCATTTCGGGGCCGGGGGTGTGTCCGAGAGCGTCAATACGGGCGCTTTCGATAAGCTGACCGCAGCGTGTGCAGTTCTTATGCTGTTCACCCTGAGTTTCGCAGGTTGCCTCAAGGGCTGTTGTCCATACACCGTCATCGTGGCCGAGTGCGGGAATCACTTCTGTTTCAAGTGTGCCCTTGCAGATTGTGCATTCTTTAACCTTTTCGCCGTCTGTTGTGCAGGTTGCTTCAATAACGGTTCTCCAAGCGCCGCTGTTGTGCTCGTGAGCATCAATTACAACGGGCTCGCCGATAAGTGCGCCGCAGAGTGCACAGGTCTGCTGCATAAGACCTGCCTGAGTGCAGGTTGCATCCTTTGTGATTTCCCATTTGCCGGGAATATGGTCAAGCTTTTCAATTTCTTTTGTTTCAAGAACAGAATCGCAAATTGTGCAGATATTTTCTTCTCTGCCGACAGCGCTGCAGGTTGCTTCCTTAACGGTTACCCATGCATCTGCATGACCGTGTGCGGGAATTGTTTCGGACTCAAGCAAAGTTCCGCAGTCTGAGCAGGTCTGCTGCTTTTCACCGTCAAGAACGCAGGTAGCATCGGTAACGATTTCCCACTCGCCATAGGAATGAGCGATTGTTTCAATTTCTCTTGTCTCAAGAACAGCGTCGCAGATTGTGCAGATATTTTCTTCTCTGCCGACAGCGTTGCAGGTGGCTTCCTTAACGGTTACCCATGCGCCATCATGACCGAGTGCGGGAATTGCCTGAGAACCGACAAGAGTCTGACAGTCGGCGCAGTAAAGGAGTGCCTGACCGTCGTTGATGCAGTCTGCCTGCTTTTCGGTGACGCTGACAGATTCGCCGTGACCGCTCTTTTCAATCTGCTCTGTTGCATACATGCTGTTGCAGATGCTGCAGAAAAATCCTTTTTCGCCGTAGGAAATACAAGTGGAATCGACAAGAATTCTTTCATATCCGAGCTCATGCTCGTGAAGGTCGAAATCCTTGCTTTCAAGGGCGAAGTTACATACCGAGCAGTAGCGTGTCATCTGACCCGAATGGTCAGCGGTTGCTTCATAATCAACCTTCCAAACGCCGTCATCATGGTCAGCTTTTTTAATGGTTTCGTAAGAAATCAAAGCGTCGCAGACACCGCAGACTGTGCTGACAGAACCTTCAGCAGAGCAGGTTGCGGGAATTGTAACTGTTACGGGTGTATGGTCAAGCTTTGCAATGCTTTCCGAAGAAATCAGACCAAGGCAGGCGCCGCAGATTTTCTGTACGGAACCTTCGGCTGAGCAGGTTGCGGGAGTGGTTACTGTTACAGGAACGTGGTCAAGCTTTGCAACAGGCTGTGTATACATTACTCTGCCGCAGGTGATACAGCCCGAAATCTGCTCACCTGTCGAAGTGCAGGTAGGAGCGATTGTTGTCTGCCAGGGGCCGTCTTTACAAATGTGGTCAAGACCTGTTTCGGAAACGTTGATTCTGACCATAGGAGTTGACGAAAGGTCGGAATTTTTAACCTTGCCGTTGGCATCAACCTTATCATAGAGTGTTTCGTCAATAAGGAATTTTGCGTAATAGGTGCCGGGTTTTGTGCCGGTGAATACCTGATAGTTTGAAACGTCGTCAAGACTTCCGCCGTCAACGGATGAAATTTCGGTTCCGTCAGCGTTGCAGAGAACCCATTTACCGCCGCCGTTGACAAATCCGTAATAAGGAACGTTGTGCTTATTGAATCCTTCGGTTGCGATTTTGCCGAAATCAACAGTGCCGCCGGGAGCAATGTTGTAAACACCGTCGCCTGCAAGCTGAACATAATCAAGGTTATAAAGGGGAACAATTCCTGTGATGTTGGTGTTCATGCTGGTGGACATATAGGACATTGTGGCGCCGGAAGCAGAAAGAGGAAGGGTATTTCTGAGATAGAAAACATTATCCTTGCCGGTGAGGTCAAGGCCGTTGTTCTGTTTTTTGTCAAGAATATTTGCCCAGGGAACAGCGGTGAAACGTTTTGAACCTTCGCCGTCGTCATGCTTTTCGTAGTAGCCGTCGCAGTTGCCGTAGGAAGCTTCGAAACCGTCCATATCTCTGAATCTGATTGCGCGGTTGTAGAGATTTTCAAGAGCAGAAACACCGCCTACGGTTGTGTCTGTGCCAAAGCCGATGCAGATACCGCCCTGGTCATAGCCGGCTGTTTTCCACGATTCTGTTGCTACACTGTCAGCATAGAATTCGCCGTTCATGCCGAAGATTGCAACTTTGTAGTTGAAGTAAACAGGGCAGTCATATTCAAGCTCAACCTCAGTCTGACCCGATTGCTGGCTGATACCGATCTGAGTGTGTGCAGGGAGGTTAACCTCTGCAACCGTTTCGGTTGTGGTTTCCTTAGTAATGGATTCCTCTGTACCGTAAGCGGTTGAAATTGCCTGCTCTGTGGAAATACCCGTGGAAACAGTCATCTTTCCTTCTGCAACAAGGGGGAAGGAAACGCTGAATTCGCTTTCCACATTCAGACTCTGACCAAAGGTGTAGGTATCGGTTGATTCCATATAGTTGGAAACGGTTGTTGAATGTGATTCGCTGTAAGCAGCGGAAACAGTTGTGTCGGAAGCGGAGGGGTTGCTGACGTAGCTTGTGTTGGGTGAGCCGCCGGTGGTTGTATATTTTACGCCGGGAGCATTGTCTGCTTCTGCGGCATCAAGGTCTTCGTAGCCTTCTGCGGCTGTGATGAAAGCGAGGTCATCGTCAGCAAGAGGAATAACCTCAAAATCATAAAGGATAAGACCGAAGGATGAAAATGCCGCTTTATTTGAGCCGCTGCTGTAATCGTATGTTGTTGCAATGTTGTAAAGAACAGTTCTGTTGTCGGTATTGTTAAGAAGAGCAAAACCGTCGGAACTGCCTGTGCAGTATTCTATACAAGCACCTTTGGAAATGTCGTTATCATTTCCGGAAGTGTCGGATATGGGGTCGCAGATTTCAGATACCATTCTGTCCTGAACAGCTTTAAGGGTTGACGTTGTATTCCAACCGGTTGAATGCGCATGGCCGGAGCTCCATGCATCTGCTTTTGAAAGAGCATCAACAACGTTGATGTCAATGCTGCTGTCGCCGTCGTTGGTGTAGTAATCGTCAAAGTTTGTGGAAAAGCCTTCGTTGTTGTTGAAGCCGAACTTGTCGCCTGCACCTTCAAAGATAAGGCTTGCGATGTTTGCCCACGATTTGGCAAGCGAAACGCCGTCATGCTCGGCAACGATAAGCTTTTTGTAAAGCTCAATGGGTGTTATTTCCGAGGGGTCAATGGTGGAATTACCGCCTTCAATGTCATAATAAGTAACACCGTTAATGGTAATTTCCTTAATGCCTACTCTTTTGTCGCCGTCCATAAGGAATTCTATGCTGTCAGCAGCATGAGAGTGTGGCAGGGCAATCATTAATCCTGAAATAACAAGAGTTAACGAAAGGGTAAGCGCCAGGACTTTTTTGAATAAAGATTTTTTCATATATAATGCCTCCTTAAGAAGTTTCATTATGTAATTTAAATTGCAAAAGCCATATTCTGGTTCCAGCTTATATAACATAGAAATATTATAATACTTTTATGCGAATAATGCAATATTTATATAATTTTTTATTACAAAATTTGTAGGCCTTCAATCACCAAAAGCTTATGGAGAAGCATTCGTAAATCTCTCGGCTTAAATCACAATTTTCAAAGTGTTGTTCTTTATATAAAAACAACGCATAAACCGCAATTTCTGACAAACAATAACAGGGCAAATATTGAAAACAAGGAGAAAGATATAAATGAAAGCCACAGGTATTGTCAGAAGAATCGACGACCTCGGAAGAGTCGTTATCCCCAAGGAAATCCGCCGCACCATGCGTATCCGCGAAGGCGACCCGTTATTGACAACATGGACACGGTTCGATTCCTGTTGCGCAGCAATGCTTGAGCTTGAAAAACGTTGGGAATTAAAGCGAGAAGATGTTTGAACATAAAAGAACTGCACGGGTTATTCCGTGCAGTTCTTTATATTACATTAAGCTGTTATTTCACCATCATGTGTAAGTAAAGATGCAGAAGAAACACCTTCAATTTTAATTAAATTTTGAACAATTTTACTTTCGTTATCTATGTTCAATTCAATTATAATGTTTATTGATTCATTAGTTAAACTTTTTGACTTAATTTTGTAGTTTTTATCAAAACCTTTAACCAATGATTCGATCTCTTGTTCACATTCAGGAGTAGTACCATTAACAACTAAAAGCATGGAATCTTTTTTAATCGGATATCTTTGCATTACAACGATTGCAATCGAGATAACCGCAGAAAGAATAAATGCTATCGCAGTAAGGCCTGCACCGCATATAATTCCAATACTAATAGACCAATACAAGAAAACCAAATCGAGAGGGTCCTTTATTGCGGTCCTGAAACGAACGATAGACAATGCGCCAACCATACCGAGAGAAAGAACAATGTTAGACTGAATAGTGATGATTATTGCCGATGTGATTATGGCCATTGCAATTAAAGAAATGTTGAAATTTTTTGAGTAGAATGCTTTTTTGCTTATAAATCTGTAAACGAAAAAAATATAAACCGAAAGCAAAGCAGTTCCACAAAAGCAAACGATTATTGTTTTCATATCAATTCCGTTTGTAAATCCCTCTAAAAAAGAATTCTTGAAAATGTCATTAAAAGTCATAATAATCCTCCTGTTGAAAATTTTTTGCACAAATAAAACTTTGAAAATGTTACTCGTTGAAGTTCTCCGGTTTGCAAAGAGCTTTTTATGAATTCCGGTAAGAATTCATCGTACTTCACTTCTATCAAATGTTGGTTAGTCGGTTGTATGGACCGACTATGTATGTTCTTTTTGAAAAAACCGGAAAAATCTGTGGAAGAACGAATATTTTTATCAATGGTTATTCGAACATTTCCCTCTTTGAAAACATAAGGAGTTCTGTCATAGTCTACAATTATTGATGGTTTATACAATTGTGTCTGCATCAACAAATGAAACTTTCGCAAAAGAGCAGGTTTTGATTCAAGATCTTCAAGTAATCTTCTGTTTAAAATATCATCATAATCTTTCATTGAGAGTAGACATGATGTTTTGTGTGTCATGCCATTTTTCTTTTGTTTGCATTCCAAAGTAATTCGGTCACTGCTATGATTATATATCCGTATTCTGTATTTTTCTCTGGGATTTGTACCGTCCTCGTTTTCAAAATAACATCGATTTTCAAGATTGTCAAAATACATACTGCGAATATTGTAGCTTCCGCTCTCAACGTGTTTGTCAAGAGTTAACAAAGCATTAAGCCTAACCGTCAAATCGGCAATTTGTTCTTCAGAACATATGTATTTCAATTCATGACGGTATTTATCATTTTCTTTCATTCTTTTTCCTCCGAAAAAGTTTGCTGGTTAACAAATCTTTAACTACAATAACTACAACAGTTATAAAGATAAATGCAAAACACCAAATCTCAAAGTCAATATTTAGTAATTGTTTTGCAATATCTTTCAGAAAAAGAATTGCTGTTTTTTCTTTGTTTTGGTCAGAATTTTTTGTTGAGTCAGAAGTTGGAGATTCATTCGCCGAAAATCTTGCCGTATATATTTTATTTTGGGTTATTATTTCTCCCGAAATATATTTAGCGCCATTTTCATCAAACCAACCTATAAAAGAATTGTTGTTTTGAGGATGATATGTTAGCAAATTTTCATTAAATGTTTCGCCTGATTTTACACTGTAGTTCTTTTTAAACCCATTTTCATCCTTGAAAACTACGAAGTAATAGTTTGCATTTTCTATCCATATGTTACCCAAAAATTCGTTTCTTTTCTCCAGAAATTCTTCTATTCTCTTTATATGTTCGTCCAAAGTATCAAAGCGTTTCTGGCTTCTGTTTGCAACTGTGTCTAATCTCTCGACATGTTTCCAGCGTATTTTATTCATAAGGAATGATTTCTCAATCAGAGATTTATACTCCCTGAGCTTTTGGAATGCAAAATGATTAAGGTCCTCATAATATTTCTCTGCATAAGTAGTTTTTAATAATTCGTAAAATTCTATATTATTACATAACATCTCAAAAAAATCAGAATTTGTATAATAATTTGTGTATGGATTAGCATCTGAATTATCCCAATTGTTTCCCATACTTAGGTCATAATCCCACACCGGACCGCATAACAATTTATCACTTACATTATCTGAATCTTTAATCAAAAAAATACTGCAATAATCTGCATTGGCAAAACATTCGGATATAAGAACTTGTCTAACAAAAGAGTTTATATCAATTTTTGACAAATCTCCAGACTGTATCCTTTTTTCTATGTCAAAAAAATAATCTGATATGTAAATTATTTGTTCTTTTGTTGCATCTTGAGGATGAGACACTATAACAGGGGTAGATTCTGTTGAAAAGAAGCTCTTTTCTTCGTCAATTGTTCCTTCGTGATAATCAATCTGCAACAAATATCCACCCGTAATATCTGACGGATTATTAGGTATCAGGAGACCTTTTCGTTTTATGCCGTTAATATCATCTTGAAACTCAGGAAATGATGACAGCTTTTCCATATTAACTTGCTGGGTGCTTTTTTGTAAATCGGCAATGTTTATACGGTTCTCTGACACTTGTATTTTTTCACACAGTAAATAAAGCCCCATATATTGGTTGCCCACATATAAATCAACATATTGTGAATCTATAGCATAGTTTACACCGTAATGTTTTGCGGTGTCATAAACCAATTTGTTTCGCAAAGAAGATTCATCATATGAGTTAGATATCAGTAACCAGTGGGTGCTTTGTTCCATATTGAGCAAAGAAACTTCTTCTGCAAATTCAATAGTATATGATTTCTTTTCTTCTGCCCATGAAGAGTTTCCGCGTCCATGAATTTTGTTAAACTGACCTTGATAATCAATCGTATTATCCGAATAAACAGTTTGCAAATATCCTGTTTTGGAAATGCTTTTATCTTTGTTAATATCCCCGATGGTTCCGTCAGTTAAAATTATTGAAATTGAAGGAATGTTTTCCGAACGAAGCAAAACCAACGTTTCTGAAGCTATTTCAATGCCAAAAAAATTAATGATATCGATTTTGTACTCCTTCTCAAGCTCGAATTTATAATCGGAATTCTCACCTGATAGAAGAATGTCATCAATTTTAACGCGATGTCCGGATGATGACTCTATTCGAATCCCCTCAACATCTGCATTTGATGGTAAAAATGCATAATATTTATTGTCACAATTAAATAAGCTTAATGGTTTCTCTGTTTCTGCATAATTAAAAACTACCTTAATATTATTCATACAATCTTGCTTTTCAATATATATACCCAAGAAAATTATAAGTGCAAGACAGATTATAGAAAACAACAAAATAATAATTTTTTGCCTTTTCAACCAAATCACCCCCATTACAACAAAAACATAACATTAATAATGTGATTTTATCATAAAAATTCTGCAAAATCAATCTTTTGTTAGTCAGATGAAAACAATACTGAAATGTTTGTATTTCGGTTGAACTTTTAAAAAGTTCCTTGGTTTTTACAAACATAAATCGATTAAATTACTATAAGTATCGGTATAAATCCACGCCTTTTGCAGACAATAACATCAAGATTTGTCTGAAAAAGGAGAAAGATATAAAATGAAAGCCACAGGTATTGTCAGAAGAATTGACGACCTCGGAAGAGTCGTTATCCCCAAGGAAATCCGCCGCACCATGCGTATCCGCGAAGGCGACCCGTTGGAGATTTACACAGATGCAGACGGAGAGGTTATTTTCAAAAAATATTCACCCATCGGCGAGTTATCGTCGATGACGGGACAGTATGCCGATGTTTTGGCGCGCGGCACGGGGCTTGCTGTTATTGTTACAGACCGTGACAGCGTTATCGCCTGCGCAGGCATTTCCAAAAAGGAGGTGCTTGACCGCAGGGTGAGTCACAGCCTCGAAAGCATTATGGACAGGCGCGAAAACTATATCTGCTGCGTTGACAGCGAGCGCATCCGACCCATTGAGGGCGTTGACAAAGAGGCTGCGGTTGCCTTTCCTATAGTGGGCGGCGGCGATGTTTCCGGCTCGCTTGTTATGCTGCTCAACGAAAACGGTTCGTGCCCTACTCAGACCGAAACGAAGCTCGCTCAGATTGCCGCAAGCTTTCTCGGCAAGCAAATGGAAGAATGATATAACCCAAAACCCTGCCCCCGAAGCTTTGATGCTCCGGGGCTTTCTGTTGCACAAGTCTGACAGTTTATTGTTCTTTTTGTGTTCAAAAACCGCTTGATTTATTCAATTTTAAATGGTATAATTAGCAAAAAAACGAAAGGGTGAGGCGGTTGAGTAATAAAATCAGTGCTGTAACCGGCGGAAAAGGTCATGTCGGATTTGCCTTGGTCAAAGAACTTGAAAGCAGGGGGGAAAACATCCGTCTTCTTCTTCGAAGTGACAGCCCTGTTTTTGACGGAATCAAGTGCGAAAAGGTTTTCGGAGATGTTTGTGATATGCAGACTCTTGAAAAAACTTTCGACGGTGCAGAGGTTGTATACCACATTGCAGGCGTTGTTGATATAAGCGGAACAAAGGATGACCTTGTCTGGAAAGTTAATGTTGAAGGAACAAAAATGGTTGTTGAGGCATGCAAAAAGGTCGGAGTAAAAACGCTTGTTTATGTTTCGTCGATAGATGCGATTCCCATGGTAGGAACCGACTTGCTTACTGAAATATCACATTTCGACCCCGATTTGCTTGAGGGTACATATGCTAAGTCGAAAGCAACCGCAACTCAGTATGTTCTTGACAACGCCGGCGACAATCTCAAGGTGTGCGTTGTTCATCCGAGCACTTGTATCGGACCTTATGATAACAACGGAACCTCCAGCATGTGCTCTGTTGTTAAAATGGCGTCAAAAGGTTTAATGCCCCTTACTTTTGATTTCGGCACCTGCAACTTTGTTGACGTAAGAGATGTCGCCAAAGGTATGGTCGCAGCAGCAGAAAAAGGCGGCAACGGTGAATGTTATCTTCTTTGCGGCGATTTGATAACCAATCATGACTATATGACGGTTCTTAATGAAGCTTGCGGCAAAAAACCGCCTAAATTTTCCGTAAAGAAAAAGACGGTCTTCAAAATGCTTCCCGTTCTCGAGAAGTTATGCGAGATTGCAAAGCTTCCGCCGATGGTAAATGAGTATTCGATGAGAAAAACGTTGGAAAACTTCAATTTTTCAAATCAGAAGGCCAGAAGAGAGCTCGGTTTTGAGCCGAGAGACCTGAAAGAATCTTTTGCAGATACAGCCAAATGGCTTAAAGAAAACAAATAAATATATTCAACAAACCGAAATGCACCCCAAATTTAACATTTGGGGTGCATTTTATGTGTAATTATCTGATTATTTTTTATATGTTTACAATCCGAACTTGTTCCACGGCTCTGAGCCGATATCCGGCTTGAGCGAAAAACTAAGCCTTTCGCCGCTGACGGGATGACCAAACTCCAGCGTATGGGCAAACAGTGCAAGATTACCGCTGCCGCCGCCGTATCTTCCGTCGCCGTAAAGAGGCATTTTTCTGCTTGAAAACTGAACCCTTATCTGATGGGTTCTGCCGGTGTGAAGCAGAATATCGAGCAAAGAAAACCCTTCGTTTTCGCCGACAACCTCATATTCAAGCGAGGCTTCGCGAACGCCTTTTCTATCGCGTTTAACCACATATGTTTTATTTTTTTGCTTATCCCTGAAAAGCAAATCCTTAAGGACACCGTTTTTTTCTTCGGGAACACCCTTTACAACGGCATAATATCTTTTTTTAATTTGGTTCTGCTCTGCCTGCTTTGAAAGCACCGCGGCTGCTTTTGCTGTTTTTGCATAAACCATAACCCCCGCCGTTTCTCTGTCCAGCCTGTGAACGGGAAAAGCCTGCGCATTTTCGCCGCTTTGCTCAAAATGCTCATTGAGCAAAGATATCATGTTTTTGCCCTCGCCGCTCTGGCTGAGAATGCCTGCGGGCTTGAGGCAGACGGCTAAAAATTTATCCTCAAATAAAATCTTCATTTTCAATTCTGTTTCTCATGCGCTTCTGGCTTCTTCTGAGCGCAAATTTAATATTATCAAGCACAAGCCAAAGCTGATTTGCAAAATGCAGAGGGTCTTCTCTCATTCCTGTTCTGAACCACTCAGAGATAATACCGACAAATCCATATTCATAGAATGATGCTATAAATTCTATATCTTCCTCGGGAACGTTCATTCCCTCTGCGGAATGCTTAACGACATCAATCATAATGTGTTTACATGCTTTATACATATAATTTTCAAGATAGTCATAGCTACGTGAAGAGCAGATGTTGTTAATCATTTTTTTGTGCTCATAGACCGTGTTTGAAACCTTGATAAATGCCATTGCCCATGAACTGCCGCTTCGGTGAGCCTCGAGAATCTCATTAAGCTCTTTTGTGAAAATCTCTTCAAGCAGGTCATAAATATCGCTGTAATAATAATAAAAAGTATTACGGTTTATTCCGCAGGTTTCAACAATGTCTCTGATGGTAATTTTGTCAAACGGTTTACTGCCGAGAAGCTCAATAAACGTCTCATAAATCAGTTTTTTTGTGTCTTTTTGCATTGTTCTCCCTCGTTTTTTCTTTTATCCCATATTATCCGTTTTTCTGACTGTATTTATTGTATCATAATCTGTAAATTTGTTCAAGTATACAAAAATCCGCCTTTGTCGGAATAAATACGCCTAAAAAGGAGTGCACTGCCAAATGTGTGCAGCATCTGGCAGTGCATTGGGGAAAGAGAAAATAAAAATGAAAAAAGAAGTTGTCATAAACAAGCAGATAAAGCACAAAAACCTTATCTGCTTGTATAATATTGCATATTTACTTTGTTTTTGTTGTAGAATTGTGAACAAACTGTAAATAAAAGACGTTTTTGCTTGTTTTTGTTCAAAATTGACTGTTATTGAGCTAAAAATGACTTAAAACCCTTGTAAGCCATATAAACATCGAGCTTTGAAACGATCTCAAACGGTGCATGCATCGAAAGAACGGGAACGCCTACGTCAACAACCTCAACGCCGAGATTGGCAACATATTTTGCAACTGTTCCGCCGCCGCCTTCGTCAACCTTGCCGAGTTCACCTGTCTGCCATGCAACCTTTTCGCTGTCAAACAAGCTGCGGATTTTAAGCATGAATTCTGCATTTGCATCATTTGTGCTGCTCTTGCCTCTTGAACCGGTGTATTTAGTGACAACAATGCCCTTGTTGAGGAATGCGGCATTGAGCTTGTCATGAACCGAGGGATAAGTCGGGTCAAAGCCTGCGTTAACGTCTGCCGAAAGGCATTCAGAAGCGCGCAAAACATCTCTGCCTTCAAGACCCTGAGTTTTTGCGATATCAGCAATAAAATGCTTGAGGAAAGCCGAATGGAGACCGGTGTTACCATCTGAACCGATTTCCTCTTTGTCCGTAATAACAGTAACGCTTGTGAATTCAGGCATAACCGTGTCAAACTCAGCCATAACCGAAGGATAAGCGCAAACACGGTCATCATGACCGTAAGAGCCAATCATGCTACGGTCAAATCCGATATCCGATGCCTTGAACGCGGGAACGGCTTCAAGCTCAGCAGAAAGAAAATCAGCCTCAACAATGCCGTATTTTTCATTGAGAAGCTTCATGATATTAAGCTTCACCATTTCGCTGCCCTTATCAGCGCAGAAAGGACGGCTTCCTACAAGAATATTGAGATTTTCTCCCTCAATTGCTTCGCCGAGAGGTCTGTTTGCCTGTTTTTTATCAAGATGGGGCAAAAGGTCGGTAACAACAAATTTCGGGTCGTTGTCATCCTCGCCAAGGCACACATTCACGCAACTGCCATCGCGGCGGTAAATAACGCCGTGAAGCGCCAGAGGAATTGCAGTCCACTGATATTTCTTGATTCCGCCGTAATAATGAGTTTTAAAGAGCGCAAGCTCCGCATCCTCATAAAGCGGGTTGGGTTTAAGGTCAAGACGGGGTGAATCGATATGAGACGCAACAATTTTTGCACCCTTTTCAAGGCTTTCTTTGCCGAAGGTGCAGAGAATCAATGCCTTTGAACGGATATCGGCATAAACTTTATCGCCCGCCTTGTAGCTTGCCTTAGGATCAAACGGAACATATCCCTTTTCCTTTGCAAGAGCCATAACATATGCCGCAGCCTCGCGCTCGGTTTTGCATTTGTCAAGAAAATCCTTATAGCCCTCACAGAATGCATCGGCTTTTTCAATTTCGCCTTCTTCGCAGGTGTAAGCAGCATGCTCGGGAGAATAAAAAAGCTCCTCCTTCAGTATTTCAACCTGTGTTTTTTCGCTCATTATAACCATCCTTTTGTATTAATACAATTTATTATAAGCATTTAAAGCTTTATTAACCTTTTTAACATAATGTGCCGTTTCGGCAATCGGAATATTCTCAAGCGTCTTTCCGCCGGGAGAAACGCTTTTATCCTCCAGCCAGCCGTTGACTCTGCCTCTTCCCGCATGATAAGCGGCAAGAGCGGTGTCGGTGTTGCCGAATTCATCAAGCAGATAGCTGAGAAAAAACGCGCCGTATTTAACAGATGTTTCGGGGTCATGCAGAGAAAGCGTTTCCCCTTGTTCGCCCAGTTTTGTTTGAAGCCACTCAAACGTTTCGGGGGTTATCTGAGTCAGCCCGACGGCATCGGCATCGGAAACGGCATCGGGATTAAAAGAGCTTTCCGTTTTGATAACCGCATAAAGCAGCTCTCTGTCCACTCCGTATTCCGCGCTGTATTTTTCAACATATTCGGTGTATTTCATCGGATATATCAGCTTCATAACGCTTTTTGCCGAAACAAAAAACACGCCGAACAAAACGGCAGCCGCCGTTAATATGAGTATTGTCGTTTTAATTTTGCCTTTCAGTGTCATGGATTATCCTCACAAAACCGTTTGCCGGGGTTAAATCTTTAAAAGCTGTGATAACAAATCATCGCCCGGGTTGTTATTAATAACAATATCCGCTTTTTCCATATAGTATTCCACAGAAGGCTGGGCATTGATACGCAATTTTGCATCTTCAGGCGAAATCCCGTCGCGTTTCATGATTCTTTCAAGTCTTACGTTCTCGTGCGCAACAACACTGACGGTCTTTTCGCAAAGCGCAGTCATACAGCTGTCAAAAAGCAATGCAGCATCGATAACCGCAGCTTTTGCGCCGCTTTTCTCCGCTTCATGTATCAGTTCCACAGCAAGGCGCGTTATCTCGGGGTGAGTTATTGCATTGAGCGCACAAACACCTTCGGGAGAAGCAAAAGCACGCCTTGCAAGCTCGCGACGATCAAGCGCTCTGTCTTTTATAATATCCCCGCCGAATTCGTCACAAAGCATCTGCAAAACCTCGGCGTTTTCAACCGCTTCTCTTGCAAGCTTGTCGGTGTCTATTATTGCATATCCTTTTTCTTTGAGCATCGATGCAACGGTGGTTTTGCCCGCCCCCGTCTGACCCGTCAGACCGATTACGGGTATTTTTATATCAAGGTCAACCACTCTGAATGCCGCGGAGCGCAGCAGTCTGTTATAAACCGCAAGACCCACACCGCTTGAAACGGGACAACGCACAAAAGCTCTTTTACAGCCCATTGCGTCAACCTCACGCAGAGCATCAAAAATGCTGTGCGCCTGTGAATCATCATCGTTTTCTCTGCCGTATTCAATATGTTTTTCAAAATGCCGTCCTTCGCCTTCAAAGCAAACGGCACAAACCGTGTCTTTCTGGGCAAGCAGGAATTTTTTATATTGCTCAAAGCTGCCCTTTATAATCGTTACCTGCGCTTTCGGGGCATAGTGTTTATATTTCATGCCGGGCGATTCCGCCTTTTCGCCCTCTCCGAGCTTCGCAAAAACCGCGGGAGAAATTGCGATTTCTCCCAAAACCGCCTCAAGCTGTTCCGGAGTTATTCCGCCCGGTCTGAGAAGGGTGGGCGGGTCGGTTACAAGAGTAATAACGGTTGACTCAACCCCGACATCGCTTTCGCCGCCGTCAACAACCGCATCAATTCTTCCGTCAAGGTCCTCGATAACATGCTCCGCCCTTGTTGGGCTGGGTCTGCCCGAAGCGTTTGCGCTGGGCGCGGCAAGCGGAACTCCCGACTCGGAAATTATCTGCCTCGCACATTCGTGAGAAGGCATACGGATTGCAACTGTGTCAAGCCCCGCACTCACTTCATCGGGAATAAGAGCGGATTTTTTAAGAATTATTGTTAACGGACCCGGCCAGTATTTTTCTGCAAGTTTATAGAGTCTGGGGTCAACCCCTTCAACAAGCGGCTCAATCTCTTCAAGAGAAGACACATGAACAATCAACGGATTATCGTTCGGTCTGCCCTTGGCGATAAATATTTTTTTAACTGCATCGCCGTCAAGCGCGTTTGCCGCAAGCCCGTAAACCGTTTCGGTAGGTATGGCAACAAGACCGCCGTTTTTAAGAATTTCGGCAGCGGTTTTTATTGCATTGTTATCGTTTGATTTGAGATGAAGTGTTTCCATTGTTGTTCCTTTTTTAATGAAAAATTAAAAATGAATAATTTCCGGTGGGCGTTGTCCTCTCTCGAGTATAACGGTCATACGCGCAACCCAGCCTTACTTTTTCATTCTTCACTTTTTATTATTCATTCTTCAGTTTCTCCGCCGTATCGGCAGTTACAAGCGCATCAACGATTTCGTCAATATCTCCGTTGAGAATGGCTTCTATTCTGTAAAGAGTGAGATTTATTCTGTGGTCGCTGACCCTTCCCTGCGGATAGTTATAGGTTCTTATTCTTTCGCTTCTGTCACCCGTGCCAACCTGTGCTCTGCGCTCGCCCGCAATGGCATCGTGCTGCTTTGCCTGCTCGGCTTCAAGGATTTTTGAACGCAGAATTTTCATCGCTCTGTCCTTATTTTTATGCTGGCTTCGCTCATCCTGACATTCAACAACCGTGCCTGTCGGCAAGTGGGTTATGCGAATTGCGCTTTCGGTTTTGTTAACATGCTGACCGCCTGCGCCGCCTGAGCGGTAGGTGTCAATCTGCAAATCAGCGGGGTTAATCTCAATGTCAACCTCCTCCGCTTCGGGGAGAACGGCAACAGTTACGGTAGAAGTATGGATTCTGCCCTGACTTTCGGTTTCGGGAACTCGCTGAACTCTGTGAACACCGCTTTCAAACTTGAAGCGTGAATATGCGCCCTCGCCCTCAATCATGAAGCTGATTTCCTTGAAACCGCCGAGCTCGGTGGGGTTGGAATTAAGAATTTCCGACTTCCAGCCCTTTGTTTCGGCATACATTGAATACATTCTGTAAAGCACGCCTGCAAAAAGAGACGCCTCTTCGCCGCCCGCACCGCCGCGGATTTCAACAATAACGTTCTTGTCGTCATTGGGGTCACGGGGCAAAAGAAGAACCTTTAATTCTTCCTGAAAAACCTCGATGTTTGCGCCCGCTTCGTCATATTCCTCCTGAACCATTTCTCGGAAATCCTTTTCAAGGCCGCCCGCATCAAGCATTTCTCTCGCTTCCGCGCGGGTTTCCTGCGCCGCCTTAAGCTGGCGGTATTTTTCAACAATCGGGGTTAAAACCTTAAGCTCCTGCATAAGCTTTTTATATCTGCCGATATCGGCAACAACATCGCTCTCGCAAAGGCTTTTGTTGATATCCTCAAAACGCTCTTCAACTTTGATTAACTTATCAAGCATAGTGCCTCCGAATTATTCAGAATCCTCACGGATTATTTTTTTTATGTTTTTTTCAACCTTAACTCTTTCAAGCATCACTTCTCTGCCGCATTTAATGCACCTTATGCGAAAATCCGCGCCGATGCGAAGCACCGCAAAATGCTCGCCGCCGCAGGGATGCTTTTTTTTCATAAGAAGAGTGTCACCGACTCTTACATCCATAAATATCTCTCCGCTTTTCCGGTAATAATATGTAATATGCAAATACATTATAAAATTAATTATATCATATAGTCTGTCGAAAGTATACGGCAGACATAAATTTTTTTGGAATTATCTCATGTTTTCAGCCATATATTTTTGTTGTATATAAATCAGCCAAAGCGGCGGAATGGTGGTCAGAAATGAAAATTTTTAAACCCGAGGGT
The DNA here is from genome assembly GCA_045614385.1 of Acutalibacteraceae bacterium. GTDB lineage: Bacteria > Bacillota > Clostridia > Oscillospirales > Acutalibacteraceae > CAG-177. The sequence goes on along the minus strand of JAZLCS010000113.1, from coordinate 36,245 downwards.
CAGATAATATCAACCGAAGAAAACAAAAAGTATCTTTCAAGCAAGTTTTCTCTGCGCGACGCATTTTATTCCGAAGCCGTGCTTGAAGGCAGGGTAACACGCTGCGACAGCGAGCACAATCTGCATGTTGACCTGGGCTGCATGAAAGGGATAATCCCCAGAAGCGAAGGCGCGGTCGGCATTGAAGAGGGCACAGTGCGCGACATTGCACTCATTTCAAGAGTTAACAAGCCGGTTTCGTTTGTTGTTACGGGCTTCCGCTCCGACAGCAGCGGAGAAACTCTTGCCCTTCTCAGCCGCCGAAAGGTTCAGCATGACTGCACCCAAAGCTATATTTCGTCTCTTAAACCCGGCGACGTTATACCCGCCACGGTTTCACACATTGAAGGCTTCGGCGTTTTCTGCGACATCGGCGCAGGTCTGAGCGCACTTATGCCGATTGACAGCATTTCCGTTTCCCGCATTCCTCATCCAAGCGCAAGATTTTCTCCGGGGCAAAACATCTTTGCCGTTGTGCGCAGCATCGACGAAAGCGGAAGAATCACTCTCAGCCATAAGGAACTGCTCGGAACATGGGAAGAAAATTCGGAGCTGTTTTCCGTTGGCGAAACTGTTCCCGGAATAGTCCGCTCGGTTGAAAAATACGGCATATTCGTTGAGCTTTCGCCCAATCTTGCAGGGCTTGCGGAGTTTTCCGAAGGCATTGAACCGAGCAGCCACGCGAGCGTTTATATCAAAAGCATAATTCCCTCAAAAATGAAAATAAAACTGATTATCGTCGATTCATTTGATGCAAATTATCCCGTTGAACCGCTGAAATATTTTATCAAAGAAGGTCATATCAACACATGGACTTATTCACCCTCCGAAAGCGATAAAATTATTGAAACGGTTTTTTGAATTATCGTTGCGAAGCAATTATCCTGCCGCCGCCGATAACAATATCGCCGTCATAAATAACCGCGCTTTGTCCCGGAGTTACGGAACGCTGCGGCTCGTCAAAAATCATTGTTGCCGTTCCGTCTGTATTCGGTGTTATCAGCGCCGTTTCGGGTTTTGCGCGGAAACGGATTTTAACCTGCGCTCTTATCGGCGCTTCAAGTGAATCAAAAGCAATATAATTCATTCTGTCAGCGATAAGTCCGCGGCTGTACTGGCTGCCGTTTTCGCCGATGGTAACCGTGTTGTTTTCGGCGGAAATGCCCGTTACAAACATCGGCTTGCCGAATGCGCCCAGTCCCTTGCGCTGACCGATTGTGTAGTTTATTATTCCTTCGTGCGTGCCGAGAACATTGCCGTTTATATCAACAAAATTTCCCTTTGGCGAACTGACACCGAGCGAAGCAAGATAAGAAATATAGTCATCATTCGGAACAAAACAGATTTCCTGGCTGTCGCCTTTTTCGGCAACCGGCAGCCCGGCTTTCTCAGCCGTTTCGCGGATTTGCGGTTTTTCAAGCCCCTCCAGCGGAAAAACCGCATGAGAAAGCTGAAACTGACTGAGCCTGTATAAAAAATAACTCTGGTCTTTTGCGCTTTGCGAACGTTTAAGCAAAAATCTGCCGTCTTTGTTTTCAATTGCGGCATAGTGCCCTGTTGCAACGGCATCGCAGCCGATTTCAAGCGCATAGTCAAGCATTGCGCCAAATTTAATTTTTTCATTGCATTCAATGCAGGGGTTCGGCGTTCTTGCGACAAGATATTCGGAAACAAAGGGTTCGATAACGGATTTTTTAAAAACATCTCTGCGGTCAAGCACGCGAAGCTCTATGCCGAGATGATTTGCGATTCTTTCGGCATCGGCAATGTCGCCGTCGGCAAGCTCTCCGGGCTTCAGGCGCAGAATAACACCGACAACGTCATATCCCTGCTCAAGCAGAAGATGCGCGGCGGTTGCGCTGTCCACCCCTCCGCTGAGTCCGATTGCAATTTTTTTCATAATATCCCTCTTTTCCGTTTGAATTATTATAACACATTATAAATTTTTTTAAAGCCTTAACTTCAAAAAACGCTTGCACAAAGTTAATAAATGGTATATAATTGTAGTATATTGAGCTACTTTTGCGATTTTTTGAAAGAGGTTAAGATTATGTCAGCAGATTTGCATTGCCACACCAAGCTTTCTGACAGTTCAATGGGTATTGACGACCTCATTGTGCTCGCCCAGAAGCGCGGAATAACAACAATTGCCATAACCGACCGCGACTGCCAGGCAGGCACCGTCAGGGGTAAAATAATCGGTGAACGCCGCGGTATAACCGTTATTCCGGGCGTTGAAATCTCCGCTTACGACTCCAAGAGAGACAAATATGTTGAAATAATCTGTTATCTGAGCGACAGCCCGGACAGGCTTGAGGGCCTTTGCCACAGAAATATTGTTGCAAGAAAAAAGGCGAGCCAGCTGATGACTTTGAAAATCGCCCGCAAATATCCGATAACTCCCGAGCTTGTTCTCAAGTGTGCAACGGGTTCAACGGCAGTTTTTGAGCAGCATATCATGCACGCGCTTCTCGAATGCGGCATGACAGATAAAATATACGGCGACCTCTATTATGAGCTTTTCTCTCCCGAAAGCCCCGAAAACGTTCTTGTTAAGGTTGCGTATCCCGAGCCTGCCGAGGTTATCGAAGCCGTTCACGAAGCAGGCGGCATTGCCGTTTTGGCTCACCCGGGAAGCCTTGACAACCTTGAACTCATTGAAGAACTCATTCCCTGCGGACTTGACGGCGTTGAGGTATGGAACCCCGTAAACGATGCTGAGCTGGAGCAAAAGCTTCTCGCTCTTGCCAAGACAAACGGCCTTCTCACTGTCGGCGGCACCGATTTCAAGGGCATGTATTCCAAATCCGCGATAAGTGTCGGCGAATATTCAACTCCCGAAGCCTCTCTCAAGGCTCTCATGAGCTATAAGACCAAAATGAAAAAGAAAAAAGCAGCAACGGAGAATAAATAAAAATGAAACCTATTGATGACGATATTAAAATCTTTCATCCGCAGAAAAAAGACGGCGCAAGCGCAGACCTTGCGGAGCTTGCCCTGCTCATGGATAACTACCGTAGCAACGGCAACATAGAAAAAGCCGCCGTTCTCGGCAAAAAGCTCGCCACGCTCACTCCCGAGATGATTTGCCCGAAAGACGCTCAGAAGCTGGACACTAACGAGCTGCGCCAGCTCAGAGCTCTGATAGTTTTTACCGTTCAGATTTCACTGCATAAATATCTGCCCCATCCCATGCTTTCATCGCAGGTTATCAACTCCATGTATACCGAGCTGAGCGAAACAGCGGCAGGCTTTTTTGCAAATATTTCCGACGGCTCATCCTTCACCTTCTATTATCTTTCGGTCAGAAAAAATAAGAACGTTGAAGAAAATATCGGCAAAAACTATGCAATGCTCTGCGACAGAGATAATGATGAGTTTCTTTCATCACTGGGCGAACGCGTTTTTGCGCTCACGGATTTCAAAGTATGCGATATCATTGAAGAAATGGAATTCAAGGCTTAATAAATTGAGAGAACCGAACGCTTTAATGCGTTCGGTTCTTTTTCTTTTATGCTGCTGTTGTTAAGGTTGTTTCTGCGGGAGCCGGAATAAGGAAATCCGAGCTTACCCAGCCGGTAAACGAATTATATTTGACATATGCCCAGCCCGCAACGGCTTTTGTGACCGTCAGCCGAGTACCGTTCGGTATTTTTGCAACAACATTTGCACCCGAATCCGCCCCGTCTCTCATGTTGAGCACGCTGCCCGAGGTTTTTACAAGATAATCACCTCTTGCAATTGCGGGAGTGCTGTTTGCGTTGACGGCACTTGCCGCGGTTGTTTCAACGGGCAGATATTTTTCATCAAGCGTTATAATTCCCCATTCTCCGCCCTGCAGAGCAATATATTTGCCGTTTTCGCCCTGCAAAATCGCATCAAATGTGAAATCAACAACCGTTTCACCCGCGGAATTTATAATGCCGTATTTGCCATCCTTGCAAACGGGAGCAAGGCCGTTTCTGAAAGAAAAGGCGCAGTCTCTTGCCATGCCGTCTGCAAATGAGCAGGAATCGAACTCAAACGGGATTTTGGTAACACCTGCAGAGCTGATATAGCCCCATTTTCCGTCTTTTTTGACCGCCGCCAATTTTTCGGAGAAATCCATCGCGTTTTCATAAACCGCTGCAATTTCAAGGCGCAGGCTGTGGCTGACATAGCCGTATTTTGCATCAGCCTGCAATGAGGTTGCAACGGGATAAAGCCCCGGGTCAAGAGAAATATCTTTTGATTTAACTTCGCCCGCATAGCCTTTTTCGTCGGTCCATGCAAGATGCTTGCCCGCCTCGCTCCAGCAGGGAATCATCTCCGGCTCGGTAAGGCCGTGATATTGGCGCACTGTCACGGTTTTTGTTTCCGCATCGGCAAGAAGAAGATATTCCGAACGCGGGCTTTCAACTATGTAGCGAATGTTTCTCCAGACATCGCTGCAAACTCTGAAGCTGTTATGCTCAGCCTTTTCGGTTATCTCGCCGCCAAGGGTCATTATTCCCTTTTTGCCGCTCTGTGAATCCGTGAAAATTGCCATCGTTTCGTTAAGACAAACAACCGACGAAACGGACTCAAAGCCCTTTGTTTCAAACGAATAACCTTGGGTTTTGTCGGTTTTGCTGTTGTCTGCCACGTTTTTTGTAACAAGAAATATCAGCGCAACCAAGACGGCGCAAATAATAACACTCCCCGCCGCAACAATGGACTTTGATAAATTCTTTCTCTTTTTGAATTTAATGTTTTTCATCCCCGTCACCCCTGACATTATACCTTTAACATTATATGGTTATATCGTAAGTATATCACAATAAATTTTTCAGCGCAATTACAAAAGTATGACAATACGGTTAAGAAATGTTTAACAAGCAAAGCGAAAGGCGTTTTAGAAAATCCTTAATATTTTCTTAATGACTTGCCCACTTTTTTCTTAAAAATTCAGGTGATATAATGCAGACATGATGAACACCGAAACGGTGAAAAAACGGAGGGGCTTAAAATGACAGTATTTGCAGCAATCGTTATCACACTTACACTCGCAACAGGAATTCTTATGTTTACCGACGAAACTCCCGCTGCCGTTTAATACAAAATTTTATTTTTTATGCAACAATTTCCGATTTTGGATACACTAATAGAGTGAAGACAAAAACGAAGGGGACAAAAGAATGGTAACGGTTTTCACTGTGGCGGCGCTTGCAACGGCAGCTTTCGGCACGCTTGCAATTGTTTGCGCAACATGGTAACACGCAAAAGACGGACACGCAGTGTGTCCGTCTTTTTTTATTATGCAGGTTTATATTCAAAACTGAAGCAATGCGAGCGCAGCTTGAAATCAACAACATAGCTTCTGAATGCGTTGCCCCTCATTTCATAATTGCCGACGCGGATTTTGGTTATATATCCCGTGTTCGCGTCATAGGCACTGTCATGAGAAATGATTTCGAGCCATTCGGCGGGATTGTCGCCGAGAGTTATGTTGAGCTTGTTATCCTTGGCATATTCTTCGATATATGCTTTCATATCCGCCGCGCTGATTTCAACGGTTGAAATATCAACGGTTTCACAGCTTGAAACGCCTCCGACAAGATACGGCTGGCTCTCGCCGCCCCATACGCTGCTTGCCGACGCGGTTTTTCCTGCAGCAGATGCAAAATAGCAGGTGAATGCCGCGCTGCCGTTATAGTCAACATATTTTGCGGCGGGAGTATCGGTGTCGCTCCGCATTCCGAGCACTTCAAGACACGCAGTGTGAAGCGATGTGCCGAGATATACATAATCCTTGTCGTATGCGTGCTTGGATTTGGGAACATCGAAATTATAATATTTAGCAAAGGTATATGCCGTAACAATCTGCGCCTTGAGAGCTTCTGCGGGCGCGCTCGGGCCGATTTCGCGTTTTGTTGTTTTGCAGAGATATTCGACAATGGGAATATCCTCGCCGCCGTATTTTATGGTGGCAGGTGTTGCAGAATCGGTTTTTATGCTTGTGCCCGGATAATAATGAGTGAGGATTTTATCGTATTTATCACCGTTTTTCGCCATCTGAATTGCGCCGTATTGGCTCATTCCGACACCGTGACCGAAGCCGTAAACTCTGAAAATAAAGGTTCCTCCGCCCGAAGCGAGAGTGCCGCTCTCATTTTTCGTTGTTGTCGTTGTCGGGCTGAGAGTTGTTGTGGGCTTGGATGTGGTTGCAGTTGTTGTTGCTTTCGCGGTGGCGGTTGTTGTCGGCTTTGTGGTTGTTGTTGTTGTTGTCGTGGGTTTAGCCGTAGTGGTCGCCTTTGTTGTGGTCACATTGAGAGTTGTTGCAATTGTGGTGATTATTTTGGTAACGGTTTGCCTTGTTGTGGTTGCCCTTGTTGCCATTGTGCGAAGAGTAATAATTGAGGGGCTTGTGGTAAGGAAGCCCGGCTGAGTTTCGGGAACAATTGCAACCGCGCCCATGTCGGCACCTTCAAGACCGCTGCCGCCATAATAATCATATTCTTCAAAATTATAGAGCGTTTCCGCTTCCTGAGTATATTCGTTGCCCTCGGCATAGGTGGGAGAAACATCGTTTTCCCTGCCGGACAAAACAAAGGCAGTTATAATGCACGCAATTATGGCAATCGCAATACCTATAATCGCGATAACAAGCGGTGTTTTTGAGGTTTTGCCCCATTTCTTTCGGGCTTTGGGAGGATTGGGGTTGACCAGACCTGCGGCGGAAAGCTCGTCAAGCATCCGGCAAAGCTTGATTATTGCCGCAACAATAAGCAGCTTTTTGCTTTCTCCCGGCTTTGCATAGACCTTTGCCGCCTTTGCTCTGTCTGAATCCGCAACGCAGACAATAACAAAATCGCCGTCGCCCGAATTATCATTATAAATATCGGAAATTGCAACACCTAAGTCTGCACCCGAATTTTCTTTTGAAACTTTTGCGCTCTGAGCTATGTAATCAGCCGTGCTTTCGCCGTCTGTTCCCTCATACAGTGAAAAATCAGAAACAAATGTGTTGCTTGCTTCGGGAACGGCAGAAATTGCCGAAACAAGCATTTTTGCGCTTCCGCACGGAGAAATTGCAACGGTTTTGCCGCTTGAAGCAACACTGCATATGCGGTCACGAAGCTCCTGCATTTTTGTTTTGGGAGCGGCGGGTGCCGCTGCGGGAATCGGAGCTGCTTGCGGTGCCGAATTTTCCGCAAAAATGCTTTCAAGACCCGTTTTAAAGAGATAATCCATTCTGTTTTCTTCAAGAGGAAGCAAAACAACCGTGCAGTTGTCATCCTTCACCGCAAAAGCGGAAAACAATCCGTCTTGAGAAGGGAAAACGGTTGCTTTATGCGGAATTGCAGCATGAAGGTCGCGTTCTTTGATGTTTTGGGGAGCGTTCTCACCGAAAAGCGACTCAACGGTTTTGCTCTTGACTATTCTGACAGAAAGAGCTTTAAGCAAACGGAGCTTGGCGTTAAGGAAGGTGTTAAGAGGTGCGGCAGCAACAACAAAATCGCTGCTGTCGGCAAGGTCAGCCGCTCCGGCGGCAAAAACGGAGACATCACCGAAATCTTTTGTTGAGACATCGGCATATGCTGCAAGCTTTTGCTCCAGATATTCTGCTGCACCCTGCGCCGAAGAGGCGAAGAGCGTGCAAATACTCACCTTTCTGTTCATAAATAATCACCGTTCCTTAAGGTTGTAATATAGGATTACCAGCGGGCGTCCTCCGCGAAAGTATTTGTCTTTCCTGAATTTGCGTCATACCATGCCTGAGGATATTTGGGATTGTTATTGTAATAAGCCTTGGATGTGTCGATATTGATGCTTTCGCCTTCTCTTTTTTCTCTTGCAACAACAACGAGCCTTGCGTTGTCGAAGTCATAGCAGCAGGTGGAGAGCGTAAGAATTTTATCGGTCACTGCAATATCAACGCCTGTTGTGTATAACTTTCTCTTGTCGATTTCTTCGATATATGCGGCAAACTTTGCGTCGCCGACATCGATGAAGTTATAGGGGAACACATAGCCGTTGTCGTCTTTTTCTTTTGCGTTTGTAATAAACACGGCATAAACAAACCAAGTGTGGTCGCCGTAAATGGTGTTGCATTCGATAACCGGTGCCTGCTCAAAACCGCCTTCGATTTTACGGTAATTTTCAAGCATACCGAAAATAAGGTCATCATGGCGCATGTTGTGGCCGTAAACAACCGTGTTTCTGTGAAGATTCGCAAGGTCATCCATTCTGTAGTCAAAGAAGGGAACGCCGTAACGTGTGTATTTTCCGTAAATATCCTTTTTCAGATAATAGTTGTTGTCACTGCCCTGAGCAATGGGAAGATTGATTTCAAAGCCGGGGATTGAAATCCAGCCCGCAAGGTCATCGTTAGCCGCATAGAGCTGGGCATATTTTGCAAGCATTCCGTCGGGATATTCAACGCCCGTGTTGCCTGTCTGAACATCGTTAACGCTTGAGTCGCTGTGGTTGCTGATTCCCTCATTCATCTGGGCAGCAAGGTCTTCTGCATCGGACTTGAAGCGATAAGGCTCAATGAAATATGTGTTAACAAGAATACCGCAGCTTACGATAATCGTTATAATCGAAATGGAAAGAACGATTTTTCTGATTATCTCGCCCGGGCTGTTGGGCGCAGGCTCTTTCTGAGCCTTTTCTTTTTTCTTTTTCTTGCTCTTTTTATCTGTTTCTTCTTCGTATTCGGCTTCGCCGATAAGCTCGGGGTCGTCAGAAAGGCTTGCGCTGCTCATGGGAGTTGCTTCATAGAGCTTTTCGGGCATGGCTGCAGCCTTTTCATAGTCATTACCGTCATCGGGAACACTGATAACAAAGCCTGCAGGAGAGGGAACCTCCTCCTTTTTCTCTTCGGCAGGAGGAACATCGCCGAGAAGCTCTGCAAGCTCTCTTTCAAATTCGTCTGAAGAAGTATCGATAAAATCTGCTTCGGGAGTCTGAGACTCGGCAGGAATTTCGGGAGCGGCGGGAGCTTCGGACTCACTCCATTCGAAATCATTTTCGCTGAAATCAAGGTCTTCAACATCTTCTTCGGGCTCTTCTTCAAATTCCTGAGTTTGGGGAAGAGAAGATATAAGCTGAGCCGCTGCGGAAAGCTCGGAATCAACGGGAACGATTTCTCTGTTCGCTTCGATTTCGGAAAGAATGTCGTTAAAGCCCGTTTCATTGTCTGTTTCCGACTTGAGAGAGTCGATCATGCTGAAAATATCGCTCTTTGCGCTGTCAAACTGCTCTGCTTCGGCAGGCGCGGGAACAGCTTTTACAGGCTCCGCGGTGTTTGCATCCGCATCGCCGTCAAGCGAAACAACGGGAATATCGTTGTCAAAATAATCGTCGGGGTTCATCCATAAATCCTCAAGGCTGGTTACTTCGCTTTCCTCGGGGTCAGACAGCGCAACCTTCTGAGGCTCCGCCTCGTTTGCAGTGAGCATTGAAAGGGGCTTGGGCACAATGGTTTCGGGGCCACTGCTCATAATGTCGTCATAAAGGCTCTGCAGCTCGCTTTCAAGGCTCTTTTCGGTTTTCTCGATATCCTCATGGAAGCCCTCAAAAAGAGGAGCCGAGCCTGAGGTTTCTTCAAGAAAATCGTTGAAGTCTATTTCGGTTATCGCTTCGTCATCGGCGATGGAGCTGAGTCCCTCGGGGAGCGACGAAGGCTTTTTGTTTTCGTTCATGTTATCTTTCGACATCTTTTTGTCCTCCGATTAAAGAGATTTATATTATTGGGCGCTGGGCTGCCATTTTTCTGCGTTTTTATAAGGATTTACCTTGCCGTTTCTGTTGTACCATACCTGGGGTCTGCGGTAATCGGGATTATCCGCAACAAGAGAAGCATCTATGCTCTCGCTTTCGCCCTCGTGAAGCAGCCTGCCGACAACAACAAGACGGGTATCAACGCTCTTGCCGTAGTCATAAATACAGGTTGAAAGGGTGATAATCTTATCCGTCGGCTCAAGCGAAACGCCTGTGTTATAAAGCGTTCTCTGCTTAACCTGCTCAATATATCCGACCATGTTACTGTCGCTCATGTCGGGATAAATATAATTGAAGAAATATCCGTTGTCAGCCGAAGGCTCGGTTGTTGAAAGGAAAACTGCACATATTTTATAGGTATACTCTCCATAAAGAGTGCTGTATCTGATAATGGGGCTTTCGATAAAAGTCTGCTTGTCGCGGTAGTCATAAAGCGAGCGGAATGCCTGCTTGGGGATGCCGTCTCCCTTGCCCGTTGTGTGGCCGTGAATAACCGTGTTTTCTGAAATGCCGTCGGTTATGCATCGGTAATCGAGATATATGTTGCCGTAGTTGGTTGAGGTTGTGTTTGTTGTGCTGCGTTCATAAAAGTCTTTTTTGAGATATTTGCTGTTATCGCCGCTCTGCAAAACGGCGGTGTCAATCTCCGTGCCGGGGATTGAAAGCCAGCCAACAAGATTGTTGTTGATTGAATATGCCTGCTTAAGCTCTTCAAGAATACCGTCGGGGTAGCTTGTCTGAGCCTTCATATCGTTGGAAACAACGCTCTCAAGCTTTTTTGCGGGTGCATCAATCTCAACCTCGCCGCTCATGACATATTCCGCCGCCTTGGTTTCAATCTGCGCCTGCATTTCAGGCTCCTTAACAAAATTTATAATTGCCAACGCCGTAAAAATAACGGTCAGTGCTGCGAAAACCGGGCAAAGAATCAATGTTATTTTTTTTGAGTCCATGAACTATCCTCTTTCCTTATTTTCTATACAGACCCTCACAAGGTTCAGCGCGCGCGACGCGGTCACATATCGGTTATATTCCCTGTCATTTTTGCCTGTTTCGATTTTTTCAAACCTCTCAAAGCCTTCGGCATTGATTGCGATATAGCAAAGGCCGACGGGCTTGTCCGTGCCGTCGCTGCCGGGCCCTGCAATGCCCGTGACGGCAATTCCTATGTCGGCACCCGAAACGCGGCGTATGCCCGCCGCCATTTCTCTTGCAGTCTGTTCGCTGACTGCGCCGAACCGGCTGAGAGTTTCTTCTCTGACTCCGAGAACCTTTTGTTTGACATCGTTTGAATAGGTTATTGCGCCGTATTCAAAAACACTGCTTGCGCCGGGAATATCGGTTATTCTTTTGGGGATATAACCCGCCGTGCAGCTTTCCGCGGTTGCGAGAGTAAGATTATTTGCTTTCAGAAGCTCAACAACTCTTTGCTCTATGCTTTCGCTGTCAACGCCGTAAACATAGCCGCCGAGCCTTGATTTTATTTCGTCAATAACGGGGACGCAGAGCTTTTCCGCTTCTTCGGCATTATCCGCCTTCGCGGTCACTCTTAAAAGAGCCTCACCCTTTTTGGCATAGGGAGCAACGGTCGGATTTTCGTTTTCAAGCAAATCCGCAACAAGCTCTGCCATTGCGCTTTCGCCGATTCCCATTGTTCTGACGGTATGTGAAACGATTGCACCGTCGGAATATTCTGCGAGATAGGGAACAATACTTTCTTGATACATCGGAGCCATTTCATAGGGCGGGCCGGGCAGAATAACAACGCATTTGCCGCCTTTTTTAAGCCCGAGACCGGGCGCGGTGCCGTGGTTATTCTCAAAAACCGTTCCTCCGACGGGAACATAAGCCTGCCTGAGATTTGTTTCGGGCATTTCGATGCCCTTGGAGTCAAAATATCTGCGGATTTTTGCCGCGATGCCTTCATCAAGCTTCATTTCAAAACCCATAACCTCGCAACAAACATCTCTCGTTATGTCGTCAGCGGTGGGGCCGAGACCTCCCGTTGCGATAACGATATCGCTCCTTTCAAGAGCGGTTTTCAGCGCGGCGGCAAGCCTTTCGTGATTGTCGCCGACGGTGGTATGCCTGAGCACGGAAATGCCGAGTTTTGCAAGCTCAAGCGAAAGATATCTTGAATTTGTGTTAAGAATATCGCCGAGCAGAATTTCTGTTCCGACGGAAAGAATTTCGCAAACTGACATTCTGAGTCTCCTCTTAATAAGCGTTTATATGAATAAATCTTGTGTTTTCAACCGCTTCCTTAACGAGCCTGTCCACCTCGAGAGCCTTCTCGCATTCCTCAACATATTCAAGCGTGGGCTTGGTTTTGGGATGCTTCGGGGTAAACACCGTGCAGCAGTCCTCATAAGGAAGAATTGATATATCAAATGTTTCGATTTTTCTTGAAATTGCAACAACCTCGTCTTTATCCATGCCGATAAGCGGACGGAAAACGGGCATTTCGCAAACTGCATCGGTGCAGGCGATTGCGGGCATTGTCTGGCTTGCAACCTGACCTACGCTTTCGCCCGTGATGAGGGCGCCCGAGTGCTCTTTTTGCGCGATTATCTGCGAAACTCTCATCATCATGCGGCGCATGATAACTGTAAATATATCCTCGGGGCAGTTATCCTTGATAAGCTCCTGAATTTCCGTGAACGGAACAACAAACAGAGTTATTCTGCCCGAATATTTGCTGACCTGTCTGAGCAGGGAGTGAACCTTCTGCTCAGCTCTTTCGCTTGTGTAGGGAGGCGAAGCAAAGTGGATTGCCATAAGCTCCAGACCGCGCTTTGCCATCATATAAGCGGCAACGGGGCTGTCGATTCCGCCTGAAATGAGAACCGCTGCCCTGCCCGACGAGCCTGTGGGCATGCCGCCCGCACCCTTTATCTGTTTGCCGTGAATATAGGCGTGGGTATCTCTGATTTCAACGGTAACAACCATGTCGGGGTTGTGAACGTCAACCTCAAGATGAGGGAATTTGCGAAGCAGATAGCCGCCCGTTTCTCTGCAAATTTCGGGCGAGCCGAGAGGGAATTTTTTATCCGAGCGTTTTGCTTCAACCTTAAATGTTCTGACCGTGAGAAGCTGGGGAGCCAGATATTCTTCGGCGCTTCTCAGAATGGTTTCCATATCCTTTTCAACCGCCGCGGCTCTTGAAAATGCGGCGATTCCGAAAATCTTTTTGATGCGTTCAACCGCTTCGTCAAGGTCGGCGCCTTCTTCGGGCTCGGCAACGATTGTTGACTGGGCGATTGTGAATTTGAATTTTCCTGCGGATTCGAGCCTGCGGCGCATGTTTTTAACAAGCATATCCTCAAAGGTTCTTCTGTTTAACCCTTTAAGTGCAAGCTCACCGTTTTTGATTAAAATTATTTCCTTCATGTTATATCTCCGAATTATTTTATCGCCCTTATAACTTTTTTGCCCTCGGCAATTCCGAGAATAAGAGCATCGATTTCCTGAATTGTTGTGTATCTTGAAAAGCTGATTCTCAGCGGACTGTCAAGCCTTCTGCGGTCAAGATTCATCTGCGTCAAAACATGGCTCTTTTTGCCCTTTGAGCATGCCGAGCCGCTCGAAACGAAAATTCCTCTTTCAGAAAGGAAATTGAGCATCGGCTCCGACTTTATTCCGAGCACCGAGATGTTGGTAACATAGGGCAAAGCGTCGGGCGGGGAATTGACGGCTATGTCGCCGAGCTCGTCAAGCTTTGAAACCATATAATCCCTGAGCATGGTTATATGCTCCAGTTCGCGCGCAGGCTCGGGCAGAGCCCTTGCCGCTGCGGCAAAGCCTGCAATTGCGGGCATTGCTTCCGTGCCGGGTCTGATTTTCTTTTCCTGCTCGCCGCCGAAGGTTCTCGGCTTGATTTTTACACCCTTGCGGATATAAAGCGCGCCGACTCCTTTCGGGCCGTGGATTTTGTGGGAGCTTATTGTCATCAGGTCAACGCCGAGCGAAGCGGGTTTGACGGGCATTTTGCCGAATGCCTGAACGGCATCGCAATGAATCAGCGCAGGTGAACGCGCCATCATGGCAGCTCTCTTTGCCGCCTGAACAGGCATTATTGTTCCCACCTCGTTGTTAACGAGCATCATGGTAATGAGAATTGTATTTGAATTAACGGCGGCGAAAAGGTCTTTTTCGTTTATCCTGCCGTAACCGTCAACCTTAAGCTTTATGACCTCAAAGCCCTCTGCTTCAAGCTTGTTCAACGTATCATCAACGCTGGAGTGCTCAACGCTTGTTGAAACTATCCTTCTGCCCATGCGGCGCATCTGATAAGCCGCGCCCATAACGGCAAGGTTGTTGCTTTCCGTTCCGCCCGAGGTGAAATAAATCTCTTCGGAGGTGCAGGAAAGGCGGGCAGCGATGTCTTTTCTGGAGTCTTCCAGCAGCTCCATCGCTCTGTTACCGACGCTGTGGAGAGATGAGGGGTTGCCCCAGCACCGTGTCATTGCTTCGGAAACGGCACTGACCGCTTCGCAGCACGGCGCGGTTGTTGCGCTGTTGTCAAAATAAGCATTCATTGATTACGCTTCCCCTCTGTCGGCACTTTACCCATTATAATAATCATATTTAAAACATTATACACTATTTTTCCCTCACTTGCAAGTATTTTATTATGAGAGGAAGATAAGGGGCTGAAGATTCCCTCACAAAGGCATTATATGCCGAAGAATATATTAACGCGATATAATTAATAAACTTAACGATATTTGTTAACAGTTTTAAAAAAATTGCGGAATATAATTGATTTGAAATTTTTGCATCTGTATGATATGATTATATATATTTGAAATTGCGGATAAAAAGGAGGGAAAAACATGGCAGAAGCCGCGGTAAAAAAGCAATCCCATTTTCAGCAGGTAACCGTTATGGCTCTCATGACGGCGTTTCAGCTTGTCTGCGCGGCGTGCGTGCTTTGCAGGCAGGAGGAGCTGAGCCTTACAATGGTTTATATTTTCTTCGGCTATATTGCCGCCGAGTGGATTTATATGCTTATCGGCACTCTTGTGACCGGCAACGACTATTTTGAGCTGGAGGCAATTGCGTTTTTCCTTTCGGGCATCGGGCTGACGGTGTGCGCCAGCTTCAGCGAGGAATATGCAATAAAGCAGGTTATCGCAATCGCGCTCGGTCTTGCTGTTTATCTGATAATGCTTTTGCTGATAAAAGACGTTAACTTTGCCTGCATTCTGCGCTATCCCGCCGCCGTCGGCTCAATCGGCGTGCTTGCGCTCAATCTTGTTCTTGCTCAGAACATCAACGGCACTCTCAACTGGATTGACCTTGGCTTTTTCTCGATTCAGCCCTCTGAGCTCGTTAAAGTTGCGTTCATTCTTGTCGGCGCGGTATCGCTTGAAAAGCTGCTTTCAAACGCCAGCCTCACAAAATACATAATTTTTTCTCTCGGCTGTGTCGGTGCGCTGTTTCTGATGAAGGATTTCGGAACGGCTCTTATTTTCTTTTTCACCTTTATACTCATTGCATTCATGCGCTCGGGCGACATAAGAACCATCGTTCTCATATGCACCGTTGCTCTCATGGGCGCGGCTCTGATAATCTTTTTCAAGCCCTATGTTGCAAACCGCTTTGCCGCCTACCGCCATGTCTGGGATTTCATGGACACAACAGGCTATCAGCAAACCCGCGTTCTTATATATTCCGCAAGCGGCGGTCTGTTCGGTCTGGGTCTCGGCGAAGGCTATCTTCGCGATGTCTATGCCGCTTCAACCGACCTTGTTTTCGGCCTTATTTGCGAAGAAATGGGGCTTATAATCGGCATTGCCGTTCTTCTCAGCTTTGCAGGCATTGCGCTGTTTGCAATCCGCTCCGCAAAATCCTCGGCATCAACCTTTTATGCAATTGCGGCGGTTTCCGCAGCGGGCATGCTGCTTTTCCAGCTTTCGCTGAATGTTTTCGGCATAACGGATTTGCTGCCGCTGACAGGCGTAACCCTGCCCTTTGTCAGCCGCGGCGGCTCGAGCATGCTCTGTTCATGGGGTCTGCTCGCTTATATCAGGGCGGCAGGTGCTCCGTTTGAGCCGCCGAAGCCCGATATCGCAATCAAAAAGGTTCAGAAATCAGCTCCCGTCAAAAAAGCAAAGGGAGGTGCGTCATCATGAGGATAACCGCAAGGCGTGCCGCCGTAATTTACGCTCTGATTCTCGCCTTTGTTGCAGGTATCGTAATCTTTCTCGTGAGCCTTTTTCTCAACGGCTCGGAATGGGCTTCACACAAGGCAAACCGCCATATTTATTCGGGCGGAACAATAGTTAATGCAGGCACGATTTATGACATCAACGGCGTTGAGCTTGCCAAAAGCTCCGACAACGAAAGAGTTTTTGCGCACAGCGAAAGCGTCAGAAAATCCGTGCTCCATGTTGTGGGCGATACTGCGGGATATATTTCAACGGGTACCCACTATCTTTACCGCGATGTGCTTTCGGGCTACAGCAAAATCGAAGGAATATATAACCTTAAGCAAAGCGGCACGGGCACAAATATAACGCTGAATATCGACAGCGAGGCAAACAAGGTTGCATACAAGGCTCTCGGTGATTATAACGGCGCGGTTGCGGTCTATAATTACAAAACGGGCCAGCTTCTCTGCAGCGTTTCAAAGCCGACCTATGACATTGAAAACAAGCCCGCAGACCTGCTGACAAACGAAAAATATTCGGGCGTTTTTCTTGATAATGTTATTTCGGGAATCTATACTCCCGGTTCGATTATGAAAATCGTTACCGCCGCCTGCGCGATTGAAAACATCCCCGATATCGATTTGCGTGTGTTCGAATGCGACGGCGAATACGAAACCGGCGACGGCACGGTTATCTGCAACGGCGAACACGGCAAGCAGAGCTTTCAGGAGGCGATGAACAATTCCTGCAACTCGGCGTTTGCTCAGATTTCAATTGAGCTCGGCGCATCAAAGCTTAAATCAACGGCACAGTCAATGGGCTTCAACAGCCAGCTTTATGCGAAAGAAATCCGCCTGACAAAGAGCCGTTTTGACCCTTCTGACAAAAGCAAGGCGGAGCTTGGCTGGGCAGGCATCGGGCAATCCACAACCTATGTTAATCCCGCTCATTTTCTTTCAATCATGGGCGCGATTG
This sequence comes from Acutalibacteraceae bacterium, assembly GCA_045614385.1. GTDB lineage: Bacteria > Bacillota > Clostridia > Oscillospirales > Acutalibacteraceae > CAG-177. The sequence continues at coordinate 19,329 of JAZLCS010000113.1, read as the reverse complement.
CAAACGGCGGCACAGGCTATGCACCCGACAGAATCCGCTCAACGGGCACGGTTTCCGATATAGTCGGCAGAATGCCCGAAGAAATTATTACGGTAAAGCCCGAAACGGCTGCAAGGCTCAACGCGCTTCTGCGCTCAAACGTTGCCGATAAATACGGTGATTGGAAGTTTGAAAACCTTCAGATGTGCGGCAAAACGGGCACGGCTCAGATAGACAACGCAAAAAGCCATTCGTGGTTTGTCGGCTATTCACAAAGAGCGGATTTGCCGCTTGCGGTGGTCTGCATCGCGGAGCACGGCGGGCAGGGCTCGGGCATTGCTTCAACGGTTTCAAACAAGGTTATGCAGTATTTTCTTGACAGCATAACATAACAAAACGGCTTGTACGGATTATCGTACAAGCCGTTAACTTTTATTCCTTCTGAGTCAAAACCACAAAATCAATCGCGTCTTCGTTGTTAATCAGGTTATAAATTGTTTCGGAAATTTCATCAACCGTTTCAACCATTCCGTTGTCAAACCAGAGCTTGAAAACCGAAAGAATGCCGCCCACATAATAATGAACGGCGTATCTGCCGCCCTTTGCAGAGGCTGCAACGGGGAAATAGGTGTAAACCCTTTCTTCAAGCATTTCCGTAAGCATATGCGCAAGACCCGCATCATAGATTGCCTTTATAACATCGGCATTTGCCTGAAAAAACTCCGAAATATAAGAGATGGCGCCCTTGAAATCAGAGGCTTTTTTTCCGTTGATTTCATCTAAAAGCTTCTGCTCCTGGTCAACAATATGCTTGAGCAGAATTTCATCCTTGCTGCTGTAATTGCGGTAATACGCCATTCTTGAAACACCCGCAAGGTTGGTTATATCGGTTATCGAAATGCTGTCATAGCTGTTGGTTCTCATCAACCGAAGCAGTGCCGTGACAATGCATTCCTTGGTCAGAACATTAACTTCATTTCTCTTTCGCATTACAAACTCCCCTGTTTTGTAACATTTTGAATGTTTTTAATAAAAAAGCGATTTTTGATAACATTTTGTTCATAAACTAATGTTACACTGCAACTGTTACAAGTGTAACAGTTAGATTTTGGTTTGTCAAGAGGTAATCTTAATGCTGAAACTGAAAAATATAGTGAAAGAATATCCGACGGGCGACTCAAAGGTGGTCGCTCTTAAAGGCGTTAACATCGAATTCCGCAAGAGCGAATTTGTTTCGATTCTCGGCCATTCGGGATGCGGAAAAACAACCTTACTTAACATTATCGGCGGCCTTGACCAATACACAACGGGAGACCTTGTTATTGAAGGCAGGTCAACCAAAGATTTCAAAGACGGCGATTGGGACAGCTACCGCAACCATTCAATCGGCTTTGTTTTCCAGAACTATAACCTGATTCCTCATCAGAGCGTTTTGTCAAACGTTGAGCTTGCGCTGACTCTTTCGGGCGTTTCAAAGGCTGAAAGAAAAGAAAAAGCAAAAGCGGCTCTTGAAAAGGTCGGCCTCGGCGACCAGATAAGCAAAAAGCCGAATCAGATGTCGGGCGGTCAGATGCAGAGGGTTGCAATTGCAAGAGCTCTTGTCAACGACCCCGAAATTCTTCTTGCCGATGAACCTACGGGCGCGCTGGATACCGAAACAAGCGTTCAGATTATGGATTTGCTCAAAGAAATTTCCAAGGAAAAGCTTGTTATCATGGTTACCCATAACCCGGAGCTTGCAGAGGAATATTCAACAAGAATAATCCGCCTTGTTGACGGCAACATCGTTAATGACTCCAATCCTTACACAACTGAGGATGTTGAGCGCAGGGAAAAATCAAGAGCAGAAAAGAGGAGCGAAAAAAAGGCGGCAAAAGCGTTGCCCAAAAAGCCGTCGATGTCTTTCCTGACAGCTCTTTCACTTTCGATGAATAACCTCATGACAAAAAAGGCAAGAACCTTTCTCACCTCTTTTGCAGGCAGCATCGGCATAATCGGCATTGCTCTCATTCTTGCTCTTTCAAGCGGTTTCCAGGCATATATCGACGCAATTCAGCAGGAAACTCTTACCTCTTATCCCGTTATGATAGAAAAAACCGCAATGGATATGAATTCCATGATGACGGGCATGGCGGGCATGTCGCCAACGGGCGAGGTTGACCACGCGCTTGACAAGGTTTATTCAAACACTCTCACATCAAGCATGATGGAATCCTTCACATCCGAAATTCACCAGAACGACCTCAAGGCTTTCAAGGATTATCTTGAAAGCGAGCTGAGCACGATTGACCAATATGCAAGCAGCGTTCAGTATAAATACGGCGGCACAATCAATATTTTCTCATCGGACACTTCAAAGGGCGTTAATCAGGTTTATCCCAGCCCCGTTATTTCAATGATGGAAACCATGATGGGCAGCATCAATCTCGGCAGCATGGGCATGGATAATTCCATGATGACCTCGATGACCGCTTATATGAACTCATGGCAGGAGCTTATTGACAATGACGCAATGCTCCGCGACCAGTATGAAATTGTTCAGGGCGCATGGCCTCAGAATTATAATGAGGTTGTTCTCATTGTTGATAAAAACAACGAAATCAGCGATATCGCAATTCAGGGTCTCGGCCTGACAACGGGTCAGGACATGATGCAGGCGTTCATGGCGGCTCAGAACGGAGAAGAATATACCCCGCAGAAATTTGAAATTGAATATGACGATATTCTCAACATGACCTTCAAAATCGTTCTTGAACCCGATTATTTCACATATGACGAAGAAACAAAGACCTGGAACGATATGCGCGGCGATGCCGAATATGTTCAGAAGCTTATCGAAAACGGCGAAGAAATCAGAATCGTCGGCATTGTCAGACCTGCCGGAGATTCGATTATGGTAACTACCATGGGCGCAATCGGCTACACTTCGGCACTCACAGAGCACATAATCAACGCAACCAACGAATGCGAAATCGTTAAGCAGCAGACGGCTGACCCGAAAACCGATGTTTTCACAGGCATTCCTTTTGAAAAGGAAAATGCTGAAGCAGAAACTGCCGCCAAGTCAACAACAGCTCCTGCGGCATCGGGTGTTTCGCTTGACCCGCAGATAGATTCAGCCGTTGAGGCTGTTGCGGACACGGCACCCAAGGCAAGCGCAACCGCTCTTGCAAACGGCGCACCCAAAGCTACTCCCACCGCAACGGGCATGCCCGATTTCAGCCAGTTCCCCGCAGTTACGGAAGAAGAAATCTACGCCGCAATTGACAGCGAATACAGCGGCGAAGAAGCTGATAAAATGAAACGCACCGTTGAGCTTATGCTCAAAACCATGCTTTCAATCGGCGAAAGAAATGAGCTTATCGGCTATCTTGACGAAATGCTTGAAGGTCAGGAAATCGAGGGCATGGGTCAGGTCAGCGGCGAGCAGGCTCTTTCGTTCCTTATGATGATGGATAAAACAACAAAGCTCAAGATGCTCAATGCCATCATGAGCGGCGAGTTTGGCGGCGTTGCTCCCCCTGCCGAAGGCGGAGAGGGCGCAGCCGAAGGCGAAGGCGAAACCGACAAGCCCGAAGAGAGCGAAAAGCCGAGCGAGGGAGAAACTCAGACTCAGGCTCCCGTTGTTGAGCCCGAGCCCGAACCCGAACCCGAACCGGAGCCCGAACCCTATGCCAAAAGCTATGAAGAGGCTCTTTCCATTCTCGGCGTTGCCGACCTTGAGTCGCCTCAGTCAATCTATATCTATCCTCTTGATTTTGAATCAAAGGACATGATTTCAGATGAAATTGCAAGATACAATGCGGCTCAGTCAGAAGCAGGCAACGAAAAAGGAGAAATCAAGTATACCGATTATATCGGGCTTCTTCTCTCCTCCGTCACAACAATTATCAACATCATTTCTTATGTTCTCATTGCTTTTGTTGCAATTTCACTTGTTGTTTCATCAATCATGATAGGTATTATCACCTATATTTCAGTTCTTGAAAGAACAAAGGAAATCGGTATTCTTCGCGCAATCGGCGCATCAAAGAAGGATATTTCGAGAGTTTTCAACGCCGAAACATTCATTGTGGGTCTTGTATCGGGCACGATGGGTATTCTTTCAACCGTTCTTCTTTCAATTCCCATCAATGCGATTATCGAGCATCTGGCAGGCTTGCCCAACGTTGCAAAGCTGCCTGTTGACGGCGCAATAATCCTTGTTGCCATCAGCGTTGTGCTCACTCTCATTTCGGGCCTTATCCCCTCCAAAATCGCATCAAGAAAAGATCCCGTCGAAGCACTCAGAACAGAATAATAAAAATGCGGCTTGCTGCGGTATTGCGGCAAGCCGATATTGATTTCCCTGATTATTAAGAAATTCTTAAAAATTTGTAAAAAACTGTTGACGGATTCGTTTTTATCCTTTATACTGTTGAAGTATGATATTTCTATCATATTCTGCATTTGTGAGCAACAATGTCAGAGCCATCCGATAAAAGACGGAGAACGGTTTTTCTGTTCTCCGTCTTTTATCATCCTGAGAAAAACGGAGAGATAAAAATGAAAATCTTAAAAAGACTTACAGTTGTTCTTGTCTGCATCGGTATTGTGTGCGCTGCGGCGGTTTTGGGCATAAACTATTATATAAAAGGCAGCACGGAACAGTATATTCTTGATATGGAAAACGCGGGCAACGGCTATGACTGTGTGCTTGTTCTCGGTTGCGGAGTCTGGGGCGATACGCCCAGCCATATGCTGGAGGACAGGCTGCTTGTGGGCATTGAGCTTTGCAAAAACGGCGCAAGCGAAAAGCTTCTCATGAGCGGCGACCACGGAAGCAGCGAATATGACGAAGTGAACGTTATGAAGAATTTCGCAACAGACAGAGGACTTGCCTCTGAGGATGTTTTCATGGACCATGCAGGCTTTTCAACCTATGAAAGCATGTATCGCGCAAGAGATATTTTTCAGGCGAAAAAGGTTCTGATTGTCACCCAGAGTTATCACCTGCCCCGCGCAATTTATGACGCGCGCAAGCTCGGGCTTGAGGCATACGGCGTTGAATCCGATTTGCGCGAATACGGCGGTCAGCTTTATAGGGATATCCGCGAAATTCTTGCAAGAAATAAGGATTTTATATACACAATCGTTCAGCCCGAGCCGACATATCTCGGCGAAGCAATCCCCGTTCAGGGCGACGGCAACGTAACGAATGATAAATAATTATATTCCAATTCATTTGGCTCCCTCTTGAGGCAAAGTTGAGCTGAGTGTTTTGATACACACACATTCCTTGTAGGGCGGCTTGACCCAAGCCGCCGAATCCGCCATAGGCGGATTTTAAATGTTCTGTTAAGTTGACAACATAACCATGCAGGGGAGGCGCGAGATATCAGCATAAAAAACCGCAGGAAACAAATCCTGCGGTTTTTTTTAAAATGTTTTAACCAATTCCTTAAGATATGCCTTGAAGCCTTCGCCGATTTCGGGGTGGTCAAGAGCAACCTCGCAATTTGCTTTCATAATACCGAGCTTGTTGCCCATGTCATATCTTTTGCCGTCAAAATCATATGCAAGCAGCTTGTCGTTCATGCCAAGCTCCGTGAAAACATCGGTCAGATAGAATTCTTCTCCCTCGGGAGTTGCGGCAAGACCCTTTTCGATAAGCTCGAATGTTTCGGGAGGAAGAACAACTCTGCCGAGAATGGCGAAAAGCGAAAGAATCTGGTCGTCTGTCGGCTTTTCGATAATTTGGCGGCAGGTCATCGCTCTGTCTTCGCCTTCAATGGGCGAAACATCAAGTGTGCAGTAAAGCTTGATAAGCTCCCTTGTAACTTCTTTTACGCCAACAACGCCCTTGCCGTATTTTTCATAGCAGCGGGTAAGCTGAGCGGTTACGGGATCCTCTGAAACGATAACGTCGTCTCCGTAGAGAACGGCAAACGGTTCATCGCCCACGAAGCTCTTGCCGCAGAGAAGCGCATGAGCAAGGCCCTTTGTTTCTTTCTGACGGATGAAATATATGTTGGCAAGATTTGCGCAGGCTTTAACATCTTCATAAAGCTTTGCCTTTGCAGGGTTGCCTGCAAGACCGGCTTCAAGCTCGAACGCATGGTCAAAATGGTCTTCAATAGCGCCCTTGCCTCTGTTTGTGATAATCAGGATGTCTTCGATTCCTGCCGCAACAGCTTCTTCAACGATATACTGAATTGCAGGCTTGTCAACAATGTTAAGCATTTCCTTGGGAACGGCTTTTGATGCGGGGAGAACTCTTGTGCCGAGACCTGCTGCGGGAATAATCGCTTTTCTGACTTTCATGGTGTTTTCCTCCAAAACTCAAATTAAAAACTGTTCATTATCATATCAGCCGCATAAATCAGAATGTTTATGAGAGAGTTATAGCCCAGAAGGCTTGCCGCAAAAGCGAGGGGGGAAAGACCACCGCGCCGCGTAATCATCATTTTTCTCATGTTTTCTTCTTTTACGGAGTCGTTTATGATTTTCATATCCGCAAGGATTTTTTTATAGTAAAGATAGTCGGCGCAAAGAGCACAGACAAGATTCATTGCAAAGATAACGCCTGCAACGATGAGAACGGGTTTTTTGATTGCTTCATAAAGCTCGTCGCTCGCTTTGAGAATTTCCTCTTCATAAAGCAGAAGCTCTTCTTCCGTTGCGGCTGAATAATCAACCATGCCGTATTTTTCGGTGAATTCATAGGAAGCTTCCGCTATATCCGAGGTGAAGCCCGAAAGCATCAGCGAAACTGCCGCAAACATAAGAATGAAGAATGCACCCGCCTTATACAGCTTTCTGTAAAAGAACCAGTAGGGAGCAAAAAAGAAAGCGGCAAAATTGAAAGAAAGCTTTTTGCCTTTTGCAAATCTTTTAAATTTGGGCAGATACCTGCGTGTGCTTGCCTGAACGAAAAACGCAAGGTCATCCGCCTTGTTTTCTCCAATCATTTCATCGGCAGCAAATCCTGAATCTCTCAGATAGGGATTTTCCGAAAAGAAACCGCCTTGATTTAAAAGAGGTGCTCCGCAGTTTTTGCAGTGGCGCGCATCATCGTCGTTAACCGTGCCGCAATAGCCGCATTGCTTTGGTCCGTTTTGCTGAGCGTTTTGTTCTTCTCCGAAAAGAGCTCCGCAATTGCCGCAATGCAGGCTGTCCGAAGGGTTTTCGCTGCCGCAAATGTGGCATATTCTGCTGTCGCCGGCGGGCTCGTCTGTTTCTGTTGCTTGATTAACTCTTTCTCTTTTCCAAACATAGCCCGAGGCGTGAAGCCCGTCGTTTGCGCAGTGACCCGCCTGCATCCAGCATTCTCTGTGCTGCGGGGTTGCGCACACGGGGCAAACAACAATATCCTCACCCTCCCTCAGCGGCTTGCCGCAGTGGGAGCAGGCTTGATTTTCATAATTCAACGGAGTCAACTCCTTTTTTCTGTGTCTGCATAATAATATACCATATATTTTACCTAATTATTAACAAAATTGCAATTGCTAATTAAAAAATATATAAACTTCTTTACAATCTCTTTCTTTTTAGGTATAATATAGGATGAAAAATTATGCATCAGGAGATTTTTTATGGTTCAGTTTGAAGAATTAAGACTTTCACTGCTCGATTACGAAGAAAAGCTCAAGCAGCTTCGCGAGGCTCTCGGCCTTGACGATATGAATAAAGAGATTGAAACCCTTGAGGCTCAGACCGCCGAAGAGGGCTTTTGGAATGACCTTGCAAATTCTCAGAAGGTTCAGCAGAGAATCAGTCAGCTCAAAAACAAGGTCGGAGCTTATAATTCCCTTGAGGGCGAATTCAATGACACTCTTGTGCTCATTGAGCTTTCAAACGAAGAAGAAGACCTTGATATGTTCGACGAATGCAAGGCAGGCGTTGATTCCTTCGTTTCGAAGCTTGACGCAATGACTCTCAGCACCCTGCTTTCGGGCGAATATGACGCTAAAAACTGCATTCTTACCTTCCACGCCGGCGCAGGCGGAACAGAAGCGCAGGATTGGAATCAGATGCTTGTCAGAATGTATCAGCACTGGGGCGAGAAGCACGGCTTCAAGGTCAGCATGCTTGACTTCCTTGACGGCGACGAAGCGGGTCTCAAATCCGCCGTTCTTCTTGTTGAGGGCGAAAATGCATACGGCTATCTTAAGGGCGAAATGGGCGTTCACCGCCTTGTGCGTGTTTCTCCGTTTGACTCCTCGGGCAGAAGACACACTTCGTTCGCTTCGCTTGAAGTTATGCCTGAAATTGATGACACCGTTGAGGTTGAAATCAACCCCGACGACCTCAAAATAGACTATTACCGCTCCAGCGGTGCGGGCGGTCAGAAGGTTAACAAAACCTCATCCGCCGTTCGTATTACCCACATCCCCACGGGCATCGTCTGCGCCTGCCAGGTTGAAAGAAGCCAGCATCAGAACAGAGACGTTGCCATGAAAATGCTCAAATCCAAGCTCATCGAAATTAAAGAAAGAGAGCATCTTGACAAAATCGATGACATCAAGGGCGAGCAGCGCGAAATCGCCTGGGGCAGCCAGATACGCTCCTATGTTTTCATGCCCTATACTCTCGCAAAAGACCACAGAACGGGCTTTGAAGCAGGTAACATCAATGCTGTTATGGACGGCGACATTGACGGCTTCATCAATGCCTATCTGAAAATGGAATCGTTAAAGGAAAATGCAAAATAATAATGTAGGTGAGCATGCATGAAACTGATTGACATTTCAAGAAAATTCTTTTCAAGCGATGTTTATCCGGGCGACCCTGAGCCTGAATATGAGCAGATTTGCGAAATCGGCGAGAACGCCGAATGCAATCTGACGGTTGTTCATGCCTGTTCACACACGGCAACCCACGCAGATGCACCGCTGCATTTTATCAGCGGTGGCAAAACGATTGAAGAAATGCCGATAGAGGCTTACATAGGTCCGTGCACGGTTTTGCAGGTGCCGCCGGGAATTATAACGGGCGATTATGTTGACCGTTGCTTCCCAAAAAACTGCAAGCGGTTGCTCATAAAAGGCGGGGGAAGGGCGTTTTTTATGGATTCCTCTGCGCAGGAGCTTGCCGAGCGCGGTCTGGAGCTTATCGGCACGGATTCCCTTTCAATCGGCTGCAAGGGTAACCAGACGGGCCCTCACAAAGCTTTTCTGCAAAATGACATTGCAGTTCTTGAGGGGCTTGACCTTTCAAAGGTTGAGCCGGGCAATTATTTCCTTTTTGCTCCGCCGGTTCTTTATGACGGACTTGAAGGTGCTCCCGTCAGAGCGGTTCTGATAGAAGACTATGTTTTTTGGGCAAAACGTTCATAAATCCGAGGTGTGAAATGAAACGAGCTTTTGATTTTACGGTGAGCCTGCTGCTCATCATTCTTTTGTTCCCCGTTTTTGTGCTGATAAGCCTTATTGTGCTTATCGATGCGGGAACACCTGTTATTTTCAGGCAATACAGAGTCGGCAAAGACAACAGGCTTTTTTATGTTTATAAGTTCCGCACAATGAGAAGAAACACAAGGAACGCTGCAACCGCCGACCTTAAGGATGCCGAAAAATATATAACAAAAAGCGGAAGATTTCTTCGCAAGACAAGCCTTGATGAGCTTCCCCAGCTTGTTAACGTGCTTTTGGGTGACATGAGCTTTGTCGGCCCCAGACCTCTTATCCCCGAAGAAAAGGAAATCCGCGAGCTTCGAAAAGAATATAACGTCTATTCCGTGCGCCCCGGCATAACGGGTCTTGCTCAGGTTAACGGAAGAGATAACCTTTCAATATCGGAAAAAGCCCTGTTTGACAAGGAATACATTGACAAACAGAGCCTTTCGCTTGATATTAAAATTTTATTCAAAACCGTTCTGGTTGTTCTTAAAAGAGAAAACATCGCCGAAGGCGGAGAGCCGGAGAATAAACGCAAGGTTTAATTATTCACAACCCCGAGATATTCCTCAAAGCATTCGCCGCTTGCCTTCATTTCCTTGGCGGCTTCAACGCCGACATATCTCCAGTGCCACGGCTCATAGATGATTTTTGTCACATCCTGCTTATCTTCGGGATAGCGCATGATAAAGCCGTAGTCCGCGGCGTTTTCATCAAGCCATCTGAATTCTTCGGTTTCCTCAAAATTCTGCTCAAGGCTGCAGATATCCATGGCAAGCCCCGCATTATGCTCGCTTGTGCCGGGCGGCAGAATTATCGTTGCCGCCATTTGCGTGGCTTCAACCTTTCCGTAGCCCTGGTCAAGATATTTCTGAATCTTATTTTCAAAGTTTCTCTGCTGGCGTTCAACCGAGCGATAGCCCGAAACGGGAGTCAGCTCAACTCCGTCTGCAAGCGCGGCAAGATACATTTCGTTATAATGCGGCGCAACGCGGTAATCAAGCTTCATGCTGTCGGGGTCAGAGGTTATGCAGGGTGCAAGCTCAACCTCAAAATCCTCGGGGAGGATATAATCCCTGTTGACCAGCAGCATTTTCCAGTCCTCGATTTCAACATTTGCAAAAGCCGGCTCAAAGCCTGCATAGGCGTATTCATAATTTTCAATTTTGATAACGGGCAGGGTTGTCTGCACAGCGGCGTTTACCTGCATGTCGTATTCGGTGTTTTCAATGTCGATAACCGTGCCGTCGGCAACGGAAGGGTCATCCTTTGAAGCCAGGGAAGAAACCGCATAGCCGACAAGAACAACGGCAAGAATGCCGAAAAGCACCATTGTCAGAATTTTTTTCATTATGTATAACCTCTCTCATTAATTTTAACATTATATATTCTAATAGGAATGCAAGCGGTTGTCAAACAAAAACCGCATTATTAATAAAAATATCACAAACGGGAAAGACGTTTTGGAAAAAATGAAAGGAGTGTTTGTTTTTGAAAGCAAACGAAAGCGTTAAAAACTATCAGTCGGAAAGACGTATGTACACAAACTATGCTGCCAGAAGCATTAAAAAGGTGTGCAAAGAAATCGGCCCCAGATTTTCGGGTACCGAAGCTGAAAAAAAAGGCATTGAATATATGTCGGAGGAGCTTAAGACCTGCTGCGACGAGGTGAAGGTTGATTCTTTTGCCGTTCATCCCAAAGCATTCCTCGGCTGGATTCCCCTTTCGGTTGTTTTGATGAGCATTTCTTCCGTTCTGTTTTTTGTTGCTCAGTTTTTCGGAATTGTTCCGCTTTTCTATGTGTCTGTTGCCTTTGCGGCAATCTGCATTTTCTTCATAGTTACCGAATTTCTTTTTTACGGCGAAACGCTGGATAAATTCCTGCCGAAAAAGACTTCATACAACACCTACGGCATCCGCAAGGCCTCGGGTGAAACAAAACGCCGCATAATTTTTGCGGGCCATGCCGATTCGGCTATGGAATGGCGTTTCACTTATTATGCCAAAGGCAAGCTGCTCTATCCCGTTGTCGGCGGCGCACTTATCGGCGTTGTTTTCTGCGTGGTTTGCAGCATCATCGCCGTTGTCAAAGGCAGCGCGGACCCCGATTTTGTTGCATCGCAAACGGTTGACATACTCAGCTACATCATGCTCGGATTCATCGTTTTCTTTATCGGCGCATCATTCTTCTATGACAAAAAACGCATTGTTGAGGGCGCAAACGATGACCTCACGGGCTGCTTCTCCTCCATCGCGATTCTCAAATTCATGCAGGATAATGACATCCGCTTCGAAAACACAGAGGTTGTTGCTCTCTGCACCGGCTCTGAAGAGGTCGGCCTCAGAGGCGCAAAGGATTTCTGCAAAAAACACGGTAAGGAATTTTCTGATGTTGAAACCGTTTTTATTGCGCTTGACACTATCCGTGACTTTGACCATATGACTATCTACAGCAAGGATATGACAGGCACCGTCAGCAACAGCCCTGAAGCCTGCAAGCTTGTCAGAGAGGGCGGCAAAATCGCAGGCTATGACGATATCCCCTTCAAATCAATCCCCCTCGGCTCAACCGACGCCGCCGCTGTCACAAAGAGCAAGTGCGGAATCAAGGCGGCTGCCTTCTGCGCAATGGACCCCACCCCCGCCCGTTATTATCACACAAGACTTGATACCCATGAAAATCTTGACCTCAAGGCACTTGAAGCCGGTCTTGATATCTGCCTTGAAACAGCTTTTCTCTTTGATGAAAAGGGTATTAATGTTTGATTGTTATGCATTTTACACAAACGGAATAAGCTTAATTTTTTCACTTTCAACAAAAATTTTTATTTCATAAAATTTGGCTGTATTTTGGCAATCAATATGTTATAATGTTTTTATTAATCCGCATTTCGGCTGTTGCCGGTTGCGAAAGGAGATATTTATGATGAATAAAAAGATATTGGCATTGATAAGCGTTGTTCTTGTTTTCTCTTTGCTTTTCGGATTTGCAGGCTGTTCCTCAACCACAGAAGAAGAATCAACCACCACAACCACTATCAATGTTAAAACACCTCTTCCCACCGACATCACAACATCGGTTGACGAAGAAAGCAACGTTGTTACCGACACAACCTATTCCCCCGAAGCTCTTGCGGCAAACACCGTAACCATTTTTGAATATTTCAACCTTCATATAAATGAAGTCAAGAGCGCAAAAGCTGCTGTTGAAATGAGCCAGAGCAAGAGCATCGAAAAGGCTAAGGACGCAGAGGGCAACGACCTTCCCATGAGCGACAACGACTATCTTAACGCTGCCATCACTTCGCTTGACAGCTACATGCTTCACGAAGACGGCGCAAGCATTGAATACGGCGAAGACGTTGCAGCTTTCATCCCCGTTAAGGGCGCTGCTTATGTCAGCCAGCTCACTCTTGACGATATCGACAGCGCAACATGCGTTGATAACGAGTTTATCAGAACAATAACCGTTAACCTCAAGAGCCCCACTCTTCCCGCAACTCTTGAGAAGGCATACGAACTCGGCAATGTTGACGAAGTTCTTGAAGAATTCAAAAAGGCTGAAAAATACATGACCGTTGCTCAGCCCACTCTTACATATAAGGACTGCCAGATTATCATCACAGCCAACGTTGAAACCGACGAAGTTATTTCAATCGAATATGTAAAGAACATTGACGTTGAAACAGAAGTTACAGGCACAGGTTCTCTTGCAGAAATGGGTACAGTTCCCGTAACCTTCCGTTACAGAAACGCTGTTAATTATTCAATCGACAGAACAAATCCTGCTGAAGAAACAACAGTTGCAGCATAATTAAACATAAAACAAATGAAAAGAAGCATTGCAAACGCAATGCTTCTTTTTTTATGCTGTTGTTGTTTGTGTTGAGATTTCTGTTGCTGAGGCGGTGTCGCTGACATCGGAGGTCATCATATCGCCGTCAAACATATCGGAAATATCCGTTGCCATTTCGGTAATTACTCCGCCAAGATCCTCATTGGTGTCGGAGACTTTGCCCGTGTCTGCGCCGTTGCAGCCGGCAAAAATGCCTGCAATCAAAACAAGCGCGGCGGCAAGGGCAACTGTTGCCTTTTTCATAGCTATTGCTCCCTTTTTGCGTTTTGGCGGGCAGTAAATCCCGCTTGCGACTATTTTAACCGCATCGGAGCAAAATATTCATTCGGATTTTCAGTCTACTTTTCTGATTGTATATCCTTTGCTTTCCAGCATCTCGCAATCTGCGCTGTAGCTTCCCTCGTGGATTTCCGCGCTGAGCATTGAGATATGACGCTTTTCGCTGTCGATTGTGACAGAGCTGTCTTTTTCATAAAGCTCCGCAGCCTCTTCAAAATCGCCATCATTATTGTAAAAATAATGGGTCTCTTCGCTTATCTTGCTGCCGTTCTGATATCCGATGAGAATATACTTCACATAATTGTTTTCGGCGATATATGAAACAATCTTTTTGTCGGTATGGCTGATTCCGAATGAGCCGATAACATCGTTCTGAAGAAGCGTGACCGGATCCTGCTCAAAATCCGAATTATCCGCGCAGGCGGTGAAGCTTAAAGCAAAAACAGCAACCAAAAGAATTGAAACAAGTTTTTTCATGTCAACCTATCCTTAATTATGTTTCTTTTTTGCGGACTTTTCTTCATTGGGCTCGCCGATTTCAACAAGATAATACGCGCCCGTCCAGACAAGCAGACAGATGAAAACAATCAGCATGCCGTTCTGGAAGCCTGCAAATGCAAGCGCATCAACATTAATAAGCTCGCCGACCAGGGATATGAGCCAGCTTGAACTGAAAAGCTCAACAACGTTGATAACGCCCTCGGTAAGAAGCGACGCCGCGGAATGGAAGCAGGTTGTCATTGTGATAACCGAAGCAAAGCCGACAACGCTTGCAATAATAACGGGGATTCGCTTGTTGCTGCAAGCCGACCAGACAATAATGAACAAAGCGGCAACAAAAGCAAGAACAAAGCAAACAACCGTTGCAATAAGCCTGCCTTTTGCGGGGTCAAGAGCCGCGGGCCAGGTAAGGCTTGTTTCGCCAAGCTCGATGGGAATACCGAAAAGGGTTTCTTCGCCCCTTAAAATGTCAATAATTTTTTTGAGCGTAAAGGTTTCCATAATGCCGGCATCAAAAAGCGTGGTTGAAACCTTGATAATAACAAAGTCAAGGAAAAGTGCTACGGGGAAAATGGTTGCCGCAAGCAGCACATTAACAATTCGGTAAAGAGCTTTCATTTGTTTTAGTCCTTTCGTTTTTATTTCCACGAAGAATTGAGGGCAACCGTACGGTTAAAGACAAGCTTGTCATCGGTTGATTTTTTATCAACGCAGAAATAGCCCTGTCTCATAAACTGGAAGGCATCGCCGCATTTTGCATCCTTAAGTCCGCCTTCAACAAGGCAGTTTTCAAGAATTTCAAGAGAATTCGGATTAAGATGATTAAGATAGTTTTCTTTTCCGTCAACAAAGGGATTCTCCGCACAGAAAAGGCGGTCATAAAGGCGGATTTCGCAGGGCACGCTGTCGGAAGCGCTGACCCAGTGGATTGTTCCCCTGACCTTTCTGCCGTCGGGAGCTTCGCCGCCCTTGGATGCAGGGTCATATGTGCAGTGGAGGCATGTAACCTCGCCGTTTTCGTCTGTTTCATAGCTGTTACAGGTTACAAAATATGCGCTCTTGAGGCGGACCTCATTGCCGGGGAAGAGCCTGAAATATTTCTTGGGAGGCTCAATCATAAAGTCATCGCGTTCAACAAAAATTTCGCGCGAGAAATGAACAGTTCTTGTGCCGAGTTCGGGTTTAAGCGGATTGATTTCAACCTCAATTGCCTCGCTCTGTCCTTCGGGATAGTTGTCAATAATAACCTTGAGGGGGCGAAGCACAGCCATTGCTCTGGGGGCGTTTTCATTGAGATTATCTCTTACGCAGGCTTCAATCAGGCCGTAATCAACAACGCTGTCCGCTTTCGAAACGCCGATTCTGTTGATGAATTCGCGCACAGCCGCCGCGGGATATCCTCTTCTTCTCATACCGCAGAGGGTAATCATTCTGGGGTCATCCCAGCCGTCAACGATACCCTTCTGAACCATTTCAAGATTGTATCTCTTGCTGGTTACGCAGTAGTTGAGGTTGAGACGGGCAAATTCAATCTGTCTGGGAGGCTCTTCAAAGCCGATTTCGTTGATGAACCAGTCATAAAGAGGTCTGTGGTTTTCAAATTCAAGAGAGCAGAGTGAATAGGTAACGTTTTCTCTTGCGTCCGAAAGAGGATGAGCAAAGTCATACATGGGATAAACGCACCATTTGTCACCTGTCTGATGGTGAGTAACATGAGCGATTCTGTAAATAACGGGGTCGCGCATGTTGATGTTGGGCGACGCCATATCGATTTTTGCGCGGAGAGTTTTTTCGCCGTTTGCAAATTCGCCTGCGGTCATACGGGCAAAAAGGTCAAGGTTTTCCTCAACCGAACGGTCACGGTAAGGGCTGTTTTTGCCGGGCTCGGTAAGAGTTCCTCTGTATTCTCTGATTTCATCGGCGGTAAGGTCGCAGACATATGCCTTGCCCTTCTTAATGAGCTTTATTGCGCATTCATAGATAAAATCGAAATAGCTTGAAGCATAATAAACATCGTTCCACTTGAAGCCGAGCCATTCAATATCCGCCTTGATTGCGTCAACATATTCAACATCTTCCTTTGAGGGGTTTGTGTCATCAAGGCGAAGGTTGCATATGCCGCCGTATTTTTCGGCAGTTGCAAAGTCAATTGTGATAGCCTTGGCATGTCCGATATGAAGATAGCCGTTGGGCTCGGGCGGGAAACGGGTCTGAACGCGGGTGTTAACCCCGTTTGCAAGGTCTTCATCAATAAAATCATATATAAAATTTGAGTTTACGTTCATTTCATCCATGGTAATACATCCTTTCTGTTTAAGGGGAATGGAATAACTTTATTATTAATTATAAATTTTCAATCGCCGCACTCAACCTTGCCTTTATCTCATCCTCGCCGAGAAGCTGCATGATGGAATAAAGGTCGGGAGTGTTTTTGCGTGAGGTCAGGGCAATTCTGATAACCGTTGAAATATCGCCAACATGGCCTTTGAACGCTTCGGGATTCTTTTTGAATTCCTTAACATTGGGTGTGAATCCGAGAGGCTCGCACATCTCCTTGATTTTTGCAAACCAAGTGTCCTTATCATCGGCAAGGGAGAAAACTTCGGCATATTTTGCAAGAATTGCCGCGGCATCCTCTTTTGCAATGTTTTCGGGCATTGTGTAATCGGGCTGATAAAGCGGATTATAAAGATATGATACATAATCCTTGACCTCGCTCCATTTTGCAATGTCCTTGCGGGGCTTGGGATTCTCTCTGTCAATGTTAACAACCGCCGTTGAGAATTCGGGGTCTGCCGTGAAAATTTCATTGAATTCGGGGTCATAAACCTTTGACCACTCCGCAACATTCTGATAAACCTGCTGTGCGGTCATAACCGAAATAACGTTTTTGGAAACGTCGTTGAGCTTGACAAGGTCAAAAAGACAGCCGCTGGAGCTCATCTTTTTAAGATTGAACGGGAACTTTGAAATATCCTCCTTCGGATTTGCCCTGCGCCAGTCCTCAAAGTTGGAGTTGAGCAGGGTCAGAAGATATTCGAGCACGCTTTCCTTGGGGAAGCCCTCTTCAAAGAAGTAGCTGACCGCCGCTTCGGGGTCTTTTCTCTTTGAAAGCTTGCGCTTGTCACCCGTTTCTTCATCGATTTTCATAACCTGCGGAGTATGAGCGAATTTGGGGAGCTTATAACCGCATGCTCTGAAAAGCTCAATATGCTTGGGCACGGAGGAAATCCACTCCTCGCCGCGGATAACATGAGTTGTTCTCATAAAATGGTCATCGCAGGCGTGGGCAAAATGATATGTGGGAATTCCGTCGGACTTGAGAAGAACTTCGTCGATTATGTTTTCGGGCATTTCGATTTTGCCGCGGATAACGTCCTCAAAAACGATTTTCTTTTCGCCCGTGCCGCCCGAACGAAGGCGGAGCACCCAGGGCTTACCGTCGGCAAGGTTTTTCTCTATTTCTTCATATGTTAAATCGCGGCATTTTGCCCATTTGCCGAAATAGCCCCAGATAAGAGCATCGCCCTGCTCCTGTTCCTTGCGAAGCTCTGAAAGCTCGTCCGCCGTGCAGAAGCAAGGATAGGCAAGACCTTTTTCGACAAGGCTCTTTGCGATTGTCTGATAAAGCTCGGCTCTTTTGCTTTGGGTATAGGGGCCGTATGCGCCCTTTTCCGTGCCGTAGCCGGTTACGCCTTCGGTAAATTCAACGCCGAAATAGTTGAAGCCCTCAACAATCGCCGAAACGCCGTCGTCAACCTCTCTTTTTTTATCGGTATCTTCAATCCTGAGGAAGGAAACACCGTTTGTTGTTTGCGCGGTCAGCACGTCAACAAGCGCGCTGAAAAGACCGCCGATATGCAGATAACCCGTGGGCGAGGGAGCAAATCTCGCAACTCTTGCGCCTTCGGGCAGATTTCTTTCGGGATAAAGCTCCTCATAATAATCGGGGGTTTTGTCAATATGCGGAAAAAGAAGCTGAGCAAGTTTTTTATTATCCAAAATAATATACACCTCTATAAAAATAATTATACCTTATTATTATTACAGAAAACTCCGCAAGTATCAAGAGAAATTTTCAAAAAAACCGCTTTTATTGCTTCTTTTTTTTTATTTGTCTGTGTGCAGGAATAATGCGGAGCATTTTTGACCAAAATACGGATGAAAAACAGATGAGTGAAAAGAGGTCATATTAATGAAAAGAAAATTCAAAAAATCCCCCAATATCTATCTTGCGCTTTTTGCCTGCGTTCTTGCAGTCGGTATCGGCACCGTTGCCGCAATCCGTGAAAATTCCGCGGGTACGATAGAAGAAGAAAGTTTTTCACGCGTAACAGTTGAATGGAGCGTTGAGGAAATCCCCGAGCCTCTGACCGACGAGGTCAACATCGGAGTGAGCGGAATTGCCGACGAACGAATTTTTTCGGCACCCTCAACCACGGAAATTCCGAAAAACAAACCGTATTCGGGCAATTTTGCCCTGCCAATGGGTACAGATATCATAAAGGACTTCAGCAACGGCGAAATGGTGGAATCCAAAACAATGGGCGACTGGAGAGTGCATAACGGCGTTGATTTTGCGGGCAGTGCGGGCAATGACGTTGTTGCCTGCGCCGACGGCACTGTGACAAAGGTTTATGACGACAGCTTCTGGGGAACGGTTGTTGAAATCGACCACGGAAACGGCATGACGGCAAGATACTGCGGGCTCAAAAGCGGCAGCTGCATTTCACAGGGCAGCGAAGTTAAGATGTATGACAAAATCGGCTCACTCGGGCATATTCCCGTTGAAATCAGCGACGAAGACCATCTTCACCTTGAAATTCTTATCGACGGCGAAAATGTTGACCCGTTAAAGGCTCTCAACAAAGTCAAAGAGAATTAATTCGGAATTATGAATTCCGAATTAATTTATGATTATGGCGGCTGCCATGTGTCATCCGGCTCCCCAAGGGCATCGGCACGCAGCCGACACCACCGCCTGACGCAGCCGCCTTGTTTTCGGGAAAAAATTCCCTCAATTCATTCTATGCCGAAAAACCGAAAAGGGCATTGAAATAATTTTTTAAAAAAAGACTTTACTTTTCAAATTCCTTGTGATATAATCCCATTTGCACATGCCCGCTTCTCGGGTTGCGGAGTAAACCTCACCGAGGTATTCACCTGCCGCATTCTGGGGGCTGAGGCAAATATTTTAATGAGGTGAAAGAAAATGACACAGGCAGAAAAGACCGCAATCATGCAGGAATATGCTCTTCACGAGGGCGACACAGGCTCACCCGAAGTTCAGATCGCTGTTCTCACAAAGAGAATCAACGACCTCACAGAGCATCTTAA
>JAZLCS010000112.1:0-2255 GCA_045614385.1 Acutalibacteraceae bacterium | reverse complement strand
AACGAGGAAATCGATCTTTGTTCCGTACTTGAAGAAAGCGTTCATAATGCCCTTCATAACACCCGAAGTCATTACGCCTTCCATAGCTTCGGGAAACTCGCTCTGAGGAGCGGGACAATAAAGGAGAAGCGCATCGACGGGATTTTCGATTGCAATATTTGTTGCAACGCCGCCGCCCATCGAATGACCTGCGATAATCCATTCTTCCATGGGAGCAATACTTTTCATAAGCTCAACAATAACAGTTTCTCTGTCAACGATTGTTATGTCATCGGATTCTCTTGTTGAAAAGCCGAAATTGGGAAGGTCCGCCATAACGCAGTCATAGCCTGCATCTGCAAGAATCGGAGCCATATTGCGCCATGCATAAGTTGAGCAAAGGAAGCCGTGGAGCATCATGATTCTGCCCTTCCGTTCACCCTTTGCGGCCACAACTCTGTAATGGATATCATAATCTCCGTATTCAAAGTATTGGCTGTCTTCATAAGGTTTATAGCTTGTGTCAACCGCAAAGGCAAGCATTGATATGCTTGAAAAAACTATTGCAACCGCACATAAGATACTGATTATTTTTTTCATATCTGCTCTCCTTTAGAGAATTTGTGACGTCATATCAACTGCTGTTTTTGCAACAGCTATAACAACTATAAGCCACACAAAATTCATTGCATAGGCCGCCGCAAGCAGCTTTTTATTGAGCTCTGCCTTGCGGACAAGACCGATGACAGAAACAACGGTGTAAACAACGGGAATTATAACCGCAACAACCGTTACCCAGACAAAAGCAATTGACAATGCGTCGCTCTCCGTTACCCTTGCCGCAACGAGAACTGCAGTCCATACAGCAAGCACAGCAAGGTTAGCTACCGCAAGAATATTATAAGTGTTCTTTTTCATCAGGATCCTCCTGGATTATCTGATATCAATCTTTTCGCAGGCATAACCTGTCAGTCTTTCGCTCACAGCATCAGGCTGGTGACCACCAACGTAGAGAGCAATCTTTCCGTCAGGCTCTGCCCTGCTGCCATCTTCGAGCACAGCCTTAATCCAGTATCTGTCGATATCAAGAGAAACATTTTTTGTTTCGCCTGCATCAAGCTCAACAGATTTTATTGCGCAAAGCTGATAGTGAGGAGTTGCAACTCTGCTGTCGGTATAAGAAGCATAAACCTGAGCCTTTTCCGTGCTCTTCATGCCGCCATTATTCGTAATATCAACGGTAACGGTGATTTTATCGTCAGCAACTTCTGCGTTTGCATTTGTAAATGCAAATTTTGTGTATGTAAGACCGAAGCCGAAGGGATAAAGAGCTTCGCCGTCTATGTATCTGTAGGTTCTGCCCTTCATATCGTAATCTTCAAAATCGGGAACGGGATGCTTGCCGTCATAGATTGTAATGGGAAGCTTGCCGCTGGGCGACACCTTGCCCGACATGATGTTTGCAAGAGCAAGACCGCCGAGTGCACCGGGATACCATGCGTGGAAAATTGCCTTGGCGTGATTTCTTACCTTTTCGCCGAGATCGATTGAGCTGCCGCACATAAGCACAACAACAACATTGTCGCAAACATCGCAAACTGCCTCTGCGAGCTTCTGCTGGGTTGCAGGCAGATAAAGAGAGCGCTTATCGCCGCAGGCGGTGTAATCATCGTCAAAACCTGTGTCTTCACCCTCTATTGAACAGTCAAGACCGAGAGCGAGAATTGTTATATCAGACTCTGCAGCGGCGGCGATACCGTCGCTTATCATGTTCTGGAATCCTGACCAATGGTTAAGAGATTCATCGCAGTAGTTTGAGCCTCTTTCAACGGTAATTGAAGCATCGGTAAATACTCTGCGGATACCGTCGGCAACATGAATATATTCGGAAGCATAGCCGTTGTAGTTGCCCTCAAGAGCTGTTACGGACATTGAGTTGGGGCCGACAACAGCGATTTTCTTTGTTGTGTTTTTATCAAGAGGCAGAAAGTTATCGTTTTTGAGCATAACGATACACTTTTCAGCCGCTTCAAGGTTGAGAGCCTTGTGCTCCTTACAGTCGAGCTTATCGAAGCCGATGTCCGAATAGGGTCTTTCCTCTTCGAATTCACCGAGAAGATAACGGATTGTGAAAAGATTTTCGGCAGCAGCGGTAATTTCATCCTCTGTTACAAGATCCTGTTCATAGGCATCGATGAGCGCATCGTATGTTTCGCCGCAGTTGAGGTCGCAGGTATTTTTAAGAGAAACAGCTGCAGCTTCTGCTTTTGTTTCAA
>JAZLCS010000111.1:0-9282 GCA_045614385.1 Acutalibacteraceae bacterium | reverse complement strand
GTTCACGCATACAGTTATTATGATGCCAAGGACGAATATGATTTAAAAGTTAAAAGCTTTATTGAAAAGCATATGTAAAAAGAGCTGTCTCACTGAGAGACAGCTCTTTGTCTTATCTTTTATGCTTTTGCTTCTTCTTTCTTTTCTTCTGTAGCTGCTTTTCCCTCAAGAGCTTCAGCCATCATCTGATGGATAACCTCAACATCCGTGCCTTTTTCGACAAGCTCAAAATACTCCTCAGCGGGAATGCCGCCGACATAGCACTGCTTATATTTAACATCAACGCCTTTAACGGCAATGATAATATTGATTGCAAGCAGCAGAGCAAGCATTCCGATATAAACAAATATGCCGAAGCCGACCGAACCGCTAATGAACTCGGGGAAAACAGCCGAAATGCCGTTTGAGAATATGTTGAAGAAAACAACCGATGCAATCGCAAGAGCGATTGTGAGGCAGTTAAGAGTTATATTTCTGGGGTTGCCCTTGGGCGAGCATGCAAGAGTCAGCATAACAAGGCTGACGATAACCAAGACCAACGAAAGCAGCAGGCAAACAAGAGCACCTGCATAGCCGATAAAGCTTGTGCCGACAACCGATGAGCCAAGCATTGTGATTAAAGCATCGAAATCAAGAGAGGAAATAAGATTGTAGATTTCAATGGCATTAACCGTTGTGGTTGTGGCTTCAATGAACGGACCGCTGTAGCTGACCGTGCACAAAGGCAGCATGAGTGCCGCGATGGGCAGAATTGAAAGCACAATTCTGATTATGGTAAGCTTAGAGCCTATGAAAGAAGCCTTAAGCCTGTCTATTCTCTTCTGAAGTTTAGCATGTTCCGCTTCAGCGGCATCTGCTTCTTTGAGAAGCCTTTCTTCCATTCCGTAATATACAAGGTTAACGCCGCAGTCGGGGCAATTCGGGCGCCAATCCATTATGGTAAGCTTGCGACCGCATTTAGGACAATTAGCCATACACTTTCCTCCAAACCAGTCAATTGAAACACTGACTTTCTATAATATATTTATTCTATCATATCGGAGTAACTAAATCAATTGTGAACTATAACTAAAAAGCAGATTATTTTTTCGGCAATATGCCCATTAGGACCGCCAACACTCAAATCAATCCGCCGTCTGCGGTTATAACCTGAGCTGTCAGATAATTTGAATCCTCACTCACCAGAAAAGAAACCACTCCGGCAATTTCCGCCGCCGTGCCGAAACGGCCCATCGGAATTTCCTGAGCAAAAGCAAGCTTTTCTTCGTTTGAAAGGTTGCTGTTCATCTTTGTATCAATTGCTCCCGGAGCAACGCAGTTAACCTGAATATTGCTTGGTGCCAGCTCTCTGGCAAGTGCCTTTGTCAGCCCGATAACCGCCGCCTTAGTTGCGGAATACACTGTTTCGCACGATGCGCCGTATACTCCCCACATTGAAGAAATGTTGATTATTTTACCGCTTTTTTGGCTTACCATGAAAGGCACCGCACATTGGCAGCAGTTGAAAACGCCTTTGAAATTAACCGCCGTTATTCTGTCAAATTCCGGCTCGGTTATGTCTGTGAAAAGTTTTTGCTGAGCTATGCCCGCATTATTCACAAGCACAGAAACGCCGCCGAAAAATTCGGTGGCGTCTGCAAAAACTTTATTTACATTTTCTCTGTCGGAAACATCAAGCTGATATATGCGATATTCCGCACCCATTCCTGCAAGCTCTTTTTCAAGCTCACGAACAGAATTCTTATCGGAACAGTAGCAAGCGGCAATTGAAAATCCGTCTTTTGCAAGACGAACGGCAATTTCGCTGCCGATTCCGCCCGAAGCTCCCGTTATCAATGCACATTTTTTCATATTATCACTGTGTCAGACTGCCTAAATCAAAATTGCTTCCCATGATTTTGGTCATATCTATATAATTACTGGGAACCTTGAACTTTGAGCTGTCAACCTTGGCTGAAATTTCATTGATTTCGATAATGGTGGTATTTGCTTCGTCAACAATATTCTCCATTCTCTTGAGTTCGCCGTCTTTATAATAGTATTTAATTGTTGCACCCTGAGGATCCTCATAAACATCGCACAAATAGGATTCGCCTTCGTGCTCAACCTCTGCAGTATAAAGATATTTAACGTTGGTCTCGGATTCTGTAACAAAATCGCTGGGAATAAATTCACCGACAGTTTCTGCAGGAACGATAAGATACGCTCTCATGCTGGGAACAATAAGATAGCATTGCTTATCCTTAATAATGCAGTTGAACTCCATTGAGCCCTTGTCATCAACCGGCATTACAACCTTGAAATAAACCTTGTCGCCGTCACGCATAGCAACAATGGGAACAACAGCATCCGTGCCGTTCATGTTGCCTTTAATATTAAAGTCCATTGTGAATTTGTTGCTTTTAATGAGGTCTTCATATGTCTGCTTGATATCATCATGAACAGGCTTTCCGTCGTTGCCGATTTCAACCTCAATTTCTTCAAAGCTTTCTTCGGGCATAAGCTCTGAAAATTCAAGTTCCGGCTGAACAACGCTGGAATCTATAAGCTCATCAAAAGCGTTGGGATCATTAAAGCTGTCAACAAAGGACTGCTCCTCGGGCGAAAGCGAATCATAGTCAAAAGGCAAAGCCTCCGTTGTCGCCGCAACTCTTGTTGTTTTAACAACAACGTCCTTTTCTTTAACAACCACCTTGTTGCCTACTGAATCATAATAGAAGAATTCTTCTTTTCCTTCTTCATTAACGGCACTCTGAACATCATGTTCAACGCCGTCATCACCAACAACATAAACCTTGCTTTCAATAACAAAAGCACCGCTTTCATCAAGCTTGCGGCAAGCTGCAAAGCTCATAAGCATGGCAAAAATCAAAAATATTGCAATAATATTTTTCTTCATATGTTCTCCTCCATATGTATAAAAGATAAAAGTAACCTGTTCTTCGATGTTGTTACTTTTATAGAATAACTTATTTTTCTTATTAAATCAAGAGCCGATTTGTAATATTTGATAACAAAATTGTAAAGCTTTTGTTGACAAATTGTTACTTGGCATAAAAATCTGAAAAAAGCTCTTGAAAAATCTTCAAATATATCTTATAATGTTTTGCAGACTAATAAGCATCTTAAGATTTGCTACTGTGGCTCAGTTGGTAGAGCAGCGCATTCGTAATGCGCAGGCCGTCGGTTCGAGTCCGACCAGTAGCTCCAAAGGCACTTAACGAAACCGTTAAGTGCCTTTTTAATGAAATATACATCAACACATCCGGAGATGATATAATGACAAAAATAAAAAACTTTTTAAAAAGCGAAGCGGTTTTGATAGTTTCGTTTGTGCTTGCCGCATTTTCGGCATTCATCATAAAGCCGAACGCAGGCTATATTGAATACATAGATTTCCGCACTCTCGGTCTGCTCTTCTGCCTTATGGCGGTCATGGCAGGGCTTAACAGCCTCGGAGTGTTTAAGCAGCTTGCCGCAAAGCTGCTTTCGTTTGCATCAACATCACGCAGCTTATGTCTCGTTCTCAGCCTGCTGTGTTTTTTCTCTTCAATGATAATTACAAACGATGTTGCGCTTATAACTTTTGTCCCCTTTTCAATTATAATCCTTACCCTTTCAAACAAGCCGCAGCTGCTTATACCGCTTGTTACGCTTGAAACCGTTGCCGCAAATCTCGGCAGTATGTTAACCCCCATAGGCAACCCGCAGAATCTTTATCTTTTCTCTTCCTTTGAAATGAAAACCGCGGATTTTTTCAAAGTCCTTTTACCGTATGCGCTCCTTTCGCTTATTCTGACAGTTGTTTTTGCATTTTTTATCAAAAAAGAAAATCTTGAATTTGTTTCCGACGGTAGCAATCAAAAAACAAATTATAAGCTGTGTATTATTTATACAGTTTTATTCATCGCCTCGCTTCTGACGGTTTTCCGTGTTATGCCGTTTGAGATAACACTTGTTGTTTCAATAACTGCAATTCTGATTTTTGACCGCAAAACGCTTGCAAAGATTGATTATTCCCTTCTTTTAACCTTCACATTTCTGTTTATCTTTATCGGAAATCTGAAAAATATTGCACCGGTCAGTGATTTTCTTCATTCGATTGTTAACGGAAACGAAGTGATTGCCGGCATCGCTTCCAGCCAGATTTTCTCAAATGTGCCCGCCGCAATACTGCTTTCAGGATTTACAAACAACGCCTCCGACCTGCTTATCGGCGTTAATCTCGGCGGTCTTGGCACGCTGATTGCATCAATGGCAAGCCTGATTTCATTCAAGCTCGTAATAAAAGAAAAAGTTTCAGCAGGCAGATATATTGCGGTTTTCACAGCAGTCAATATCATATTTCTTATATTGAACCTCATCCTTTGGGTGATTATAAGATAAAATCAAAAAAAGCAATTGACAAAGGCATTTTAATTTGATAGAATAATTGAGCTTTACAGCAAAGCTCAATATACGGAGAGTTGTCCGAGTGGTCGAAGGTGCAGCACTCGAAATGCTGTGTGGGGAAACTCACCTAGGGTTCGAATCCCTAACTCTCCGCCAGAAAAAAAGAGTTATACCGTCAGGTATAGCTCTTTTTTGTTTATAAATGAGAGTTGGGATTCGAAAGCCCGTCAAAAAAACATTCCGGGGGAATGTTTTTAGGGCGTCGAGTTAATTATTGCTTTCGCAGTCCTCAAGCAACCGAAAGTCGAGCACTCAGAAAAATTGTTTTTCAGCAATCCCTAACTCTCCGCCATCTCGAGTGTTCATAACGGATTCAAGTTGTGAACACTCGATTTTTTTATTTCAATTATATTTTTGAGCAGCGGCGCTGTCAGGGTTTCCATCTGCATAAACCATTCGTCGGTCACCTTGCCCGAAACATTATCTTCATAAAGCCTTTCATATTCAAAACGGAGTAAGAGCAGATGCTTTAAGATTTTTCGCACAATAAAATATCTGTATAAAAGGTCGATTATTTGCTTGTAATCGGCCTTTTATTGTTTCAAATTTGATTTTTATTTAATTGTATGCTATGATTTAGTTTAAACAAAAATGAGAGGAGGCGGAATATGTACAAGACGCAGCGAAAAACGATGTTTTATCTCATCGGTGCATTGGTTTTATCAATGGCAGGTATCTTGTATAACGGTGCAGAATTTCCGCTTACCAACTCATATCTCGGCAATTCATTTATAATAATTTCGCATTTTATTTTTATAACTCTGCTTCTCGGCTGGGTTATATCTTTGCAAAGGCGTATTCTCAATGCACAAATCCGCCGTTACCTTGTAACCGTCGGTGTTCTGATGGCTTCGTGGCTGTTGGTGCGAACCTGCAAATGGTTTTACGTTTCGGAGTTTGATCCGCTGTGCAGATATTTGTGGTATGCGTTCTATATTCCGATGATTCTTATTCCGCTTATCGGCGTATTTATTACAATATATATCGGTAAGCCTGACGAATATAAAATGCCCAAAGCACTTAACCTGCTTTATATTCCTGCCGTTCTGCTGATTGTGTATGTATTCACGAATGATATTCATCTGACAATTTTCAGATTCCCAAACGGAATTGAACTTTTTAACAGCAATTATACATACGGTTTCGGCTTCTATATAGTTGCCGCGTGGTTCAGTATTCTCGGCTTTTATTTTGCTGTTATGCTTATTGTTAAAAGCCGAGTGCCCGGCAGTAAAACATTCCAGAAGCTTCCGTTTGTCATTATGGCTTGTTCCGTTGCTTTCTGGACAATTTATGCACTAAAGCTCATTAAAGCCGACCTTACCGCTGTTGACTGTCTTATGATAACAATGCTGCTTGAAAGTGCAATTCAGAGCGGACTTATCCGTTCAAACGCAGGTTACACAGAACTTTTTGAGATTTCAACGGTATCGGCGCAGGTTGTTGATAATAATTTTCAGACCCGTTATATTTCGTCTTATGCCGATGATTTGCCTGAAGATGTTATGAGAAGCGCAACGGCAAAACCTGTTGACCTTGGCAAAACAATTCTTCACAGCAAGCCTGTTTCGGGCGGATATGTGCTTTGGCAAAGTGACGTCAAGCAGATTAAAAAGATTATGAAAAGCCTTGAAGAAACGGGCGAAAGACTCAGCGAAAACAACTATCTTCTCAAAGCGGAAATTGACATCAAAGAGCAGAAGGCTCGTTTTGATGAAAAAAACCGTCTTTATGACCGAATTGCTTCCGATGTTTCTTCTCAGCTTTCAAAGGCTGATGAGCTTCTTGCAAGCCTTGAAAAAAATCCCGGTTCGGAGAAGAATATCCTTACACAGATTTGTGTGCTCAGTGCGTACATAAAGCGCAGAAGTAATTTGCTTCTGCTTGGCGAAGAAAACGAAGTAATTTCATCGGCAGAGCTTGAATTCTGTCTTCGTGAATCGCTTGATAATATTAAACAGCTTGGCGTATTCACTTCTCTTGACAGCAAAAGCCAGTCTTTCATCGGCGTTGAAACCGCCGTTGCGGTATATGATGTATTTGAAAAAATAATCGAAACGCTTTTGCTTGATATCAACGCAATTATGGTTGTTCTCCGATGTGAAAACAATACCGTAAAACTCTGCCTGCAAATCGGCTGTGAAAATTCGGCAGATTATTCTGCACTTGAAACCATTGAGATTTCAGACGGAAAATTCATCTTTGATGCGGATGAAAACGACCTTACCGTTGATATGGTTTTTGAGCAAGGAGGTGCTTCGGATGCTTAACCTGCTTGAATTCGGCAACGTTGCAAAGGCTGTGTTTATGTCGGCTCTTTTCCTTGTTACAACGGTTGACATCTGCCTTTTGCCAAACCTGTTTTTGCGTGAATACAAACTTCCGACAAAGATATTCACGGTTGCGATGAACATTATCGGCTTTGCTCTGACGATTATTCTCACAACAGGAATAAATGCAGATTTCTGTTTCCGTGAAATGCCCCTGCTCAGCATCAGATTTCTTGAAAATTTTGAATTTACCCTTGCATTTATAATCATTGATTTTGCGTTTCTTGTGTTTATCGGTGTCGGTGAATATAAGTACCGCAAGAATACGGTTACCACCACTTCAATCAAAGAAAGCTTTGACAATCTTCCTACAGGTCTTTGCTTCTCAAAACCTAACGGCACTGTTCAGCTTATCAACTACAAAATGAACGAGCTGAGTTATCTTATAACGGGCGAAGAGTTACAGAACGCAAATTCGTTCTGGCGTGTTCTGCGAAACGGCAAAACCACGCCTGAAGTCCACCGTGTATCTGAGGGTGATAACCCCGAATTCCGTTTGAAGGACGGTACGGTTTATACCTTTGCAAGAGAGAAAATTGAACATGTTTTTCAGATTACTGCAACCGATACAACAAGCCTTCACAAACTCACGAACAGACTCCGTGACAACAATGACGAGCTTGAAGAAATGAACGCAAGACTCCGTGTTTACGGT
Source organism: Acutalibacteraceae bacterium (assembly GCA_045614385.1). Lineage (GTDB taxonomy): Bacteria > Bacillota > Clostridia > Oscillospirales > Acutalibacteraceae > CAG-177. Next base: position 1,845 of record JAZLCS010000111.1, on the reverse strand, counting down.
GAAAGTGTTGACGAAACAACAAGGGCAAGAGAACGCCTTGAAACAAAAATCCGTATTCACAGCGAGCTTGGTCAGGCACTTCTTGCAACCCGTCATTCATTGACTCTGCCCGATGCGGATTACAAACCCGTTATCAATGCGTGGAAAAGGAACATTGCCGTTCTTCGCACCGAAGCAGAGCCTTCTATGAGCACGGACCTTTTGCAGTCGCTTATTGAAATTGCGGAGTTTGCAGGTGTTCAGGTTGAAATCAAAGGCATAATGCCCTATGATAATATCATTGCTGAATTGTTTACTTCTGCCGCAACCGAAACACTCACCAATGCTGTGCGTCACGCTCAGGCATCAACGCTTTTCGTTGAGTTTTCGGAGCTTGACGAATACTATTGTGCAACTTATTCCAACGACGGCAATGCTCCGTCAACCGAAATCCGCGAGGGCGGCGGACTCGGCTCTCTTCGCAAAAAGATTGAACGATTTGAAGGCGAAATGGAAATCAAATCTTCTCCGCAATTCCGGCTTACCGTAAAACTTCCGAAAGAGGTGAACAGATATGTATAAGGTTCTTATAGTTGAAGATGACCCTATGGCTCGTAAGCTGCTTGAAATTTATTTGAGCAACAGCGATAATTATGAGGTTGAAAAATCTATTGAAAGTGCGGCAATGGCAGAACTTTATTGCCTGAAAAAACCGATTGACCTTATTCTGATGGACGTCTGCACCGCAATGGATGCCAACGGACTTGATGCGGCAGCAAAAATCAAAAAGAGCTTCCCGAAAATCAAGATTATCATTGTCACAAGTCAGCCCGAATGTACTTTTATTGACAGAGCCCGTGAAGCGGGAGTTGAGAGCTTCTGGTATAAGAGTGCTTCGTCCGAAGAAATTCTTGAGGTAATGGACAGAACAATGGCAGGCGGCTCGGTTTACCCCGACACAACGCCTACTCTTAAACTCGGCGATGCGATGAATTTTGATTTCACCGAAAAGGAGCTTCTTGTTATCCGTTTGGTTGTTGACGGAGAAACCGATGCGGATATAGCCGAAAAGCTCGGAATGTCTCTGCGAACGGTTAAGGGACACATTCAGGCAATGCGAGAAAAAACAGGCTTCCGCAACCGTACCGAGCTTGCGGTAAGGGTGCGTGAAAGCGGACTTGTTATCAACGACCACAAAACCGAATAATAAGTCAGGCGGCAGAAAAATCTGCCGTCTTTTTTTATAAAAAAACGAAAATTTGCACTAAAGTACGATGTGCGATGGGTTTTTATTTGATATAATTACCGTGTAAACTTATATTTACAGGTTACAAAAAATAAGGAGATGACATTATGAAAAAAATGAACAAGACCTTGTCGGTAATTATGGCAATGCTTATGATTCTTGCCGTAATTCCGATGACAGCTTTTGCGGCTGACTACACAATCTCACTCGGCGAAACAAAAACCGTATCCGTGCCTACAGAAAGTTATGCAGAATGCAAGTCCACCACCGAAGCAGACGGCACATACGTTGTTTATTCCGATATAGGTGAAGCTGATATTGACCCGTATGTGGGTGTTTATGACGCAGATGGCAATCAAATTGCAAGCGACGACGACAATGATTATGCCGATACTTATGATTTCTACTGCATTTTTGAGGCAGAAGCAGGTGCCGACTATTTTTTAAAAATGTATGTATTTGAAGATTATGCTGTTGAATTTGATATTACCGTATCAGTCTTCGGTGAAATCACTCATCAGCCCACAGCCCATGAACCCTACGTTGAGGTCACAGAAGGTGCAGATGCTGAATATCAGTGGTATAAGCTTGGCGATTCTATTGTTGAATTGACCGACGAA
>JAZLCS010000110.1:0-3473 GCA_045614385.1 Acutalibacteraceae bacterium | reverse complement strand
ATATTCTTATATCCGCCTGCAAGAAGCGAAGTAAGAACATACTGCGCATGGTTGGTATCCTGATATTCATCAACCATAATGTATTTGAATTTGCGCTGATAATATTCAAGAACTTCCTTATTGTCTTGAAGCAATCTGACGGTATTGACAATAATATCATCAAAATCCATTGCATCGGCAGCCTTAAGACGCTTCTGATACATTTCATATACAGAACCTATGTTACGCTTACGTATATCCATATAGTTCTCTTTTATGTATTCAGACGGAGAAATCAGCATATCCTTTGCGCTTGAAATCGCAGACATAATACTCTTGGGATTAAGTATGTTATCACTCATTCCAAGCTGTTTAAGACAGTCTTTTATAACTCGTTTGCTGTCATCAGTATCATAAATGGTAAAATTGGAAGTATATCCCAGATAGTCGGCATTTCTTCTTAAAATACGAACACAAGAGGAATGGAAAGTGCTTGCCCATATGTCTCTTGCCGATTCACCAAGCATTTTTTCAAGGCGCTCTTTAAGTTCACCCGCGGCTTTGTTGGTAAACGTAATTGCAAGAATTTCCCATGGCTTTGCGGCATCAACCTGCAAAAGCGGCTCAATATCGAACACATCGTCAACAAAACCGTCAGCAACAGCACGCATTAAAGCCATTTCGTTGTCAGTAGGCTCATAACAGCATTTATCGCTGAAATATGCTTTGCCGTATTTCATTATATTTGCAATTCGGTTAACAAGAACGGTTGTTTTTCCGCTTCCTGCCCCGGCAAGCACCAAAAGCGGTCCCTCTGTTGAGAGAACCGCTTTCTTTTGCATATCATTGAGATTTTTAAAATCTCTTTCAATTATTCTTTTTCGAAGGGTAAAAAATTCATTGGAAATCATTAGTTACCTCAGATTGAAATCTCATGAGCAATTTTATAAAGTTCATGATTAACAGTGCGTTCCATGCTAAGAGCTTCATAAATATCGTAATCGATAATATGATCATCCTTCTGAACAACAACTCTGTTACCGATGCCCTGCATGAGGAGCTGAACAGCCTTGTAACCCATCTGGCTTGCCGCAACTCTGTCGCGAACTGTGGGCGAACCGCCTCTCTGAACATGGCCGAGAATAACGGCTCTTGATTCAACACCGCATTCTTTTTCTATATTTCTGGCAAGCTCTTCAACGCCGCCGATGCCCTCTGCAACCATAACAATAAAGTGCTTCTTATCAGTCTTCTGTGTTCTTCTGATTCTTTCAATAACATGCTTTTCAATATCAGACTGAATTTCAGGAATAACAATTGCGGTCGCACCGACTGCAATACCTGCGTTAAGAGTGAGGTCACCGCATCTATTACCCATAACCTCAACAACGATGCAACGGCTGTGGGATTCAACAGTGTCTCTGACTCTGTCAACCATCTGCATAACGGTGTTAAGACAAGTATCATAACCGATTGTGTAATCAGAGCTGACAATATCGTTATCGATAGTACCGGGAACACCAATGCAGGGAATTCCTCTGAGTGAAAGGTCGCGTGCACCTCTGAAAGAGCCGTCGCCGCCGATAACAACAATACCTTCGATACCGAATTTTTTGCAGGTATCAATAGCCTGCTGCATGCCGGATTCTTCTCTGAAAGCTTTGCATCTGGCAGAATAAAGCATTGTGCCGCCTCTGTGAATTATATCGGAAACGCTTCTGATGTTAAGCTCACGAAGGTCACCTTCAATAAGACCTTGATAGCCTCTGTTAATACCGTATACTTTAATTCCGTTTTCACATGCGGTTCTGACAACTGCGCGAACTGCAGCATTCATTCCCGGGGCGTCACCGCCGCTTGTTAAAACGCCGATAGTCTTCATAACAATTACTCTCCTTGAAAAATGTTCAAGCTATATAATACACTTTTTATAACATAATGTCAATGAAATATACATTTTTTGCTAAAAAAATTGCTTGTTATCAAGTGTATTATTAGCACTATCCATTGTAAATTACATTCGTATCCCCAAGAATTTTACGAAGCTCCTTGAGCAGTACCTGATTAACGTCAATCCCCTGTCCTGTCGGATTGCGTTTATATTCCTTTTTATCATTAAAATAATAATATAGAGGTTCATTTCCGTCAAAAATCGCAAGAAGCTTTCGGCAACATTCAATCTGAGGAGAATTTTCAGTATCAAAGCGCAAAAACAATCCTTTAGCTTTCTTTTTCTCTTTTTGCGGCTCGGACACAGATTCTTCTGAGGGACACGCTTCAACAGCCTCGCAAACAATTTTCGTGTCTTCATCCTCACGCATGCTTATTCTGCCGTGAACAAGGATTATATTACCCTCAAAAAACATAGCAGGTTTTTCCATTAATGTTTTGGGAAATACAATCATTTCGATATTTCCGGAAGTGTCTTCGAGATTAACAAAAGCCATTGTTGAATCATTTTTTGTTATTTTTTTCTTAACTGAGCCAATCAAGCCAAGAATCAAAACGCGTTCATTATCTTTATATACCGTTGAATCTTCGCTGACAATATCGGAAATTTTAGCACATCTGAGCTTTTCGGATATAGTATGATATTTACTCATCGGATGACCGGAAAGATACATTCCCGAAACATCCTTTTCATATTTCAGAAGCAAATCCTGCGGAAATTCTTCAATATCGGGATAAGAAAAAGAGCTGACGGGTATTTCCTGCACTTCTTCTTCAAAAGAAAGGTCGCCGAATCCTATCTGACCGTCAACATTTCTTCTTTTTGTGTTTTCAAGCTCTTCAAGAACGGTTTCTATAACCGTATACATTTGCTTGCGGTTTGCGCCGAGCCCGTCAAAAGCACCGCATTTTATAAGACTTTCAAGAGCTCTGCGATTAAAATCCTTACCGTGCATCCTGCAGCAAAAATCATAAAAATCAATAAAATTACCGTTCTGTGAGCGTTCGGTAATCATTCTTTTGATAAATCCTCTGCCGAGATTTTTAACAGCAAGAAGACTGAAATGAATGTTGCCGTTTGAAACGGTGAATTCCTCTGTACATTGGTTAATATGAGGCGGCAGAATTTTAATTCCGAGACGTGAGCACTCATTGATATACTGAACGACCTTGCCTGTGTTATCAAGAAAGCTTGTCAGCAATGCAGCGAGAAATTCGCAGGGATAATGACATTTGAGCCATGCGGTCTGATATGCAACATAAGCATAGGCAGCGGCGTGAGCCTTATTGAAAGCATAAGATGCAAATGAAATCATTTCATCAAAAATCTCATTTGCTGTTTTGCTGTCAATACCGCGTCTTACAGCACCCTCGCAAATTACGTCTCCGTTTTCATCAACTATTCCGTTAACAAAATAGTCTCTTTCTTTGAGCATAACATCATGCTTTTTCTTGCTCATCGCGCGGCGCACGATATCTGCTCTGCCGTATGAATAGCCCGCAAGCTCGCGGCAGATTTGCATAACCTGCTCCTGATATACTAT
>JAZLCS010000109.1:0-31803 GCA_045614385.1 Acutalibacteraceae bacterium | reverse complement strand
GCGCCAAAGCGATGGGCTGCGAAATTGCCAACCATTCGAATGACCACAAAAACCTTATGAAATGCTCGCCCGAAGAATTGCGGGCGCAGGTTGATACACCCAACAAAACGCTCAAAACACTTGCGGATATTGATGTCAAGCTTTTCAGAGCACCCGGCGGAAATTTCAAGGATGTTGAAGCAAATATAGGCATGCCGCTTATTCAGTGGTCAATCGATACCGAAGACTGGAGATATAAAGATGCCGCTCATCCGAACAGGACCGATGAGCAACGCGAGGCAGACCTCAAAGCCATTGCCGATAAGGTTATAGCAAATGCCGAAAAGGGCGATATTATTCTTATGCATGACATCTATGATTTTACGGCAGACCTTTGTGAACTGATTGTTCCGGGTCTTGTTGAAAACGGATTTAAACTGGTTGCTGTCAGTGATATGTATGCCGCCTACGGCGAAGAGCTGAAACCGGGTTCGGTTTATTATAATATTGATTTTAACAAAAGCACCGTTGTGTTGAATGCAGGCGCATATGTCGTTAAAACAAACGGCGGAGTTCTGAATATTCGTCAGGAGCCGAAAGCCGACTCTCCGTCTTTGGAAAAGATACCCAACGGCACTGCAGTTACAGTTTCCGAAGCGGTGCCCGGCTGGGCGTATGTTACTTACAATTCGGTCAGCGGCTGGGTTAATGCGGTTTATTTGTCCCCGATGTGATTATCAAATTGAAAGGCGCCCAAGCAGGTGCGCCTTTTTGTTGTTTAATGTCAAATTCTACAAATAAAAGCTTGATATTCATAAAAAATTTTCAAACAATATTTGTAAAACTTGTTAACTTTTGCAGAATAATATGTTATAATATCTGTCTAATTGTAAAAATATCGATTTTTATAAATATTTTTTGATTTGCAGGTGATTTTTTGGGCGGCGGAAGAAAAAGCTCCGGTGGCTTTGAAGACATTTCGAGCTACAGCAAGCCGAAGGGCTTAAAAAACAAATTTAAATATTTTTGGAATCTGAAGGTTAAAACCTTTTTTCTCAAAAATCAGAAGAGAAACCTCAAGGCAATTTTAAGCGTTTTCATTTGCCTTGTTCTTGTTGTTTCCGCGCTTGGCGGCGCATACATCAGAAAAATGCTTTCTCTTATTAATCGGAATGACGGCAATTTCGGCAATCCCGATGCAACCTTTGCCATTGAAGAATATGATGATGATGTTTCGTATAACACGATTGCTGATATTGAAAGCGCAAACTCAATAAAAGAGCTTCTCAAGGCATGGGCAACCAATAACGGCGAAAAGCTTTATCACAAAAAGGTTATCAACGTTTTGCTGGTTGGTGAGGATGATGAAGACGGTTCTCACCGTTCAGACTCAACCATGCTTGTTTCCGTCAATACCAAAACAAAGAAAATAACCATAACCTCATTCCTTCGCGATTCATATACCTATATGAACATTAACGGCAAGGACAGATATGATAAAACGAACCACTCCTACGCATGGGGCGGCGCGGCAACGCTTATGGAGGTTATTTCCAATAACTACAAAATCGAAATTGACCATTATGTTTCGATAAACTATCAGTCGTTTGTCAAAGCGGTTGATGCTCTCGGCGGCGTTTCCGTTCCCGTAACCGAATCGGAGGCCTCGTTTATGAACCGCACAACAAAGATAAAAGGCTTTGAAAGCGGCGAAAATGTTCTTCTTGACGGTCAGCATGCGTTGGTTTATGCGAGAATCCGCAAGCTTGACAGCGAGGTTGAAAGAACGAGAAGGCAGAGAGAGCTTATAAGCTCTGTTATCAAAAACGTTAAAGCATCTTCAATCAGCGACATAAATAATGCGATTGAAACATTCTTGCCTTATATCACAACAAATTATAAGACAACGGAAATACTCAGCCTTGCTTCTCAGGCTTTAACCGAGGGCTGGCTCCAATATGATATCGTAAGCACGGTTCAGCCCTCTGAAGAAGTGCGCTACGGTGTTGACTATTTCCAGACATATTCAGGCAAACTTTTCGTTTGGATTGTTGACTATATCAAAGCGGCAAGGGAGCTTCAGCTTGCACTTTACGGGCAGACAAACATTGAGATAAATGCGGCAACTCATATATCGGCAATTGACCTTGCGAGAGGCACGGTTTCTTCTTCGTCGGATGGTTATTATGATGATTATGATGGTTTTGATGAAGAAACGAGCAGCGATGAATATGAAACGCATTTTTACACCGAGGCAGAGTCTACGACCAGAAAAGGAATTTTCAGCTGGATCGGCAACTACAGAGATGATACAGAAACCACCGAAGAGGAACTGAGTAACGACTATTCCGACAACGGAGATACGGGATACGATGACGGTTCGGATTATATCGATGATTATTGGGAAGAACCCGCAGAATCAACCACAAGTATTTTTGATAATCCGATTTATGATTCCGGTGATTTCGGAGAAGACTATTTCGGAGAATACGTTGATTAAAGCAAAAACGGTATGCAGAGTAAAAACTGCATACCGTTTTCTTTATTTCTTTCCGTTTTCTCTGAGAAGCTGTTGCTTCAAATCCCACAAGGGCTGAGAAAGGTCAACGTAGTAATTATGCGGATTTTCAAATCTGGTAACTTCGTCCCAGAGAGTTTCGACCTGCTGCGTACAGTAGTCTTTAATTTCTTGGATACTTTTCTTTTTAAAAACGCACTTGCCTTTTGAGAAAATGGGTTCAAGAAGCTCTCTTGCAACAAAGTTTTCAACCGTTTTGCGCTTCCATGTATAGTCGGGGTCGAAAAGCTCATAAGTCTGTGATTCATCAATTGTTTCGTCCGCAAGAGTGATAAGGTCGGCAATCGCTTTATTTGTTTCTTTATCATAGAGTCTGTAAACTCTTTTATTGCCGGGAGTTGTGATTTTCTGAACATTTTCGCTCAGTTTGATTTTCGGAATAACCTCATCGCCCTTTTTTACACCCACTATTTTATAAACACCGCCGAGCATGGGGCTTGAAGAAGATGTTATAAGTCTTTCTCCAACGCCAAAGGAATCAACCTTTGCGCCCTGAATGAGCATGTCACGGATGATATATTCGTCAAGCGAGTTTGAGGCAACGATTCTGCAGTCAGGGTATCCGGCTTCATCAAGCATTTTTCTTGCTTTTCGTGAAAGATATGTGATGTCGCCGCTGTCAATGCGCACCCCCTTGGGGCGTTTGCCGAGAGGCTTGAGAACCTCATCGAAAACCTTGATGGCGTTCGGAATACCCGATTTGAGAACGTTGTATGTGTCAACAAGCAGCGTGCAGCTGTCGGGATATTCTTTTGCATATGCAGTGAAGGCTTCAAGCTCACTGTCGAAAAGCTGAATCCAGCTGTGAGCCATTGTGCCCAGAGCGGGAACGCCGAACATTTCATCGCTTATTGTGCATGCCGTGCCGGAACAGCCGCCGATATATGCGGCTCTTGCGCCGAGGATTGCGCCGTCGGCACCCTGAGCGCGTCTTGAGCCGAATTCCATAACGGCTCTGCCTTGCGCGGCGCGCGAAATTCTGTTTGCTTTAGTTGCAATAAGGCTTTGATGGTTTATGCAGAGCAAAACCATGGTTTCGATAAACTGAGCCTGAATAACCGGGCCTTTGACTTTAACGATAGGCTCGCCCGGGAAAATCGGGGTGCCTTCGGGAATTGCCCAAACGTCGCATTCAAACTTGAAATTTGCAAGATATTCAAGAAAATCTTCGCCGAAGCCCTTGCCTCTGAGATATTCGATATCTTCAGCGGTGAACTTGAGGTCTGAAAGATATTCAACAAGCTGTTCAACACCTGCCATTATTACATATCCGCCGTTGTCGGGAACTTTTCTGTAAAACATGTCAAAATAGGCAATCGTGTCTTTGAAATTGTTTTTGAAATAGCCGTTTGCCATTGTGATTTCATAAAAATCGGTGAGCATCGTCAGGTTGCGTCTTGCTTTTATGCTTTCCATATAAACACCTCATTTAGAGTGGCGGGAGTAATCCGAACCATGTTTTTTATCGGATGATTTCCGCCTTTTCTTCGTTAAAATACTTGCAAATGCGTCAAGAATTTACTCCGTTTTGTGCCTTGGCAAGCCAAAAATTCTCCCGATAAAAAATTTTCGCTTTCAGGCATAGTTCGGATTGCTCCTGTCATACTATGCTAATATTATGCAGTATTTTTGCATTTTTTACAATATACATATCGCCCAAATTTTATGGTTTTTATTTTAGCTTTTTGAATTTGACTGCGAATTTATTGCGCTTTTATTAAAGAATTATATATAAACAAATAAAATCAATATTTCGCCAAAAAAATGTTGATTTTTTCGATAAGGTGTGTTAAAATCACCAAAGCAGACGATAATTGCGTTGTTTTTTAATTGATGCAATCGAAAATATACAGAATGTATAATCAGGAGGATGATTTTATGAGAATCAGAAAGCAGGCACTCGGCGAAAGAAACATCGTTGGTGCAAAGATTGAAGCAAGACGTAAGGCAATCAACATGAAGCAGAAGGATCTTCTCACTCAGCTTCAGATTAAAGGTATAGATCTCAACGCATCCGGTCTTTCAAAGCTTGAAGGTCAGCTCAGATATGTTACCGATTTTGAACTCAAGGCACTTTCAGAGGTGCTTGGCATGACAGTTAACGAGCTTCTCGGTATTGACGAATAATTTCAAACACTACTTACCCTCTTATATACAACTCCTCACAGAAGCCGCATCCGTCAGGGTGCGGCTTCGCCCTTTTATTAAACAAATAACTCAATTTTCTCTTGCAAATCAAATAATATATGCTAAAATTAAAATGTATAATTATGTATCGGAGGTGTCACCTATGGTTAAAGAGTTTATGGGCAAGGATTTTTTGCTTAATAACGAACCCGCAATCAAAATGTTTGAATCGGCGGATAAAATGCCGATTTTTGACTGGCACTGTCATCTTTCACCTAAGGAGATTTATGAAAACAAACAGCCTGAGGATATTGCCTGGCTCTGGCTTGCGGGCGACCACTATAAATGGCGCGCAATGCGTTCCTGCGGAGTTGACGAAAAATATATAACAGGCGATGCGAGCGGCTATGAAAAATTCAAAGCTTTTGCGTCAATCATGCCTTATCTTATCGGCAATCCGATGTATCATTGGTGCCATCTTGAACTTCAGAGATATTTCGGAATTTATGACATTCTCAACGCTGAAAACGCAGATAACATCTGGAACAAAGCAAACGCCGCAATCAAAGCGGGCGGTTTCACACCGCGAGAGCTTATTGAAAAGTCAAATGTTTCGCATCTCTGCACAACCGATGATCCCGCGGACAGCCTTGAATATCATAAGCTTATCGCTCAGACGGATTTTAAGTGCAAGGTTCTTCCCGCATTCCGACCTGACAAGGCTCTCGGTATTGACCTGCCTACGTGGAAGCCGTGGCTTGCCGATATGGAAAAAACCGCAGGCAGAGCAATTGACAGTTTTGCGACTCTTTGCGAGGTTCTCAAGGAAAGAATAGATTTCTTTGCTTCAATGGGATGCCGCGCAAGCGACCATGCTTTTGCCTATGTTCCTTATGAAGAGGCAACCGACGAAGAACTTGAGGCTGTTTTTGCGTCGGCAAAGAGCGGTAATGCCGTTTCGGTTATTGAAGCCGACAAATTCAAAACCGCGCTTCTCGGTTTCCTTGCGGCTGAATATGCAGACAGAGGCTGGGGCATGGAACTCCATATCGGTCCAATGAGAAATAATAATACTCTTATGTTTAATAAGATTGGTCCCGATGCGGGCTTTGACTCGATTGACGACAGAGAAATCGCTCAGAAGCTTTCACGCTTCCTTGACAGCCTCGCCGTCAAAGAAAAGCTGCCCAGAACCGTTTTGTTCACTCTCAATCCCAAGGACAACTATGTTCTCGGCACAATGCTCGGTAATTTCCAGAACAGCGATGCGGAAAGCAAGATTCAGTTTGGCTCGGCTTGGTGGTTCAACGATAATATTGACGGCATGAGAGAGCAGATGAAAGCTCTCGCAAATCTCGGCGCGCTCGGCAAATTTGTTGGCATGGTAACGGATTCGCGTTCCTTCCTTTCGTATCCCAGACATGAATATTTCCGCCGAATCATGTGCGGCCTGATGGGTGACATGGTTGCTGACGGGCTTTATCCCTATGATAAAAAGACTCTCTGCATGCTTGCAGAGGATATTTCATATAACAACGCAATCAAATATTTCGGTGTAAAATAAAGAAAGGGCTGAAATCTATGGCAAAATATGTTCTCGCTCTTGATCAGGGCACAACAAGCTCCAGAGCGATTGTGTTTGACAAAAAAGGTAATATTGTCAGCAAGGCTCAGAATGAGTTCGAGCAGATTTATCCTCAGGCGGGCTGGGTTGAACATGATCCGCTGTCGATTCTCTACAGCCAGTTTCAGGCGGTTTCTTCCTGCATTATGCAGGGCGGAATCAACCCCTGCGATATTGCCGGCATAGGCATCACAAATCAGCGTGAAACAACAATTCTTTGGGACAGACAGACGGGAAAACCCGTCTACAACGCCATTGTCTGGCAGTGCCGCAGAACGGCGGAGCTTTGCGAAGAGCTGAAGGCAAAGGGACTCGAAGAATATATCAAAGACAAAACGGGTCTTCTTATCGATGCCTATTTCTCGGCCACAAAAATTAAATGGATTCTTGACAATGTCAGCGGCGCAAAAGAACTTGCGGAGCAGGGAAGGCTTCTTTTCGGAACGGTTGAAACATGGCTTATCTGGAATCTGACCGGCGGCAGTGTTCATGTTACCGATTATTCAAACGCTTCAAGAACCATGCTGTTTGATGTTGATAATCTTTGCTGGGATAAATATCTCTGCGAGCAGCTCGGGATACCGATGTCAATTCTCCCCGAGCCCGTTCCTTCGAGCAAGGTTTACGGAAGGGTTTCAAAAGGCATACTCGGCCTTGAATTTCTTGAGGGTATTCCTATCTGCGGTGCAATCGGTGACCAGCCTGCTGCGCTTTTCGGTCAGGGCTGCTTTGAGCCCGGTCAGGCTAAAAACACTTACGGCACAGGTTGTTTCCTGCTTATGAACACCGGTGAAACCCGAGTTAAATCCAAAAACAATCTGCTCACGGGCGTTGCATGGGGCATCGGTGACAGGGTTGAATATGCAATTGAAGGCTCAGCTTTCAACGCAGGCTCTGTTATCAAGTGGTTGCGTGACGAGCTTCATATGATTGACACGGCAAAGAGATGCGACGAGCTTGCAGAAAGCGTTCCCGATGCTAACGGAATTTATTTTGTGCCTGCATTCACAGGCCTCGGCGCTCCCTACTGGGATATGTATGCAAGAGGAACTCTTGTGGGAATAACAAGAGGTGTTAACCGCGCACATATTGCAAGAAGCGTGCTTGAAGCAATTACATATCAGGTTACGGATTTGCTTGAAGCGATGAAGGCGGATTCGGGCATTGATTTTACCGAACTTCGTGTTGACGGCGGCGCAAGTGTCAGCAACATCATGCTCCAGATTCAGGCGGATATGATGAGATGCGGCGTTAACCGCCCGAAAAATGTTGAAACAACAGCTCTCGGTGCGGCTTATCTTGCAGGCCTTGCCGTCGGTCTTTGGGAAAGCACCGATGAAATTCAGAGCAATCGCGCCGTTGACAGAGTTTTCAGACCCGAGATGGATGAAGCCAAGCGCAACGAACTTTATGCAGGCTGGAAAAAGGCTGTTGGATGCTCAATGGGTTGGGCTAAATAATTATGAATGCGCAATGCGTAATTCGGAATTATGTAGGGGTCGATGCCCACATCGACCCTTATTATATATTTGGAGATGTAGATAATGGACTATTTAAAGGAATCGTTAAGGCTTCATTATGAATGGAAAGGCAAGCTTGAAACAAAAGCAAGAGCAAATGCAGCATGCAAGCAGGATTTATCCCTTGCCTATACTCCGGGCGTTGCTGCTCCGTGCCTTGAAATTCAAAAGGATATAAACAAAAGCTATGAGCTGACAAGGAGATGGAACACCGTTGCTGTTATCACCGACGGCACTGCCGTTCTCGGTTTGGGTGATATCGGCCCTGAGGCGGGTATGCCTGTTATGGAGGGCAAATGCTTGCTGTTCAAGTCGTTTGCCGATATCGATGCAATTCCGCTTTGCATTCGCTCAAAGGATACCGATGAAATCGTAAAAGCCGTTTCTCTTTTTGCGGGCAGCTTCGGCGGCATCAATCTTGAGGATATCGCAGCTCCGAGATGCTTTGAAATAGAAAGAAAACTCAAGGAAATCTGTGACATTCCCGTTTTTCACGATGACCAGCACGGCACGGCGGTTGTTGTTCTTGCGGCGGTGCTTAATGCGCTCAGATGTGTCGGCAAAAGGCTTGAAAACTGTACCGTTGCAATGAGCGGCGCAGGCTCGGCGGGTTCGGCGATAGCGAAGCTTCTCAATGCTTGCGGTGCAGGTAATATCATAATGAGCGACAAGCAGGGAATCATCTGTAAAGGTGATGACCTTTCCACAGCTTTCGAGGAGCTTGCGGAGTTTACCAACAAAAACAGAATTCACGGCTCTCTTGCCGATGCAATGAAAGGCGCCGATGTTTTTGTCGGAGTTTCCGCAGGAGGAATTGTCAGCAAAGAAATGGTGGCATCCATGGCTGAAAATGCCGTTGTTATGGCTATGGCAAACCCAACTCCGGAAATTATGCCTGATGAAGCGCTTGCTGCCGGCGCGGCGGTTGTCGGCACGGGCAGAAGCGATTTCCCGAATCAGATTAACAACGTTCTGGCATTTCCCGGAATTTTCAGGGGCGCGCTCGATGTAAGAGCATCCGATATCAATGAAGAAATGAAGCTTGCTGCGGCTCATGCCATTGCAGAGCTTGTTTCTGAGGACAAGCTGTGTGCCGAATACATTTTGCCTGAAGCCTTTGATGAAAGGGTCGGAAAAGCAGTTGCGGCGGCAGTTGCAAAGGCTGCACGAGATAGTAAAGTTGCACGAATTTAACTTCGGAAACTTATGCGTTTTTCACAAAAAACATTTAGGTTTTGTTTAATTGTTTTTTTTCTATTGCTTTATTTTAATAAATATGTCATAATTATTCAGCATAATGGACAGAAGTGTTTTTTATCACTTCTTCAGGGAAGGAAATTTTTATTATTAAAGGAGGAAAACATATGTCCAAATTCAAAAAGGTCATAAGCTTAGTGCTTTGCGCCGCTCTTCTTGTCGGCTCATTTGCTTTTCTTGGTGACCTTGTAGCACCCAAAGTTGCTGCAACAGGTGAAACAGTTGCACCAAATTCATTTGCAGCTCTTGCAGAAGAATACGACAACTTCATCTACGTCGGCGTTGACGTTTACGAGCTTGAAGTTGAGTACCCACAAACAGGCACAGATGAAGATGGCAATCCGATTTTTTCGACTGTCGGTACCATTAAAAAATCACTTGGTCTTACTGACGGTAAGGTTAAGCCCGGTCAGTGGCTTGACTACCGTATCTATATCAAGTCGGATATGTGGGTTGGCACAAACTCACCCACACTCCTTTTTGATAACAGATTCTTTGACACAAAGAATGTTCTTAATACCGCAATAAGCTCAAGCTACACAACAAACCAATCATCAGAAGATCTTATTAACAAATCTCACCCCATGAGTGAGTACACCACTTTGAAGAATACCATCACATCGGCAATGGCTTCGGGCCTCTCATGGTTCAAGAATGAGGATAACGATATCGACGCAACAAACCTTGACTATGTTAAGGCAGGTTTTGCTGTTGTTGACGCAACAAAGGTCGATGCATGGGATATGACATCCGACGAGTGGATCGGTAATTTCTATGTAAGAGTTCTTGATGACCCCACAATTACTGAAACAACATCATATTCACCCGCATCAATCTGGAAGAATGTTCCCAGAGTTGTTTCGGGCAAAGAACGCGGTGACACACGAAGAGTAGCTGACTGTTATTCTGCAGACGGCAATCCTCTGACAGACGATCCCATTGCAAAGAACACAACAAAGTCACTTTCTGACGTAACCAGATATAAGGCTGTAACTCTTCTTCTTGAAGACACTTACACAACCTTTGAAATCGACGACGGCACAAACGAAGGACCCGATGAGCCCGTTGAAGAAACACTTACTGTTAAGTTTGTTGAAAACGACGGAACTCCCGTCATGGCAGCAGACGGAACAGAATATGTTAAGGATTATGTTGTTGACAGCGCAATCCCTGCAGAAGAAATTCCTGCAGCAGCAGAAAATCAGTACGGCTGGGCTGATGTTGACACAGGCGCAATGGTTGACATGGCAACATTCACCGTTAAAGAGCTTGCTGATTACACAACAGCTGACGGCGTTATCATTCTCAAGAGAGTTCTCACAACAGACACATTCCCCGTAACAGTTGACCTTGCAGGCGGCTCTGTTGACGAAGCAGACCTTCCCGACAATGCAGAAATTGATGCAAAAGGCAATGTAGTTGTTAATGCCGCTATGGGCAGCAAGATTGCTCTTGCAGACATTATCGTTCCTGAAAAACTCGGTTATACCGCATCTTGGGAACCTGAAGAAGTTACTGTTGATAACCTCAAGGGTGCTTCCGCAAAGGTTGTATGGACTGCAAAGACCTACAGTGCTAAATTCTTTATTGATCAGGATGCAGCAAAAGAAGGCACAACAACATTCGTAGAAATGAATGGTGTTCAGTACGGCAAGAACCTTCAGCTTGACAGAACCTATGTCAACGAAAACCTTCACAAGAAGGATGCAGACGGCAACGTTATGGCATTTGACGGCTGGATGAAGGCTGAATTGGATGAAAACGGCAATCTCGTAGTTGACGCAGACGGCAATATTACAGCAACAAAGGCAACAGCCAACAATGTAAACATCGGCAAATATGAAACTGACGGCGATTCAGTTTACTTTGCATCATGGGTTTACAGCTCAATCGGTCTCATGGTCAGAAACCTTAAATATACAGGTGCTGAAGATGAGGTTGAATGGATTGAAGCTGCAACAGAATATTCAGAAGGCAGCGGTTCACTCACAGTTGCACAGATTGAAGAAATCACAAACGCACTTGATCTTTCAGAAGAATTCGGCTTTGGTGTTACTCTTAAATATTACGCTGCAGGCACATCAGGCGAAAAAATTGACCAGACAAACATAATCAACAACAAGGTTGATTTTGTTAAGGGCGAAAAGAAGCTTGTTTATGTTTATGCCGATGCAGAGGTTGATGTAACATGGAAGATTCCTGTATATGACGCTGAAACAGGCGAGCCTACCGAAGAATTTACAGAAGTAACTTCAACAGGCAGCGTACCCGGCGTTGTTCAGGGTGGATTTACATATCCCGTTACAATCAAGTCAAAGACCACTGCTGATACAGCAGGTGTTCCCGGCTACAAGTTTGTTGGTTGGGTTGACGAAAACGGCGAAGATGTTAAATATGACGAGCGTGAAGGCATAACCGCAAATCTTGCAGAAGATGCTCTTGTATACACAGGCGTATTCGAGCCTATTGAATATAAGATTGTATTCAATGTAGGTAACGCAGGCGGCAACTCAACTCTTAAGACTGTTGAGGGCTCTTACGGTATCGGCGATGAAATCAACTTCGCAGAAGTTGCAATTTTCGATGAAAACAACCTTGAAACAGAGCTTCCCATCGCAGGCAAGGAAAATCAGGAACAGGTCGGCGGCACAATGGAAGGCGGCAGATACTTCAACGCTGACGGTTATGAGTTCAACGGCTGGAAGATCGGTTCAGGCGTTAACGCAAGAGACTTCGACCCCGAAGAAACTCTTGTTCTTACAATTGAAAATCTTTCAAAATATGCAAACAACACAACAGGCGAAATCGTAATCCGCGGTTCATGGACAGCTCTTGAATATACTCTTACATTCAAGTACAGAACCGGCTTCGATGAAAACGATCAGCCCATTTATGCGATTGCACTTGAAAAACAGGTTGCCACAGGCACTGACCTTGCTGAATATAAGAAGGACGCCAGGGCTGTAGTTGAAGCAAACCTTCCCGAGGGCGAAACCTTCGGCAGATGGTCAAATGCATCGGTAACAACCATGCAGGCTTACGGCATGGAAATCTATGCTCAGTATAACAACGATATCATCGATGTTTATATTGACTACAACACAAGCACAGAAGAAAATCCCCTTACTCTTGAAGAAACAATGAGTCTCTCTGTTTTCAACAAGGCAAGCTACGGCCTTGATATTGAACTTCCTCAGCTCGGTGAAAAGCTCAGCCTTGCTGACCAGATCAGAAGAGGCACAATCACAAAGCGTCCTTGTAATAAAGAAGGCTGCGACCACACAGATTGCCCCGATAACTATGAGTGCATCGGTTGGAAGATCTTCTATGTTGAAAAGGGTGAAGATCCTTACACAGCAACATGGAAGGAAGGCGTAAATGCTCAGGGCTCAACAATTGCCAAGACAACACTTATCTTCCAGGCTCAGTGGAAAGCACACGAAGAATTCTTCTTCAGAGTTTATGATACAAACCATAAGATCTGCAAGGCTCTCGGTAAGGACTTCAAGATGTATTACTGGAGCTCAGATATCATCTGTGAAAGAGAAGAAGCTTCCGTTAACCATCTTCCCGAAGGTCTCATCGTTCTCTTCTATCAGGTTGAAATCGAGAACTGGGATTGGAGCAGATTCTTTGATATCGAAATGTGGAAGAGCTTAACAGTTAAGTTTGAAGCTTACGGCATCAACAAGTCCTTCTTCGAACCCGAAGGATTTGCAGCGTTGATTGAAACCCTCTTCACATTCCTTGTCAATGAGATAAAATAAATTATTTTATCATCATTAAATGGTAAAAACGGCCCCCTGCACAATTTGTGCAGGGGGTTATCTTATGCTCCTTTGTGATGTATGATTTTGCCTGCTTCACCAACAAGAAGAGTGACCGATGAAAGGGCAATAACAATCAGCCATTGAGTTGAATTAAGCGGAACAGTTCCGAAAATTTCCGCAAGCGGAGATATAACAACAACCGCTGCCTGAAGTGCGCTGCAAATTAAAACCGATCCTGTCATAATTCTGTTGCTGAAAAATCCCGTTTTACAGAGCGGCATTGATGAACGCATGTTAACGGCGTGGGCTATTTCGCAAAAACTGAGAGTGCAAAATGCCATTGTTCTGCCTAAAACAGTTCCGCCATGTTCTCCAAACATAAAATTGCCTATTGAAAAGGCCAACAATGTTAAAACGCCTATAAGAGCGCCCTCTATAGAAATATCCAGCCAAAGACCGCCTGAGAAAAAGCCGTTTTCGGGAGAAATCGGTTTGCGCTTCATGATGTTGCTTTCGGTTTTTTCCATGCCTAAAGCCATGGCCGGCAAAGAATCCGTGACAAGATTGACCCACAGGAGCTGAATGGGAACAAGCGGAGCTTCAAAGCCTATAAGCGAAGCAATAAAAACAGTCAATATTTCGCCGATGTTTGTGCCGAGCAGAAAATGCACGGCTTTTTTTATGTTGTCATATATTCCGCGCCCTTGCTCAACTGCCTTGACAATGGTGGCAAAATTATCATCCGTTAAAATCATGTCTGCCGCATTTTTGGCAACGTCAGTGCCGCATTTCCCCATGGCACAGCCTATATCTGCGGCTTTCAGCGCGGGCGCGTCGTTAACTCCGTCGCCTGTCATGGCAACAATGTGTGAGTTTTTTTGAAATGCTTTCACAATTCTTACTTTATGTTCGGGTGTAACTCTCGCAAAAACGCGGCAGTCCCTGACAGCTTGCGAAAGCTGTTTATCGTCAAGCAAATCAAGTTCTTTTCCCGTTATAGAGCGTGAACCTTCTTCGTATATCCCGAGTTTTTTTGCGATGGCACGCGCGGTAATTACATGGTCGCCTGTTATCATAACCGGCGTTATTCCTGCCTGTTTGCAGACGGCAACAGCCTTGGCGGCTTCAGGGCGGGGCGGGTCAATCATGCCGATAAGTCCCGCAAAAATCAGCTCGGATTCGGAAAAGTCCGAGTCACATTTTTTATATGCAACTGCGAGAACTCGAAGAGCGCTTTCGGCCATATCTGCATTAAGTGCTTCAATTCTTTTGCGTTGGTTCAGCGAAATAGGAACGGCATTTTCATGTATAAGCGCATATTTACACATGTCAAGAACAGTATCGGGTGCACCCTTGACAATCAGTTTGGTTTCTCCGCCGAAGGAATTGACTGTTGACATGAATTTTGTTTCACTTGAGAATGGAGTTTCGCGTTTTCTCGGATATTTTTGAGCGATGTCCGATATATCCGAGTGCACCGAATATGCAGCACTTAAAATAGAGGTTTCGGTGGGGTCGCCTTCAAAAGCAAGCTTTCTGCCGCGGCGGCTGATTCGTGCATTGTTGCAAATCGAGCCAAGCAGCAGAATGTTTTCGGCTTCTTTGTTATCCAAAGGGATTTCACCCATAGCGTTTGCAATTTTTGTGACGGTCATTTTATTTTGGGTCAGAGTGCCTGTTTTATCGGAGCAAATAACAGTTGCGGCACCAAGAGTTTCAACGGCAGGCAAGTGACGGGTTATGGCATTGCTTTTTGCCATGCGTTGAACCCCCAGTGAAAGAACGATGGTGACTACAGCGGGGAGACCTTCGGGAATGGCGGCAACAGCGAGGCTGACGGCCAGCATAAAAGACGGCAAGAGACCGCTTTGCCTGAAAACACCGATAGCGAAAACAAAGGCACAGATAACAAGCGCGCCTACGGCAAGTGCTTTGCCTATTTTTTCAAGTCTTTGTTGCAAAGGAGTTGGCGGCGATTTCTCGCTTTCGAGAAGATGAGCTATTTTGCCGACTTGGGTGTTCATGCCCGTTTCCGTAACAAGCGCGCAGCAATTCCCTGCAATAACCGTTGTGGAAGAATAGACCATATTTTTTCTGTCAGCCGGAGAACAGTCCGCCGGAAAAAGTGTTTCTGCATTTTTACTGGACGGTTCGGATTCGCCGGTAAGAGCGCTTTCTTGAATCTTAAGACCGGTTGCTTTTATAAGCCTTGCATCTGCGGGAACCATGTCTCCGCTTTCAAGAAGAATTATATCTCCCGGCACAAGTGCTGCTGCGGGGATTTTTTTTGTTTTCTTATCCCGAATGACAGTTGCGTTCGGCGCAGAAAGTTTTTTCAATGCGTCTATTGCCTTTTCGGCGCGTCTTTCCTGAAAAACACCGATTGCCGCATTGAGAACAACAATAATTAATATAACAACAGGTTCAATAAAATCACCGCTTTGTTCCAAAAGACTTGTTGCAAAAGAAATAACGCAAGCGATGAGCAATATAATTACGCAAAAGTCGGAAAATTGTGCGAAAAATTGCTTTAAAATTGATTTTTTTGTTTGTTGGTTAAGCCTGTTTTCGCCCGATTTTTTGAGTCTGATTTTTGCTTCCTGTTCGCTTAGTCCGCCGTTAACGCCTGTTTTCAGAGTTTGCGCGGCAGATTGTGCGGTTAACGAATGCCAATTCATATTTCAATCCCTTCCGATTTCCTGCTTTTCAACAGGCAATATTATTTGTTTTGCCATGCAAAAACATGGCCCGACAGTCATATATATTCAGAAGGGAACAAAAAAATCCCCAAGCCGTGTTCAGCTTGGAGATAATCGGTTATTCGGATTTAAGTTTTTCGAGGCAGGATTTGCAAATGTATTTATTTTCAAATTCAATGAGTTCGGTGTCGCACTTACAAAATATGCAGTCGCAAACCGCTTTTCTGCAAATAATTTGTTTACCGTCAGAAAAAATCTCAACCTCTGAGCCCGGTTCGAGGATTCCAAGTTCTTTTCTGAGTTGCTTCGGAATAACAATTCTGCCAACCTTATCAATTTCGCGGATAAATCCTTTATACATAAATTGCAACCTCCGTTATAAAAGAATAGAAACCCCACTACAGTTTTATACCATTTTTTTACAAAAAAGTCAATAAAAAGGGCGATATTTGACAAAAAACGTCACACATCCAAAAAATATAAGGCTTTATATGGGAGGGAATTATCAGATGATTAACTATATTTGGGCAGGAATGGTTATTTTTTCGGTGATATCTGCGGCTTTCGGCGGGAATGCAGATGCGTTGACAAATGCGATTATTTCAAGCGCAACAGATGCGGTTAATCTGTGCATAAGGCTCGGCGGCACGATTTGCCTTTGGGGAGGGCTGATGGAAATAGCGGAGGAATCGGGGCTGACTGTTGCTGTTTGCAAAATTCTTTCACCAATTTTAAAATTGGTTTTCCCTAAAATGAATATACAAGGCAAAGCAGCAAAAGCAATATCGATGAATGTTACAGCAAACCTTCTCGGTTTGGGCAATGCGGCAACACCTCTGGGACTTGAGGCTATGCGTCACTTGCAGGCGGAAAACGGAGAAAAGGACAGAGCAAGCGCGGACATGATTAAGTTTGTTGTTATGAACTCTGCTGCTTTTCATTTGATTCCGACAACGGTTGCTGCGCTTCGGCAGGATTACGGGTGCAAAACACCTTTTGATATTATGCCTGCATCATGGATAACATCGGCTGCGGCGTTAACCGTCGGATTAACAGCCGCATTTTTTATGATTAGAGTGTCGGAGGGAATGAGATGGAAAAAATAACTGCTTTTTTTCTGCCGATTATAACTGCACTGATTATTGTTTTCGGTTTGGTTAAAGGAATAAAAGTTTTCGATTGCTTCGTTACCGGCGCAAAAAAAGGCTTTGAGTCGGCGGTTCGGCTTTTGCCGCCGCTGATGGGGCTTGTGCTCGGCGTAACTATGCTTCGTCAATCGGGAGCGCTGAATGTCATAACCCGAATGCTTGAACCGCTTGCCGGGCTGACGGGTATACCTGTTGATGTTTTGCCTCTTACAGTTCTCAGCCCTATATCCGGAAGCGGTTCGCTGACAATGTTTGAGCAGATTCTGAAAAATTTCGGGCCGGATTCCCCTGAGGGCAGAATTGCCTCGGTAATAATGGGTTCAACCGAAACAACTTTTTATGCCGTTACCGTTTATTACGGTTCGGTCGGTATCAAAAAGAGCGGTTGCACGGTGCCTGCGGCGTTATTGGCAGATATGACGAGCTTTGTGCTTTCGGCGGTAACCGCATCATTGTTTTGATTTGTACAACATACGTTTCTGAAATACAACTGAAAAGGCTGCCTCACCATTAAAGGCGAGACAGCCGATTTTTGCTATTTAAGCATGCTGCTTTGGTTGAGCAACTGAGTGTTATAGATAAACAACACATCGCAGTTTTCAAAGCTTACAAAGTCGCCGAGAACCTGAGATGATATATATCTTGTATCAACAAGAGTTATTTTGCTGTAGCCCGATAGCAGCAGCGGTGCAAGCGAAGAACCGAACGAATCGCGGAACATAACGAGTTCCTTCTTCTCTTTCGCAAGCGGATTTTCAACGGTTATAATCGGCGTTGCGCCCGAAAGATAAACGTCATATTTGTCATTACCGCTAAGCTTTTCAAAATTATAAACGCCTGTTAAAGTTTCTTTTGTTTCTGTATTATAAACCTTTGCGGAGTCAGTAGCTTTATTGCGAAGACAAATTAAATCATCGCTTTCCGTACCGAACGCGAGGCGGGAGGAATAAACTCCGTCAAAGGAGTCAACTTTGTCAGCCTCATAATTTCCAAAACTTTCTGTTTTGAAATCCATATGAAGGCTGAGACGTTCAACAGTTGCTTCGAGCGTTTCCTGCCGCCAGTGCGTGTCTGTTCTGTAATAGCTGTCAAGGCTTAAGGTGTCCGAAATATCGATGTATTCCATGCTTTGCATATTTTTGCTCAAAATATCTGTAAGCCCTTCAAAATCAAATTCGGGATATCCGTTTTGCGCCGCAAGGTAATGATTCTTGTCAGGTATAACGGAGTAAAAAACACGGGTGTTTTTGCCTGCAAGATATTTCTCATAAATTGCATTTATCTTTTGAGCGGCATTTTTAACGGATTTTTCATTCAAAGCAGGCTGAATTTCAGATATATGCCCCTCGGCAAGAAATATTCCGTTGCTGTCTTTTTGACAGAGAAGCTTCAGTTCAACGGCGGCTTTAATAGCCCTGAACTTTTCTCTGAGAGGGAATTGGTCCATGAGATAATCCTCAAAGCCGTCAAAGAGCGATTTGTCCATAACGGCGTTCACGGAGAATTCAGGCAGCTGAGCCGCTTTTCTGCGCTCGGAAACGAGAATATCAACGGGTTCTTTGAAAATAAAGGATGCTCCAAGGGCGATAATGAATGCAGCGAAGCAGACAACCGATATTATATTGCGAGCTTTTCTGCCCATGGTTAACCTCCTTAAAATCTGAAATAGAGAAACGGATTGTATGAGCCGTCAATGAGATAAGCCGTGACGGCAACAAGAAGAATGATGATTGCAACAGGCTCAAGAATCGGAATGATTTTTGAGCCCGCTTTTGTTTCGCCGAGCTTTAATGCCGCGTTTTTAACAATCGGCGTTGAGCCGATAATGCCGATAATCAGCAGAACAGCGTAACTGCAAAGATAATAAAGCGTTGTGTCGGTGCAAAGCGGGTAAGCAGAAGTAAACATGCCTTTGATATCCTCAACCGCTCCGCTTATTCCGTTTGCGTTAAATATAACGAAGCCGACAAGAACAACAAAAATCAAATATAAATGGCTTAATACAGCGGGTGTTTTGTTCTTGATTTTTTGCGGAATACTTTTTTCGGCAAGCAGAAGAACTGCAAAATAAAGCCCCCAAACAATAAAAGTCCAGTCCGCGCCGTGCCAAAAGCCTGTTAAAAACCAAACGGTCAGGATATTGAAGAAAAAGCGCGTTTTGCGGACTCTGTTGCCGCCCATCGGGATATAAACATAGTCTCTGAACCAACTGCCGAGAGAGATGTGCCAGCGGCGCCAGAATTCAGTTACGGAGCCTGAAGCAAACGGATGGCGGAAATTTTCAACAAATTTAAAGCCGAGCATGCTGCCGAGTCCGATTGCCATATCGCTGTAGCCTGAAAAATCAAAATAAACCTGAAGCGAATATGCAACGGCATAAATCCAGAAAAACAAGGTTGATTTTTCCGATGTGTCCCTGAAAAGCTCGCAAAGACTGCCGAAAGAGTTTGCAAGCAAAACTTTTTTTGCGAGGCCGAAGACAAACCGTCTTATGCCGTATGAAAATTTCTCAAGGTTGTGAGTTCTGTTGTGCAGACTTTTTTCGATATCAGAATAACGAACAATCGGCCCTGCAATGAGCTGCGGAAAAAGGGAAATATAAAGCGCAAGGTTGATGATGTTTTTTTGCGCAGGAACATCTTTGCGGTAAACATCAATATTATAGCTGATAGCCTGAAAAGTATAAAAGCTGATGCCTACGGGCAAAGCAAGCTTTAAAAGCCCGAGATTTGCACCAAATGCAGAGTTAACGGTAGTTATAAAAAAGTCGGTATATTTAAAGAAAAACAAGGCAGAAAGGCTGACGGCAACCGATAAAACAGTCAGTGTTTTTCGCCTTTTGCCCTCTGCTCTGTCAGTCAGAAGGCCGAAAATGAAACTTGAGGTTATGACCGAAACCATCAGAACGAGATATTTCGGCTCGCCGTAAAAATAAAAGAAAAGGCTTGCCGCCAGAATCCAGATGTTTTTTGCTTTCATGGGCAGAATATAATACACACCCACCACAACGGGAAGAAAAACAAATAAAAAGGTTAAGCTTGAAAAAAGCATAAGCGGCCTCCTTTCCAAAAAATAAGGGCTGACCTTAAGGACAGCCCACGAATGCTGTATAAATTATGCAAGAACGATGCCGTCTTCAGCGGGGATTTCTTCGCCGATTGTTTCGCCGTCAAAAGCGGGCATGTCAGCCGGGATTTCCATGTCAGCAATTCCGCCTTCGGGAATTTCTTCCTGAACTTCGCCTGCCTTGGTGAGGGGCTCGGCAATTTCTGCGCCCGCTGCCTGTGCAACGGCTGAGAAAGCGTTACAAACGTCATCAACAGTTTCTTCTGTTGACATAACCATCATGATTGTGCTGCCGCAGTTAACAACGGCAATTTTTTCAGCAGCAACGCAAATCCACTTTCTGTAGTTAACGCCTTCAAGGATTTCAGCCTTGAGAGCTTCAACATCTGCGTCTGCCTTTGCCTTAACAAGGCACATTGAATATGCGATGGAGCCGATCATGGGCTCGGAGAAAACTGCTCTTTCGATTGAATCGGTTGAAGCTACGCCGAGATAGTAGTTTGCTGCATCTGCATCGGCAAGGTCAATTTCCATTGCGGGACCCATAGCCATTTCAATTGTTGTTGCATTTGCGTAAACGCTGTCTGAAATTTCTTCAAGAGTGCCTGTGAGTTCAACAGGTGCGCTGTTGCAGGCTGCGAGTGAAAGCGCCATGACCATGGCAAGAACAAGGCAAATAATTTTTTTCATTTTAAAATACTCCTTAAATTTTATTGTTACCAAACGACTATGATTATATCAGCAGTTTGATTTTTTGACAATAGATTTTTTGTGAATAGTCGGTTAAATAAATAAAAATACGCAAATCAAAGCTCGATTTTCCAAAAAGCGACGTTAAGACGCTCATAAGTATATGTAATATAAAGTGCGCCGTTCATATATTCAATGGCCGGGTATGAGAATTCGCTGTCAAGCTTTTCTTCCTCAAGAACAAGAACGGTCTCCCATGTTGCCCCGTTGTCGCAGGATTTCTGAAGAGTGAGCGGTGAGCGTTCACCCCAGTTTTCTTCAACGGGGTTTGAAAGCAGATAGAGGTCGCCGCAGGGGACTTTTACAACATCAAGACCGCTGTTGTTGTTCGGAAGGTCGGTTGCATATGCCTGGCACCAGGTTTCGCCATAGTCTTCCGAATCGCTTCTGTAGGCCCTGCCGACAGAGGTTCTTGTGAGCATATGCACCTTGCCGGGTGCGGATTCCCACAGCGTCGGCTGAATCATCGGAATAAGGTTTGATGTATAGTGGTTTTGTCGGTTAAAAAGAGGAACAGCCTGTTCGGTTTTGATTTTTGCTGTTTTATTCCATGTTTTACCGTCGTCTTTTGAAATATCGACAAAGCAGTTCCAACCGCGGTTTTCGTTTGATGCAGGAGCAAGGATTCTTCCGTCGGTAAGGCGGAGACACTTGTTTTTAACCGGCCCTCTGCCGCCGCTTCTGTCGTCTTTTACAAGCTCATAGGCTTTGCCGAAGGTTTTCCCTCCGTCAGTTGAAATGCTTGCAAAGGTGCGCCAAGAGGGGATTTCCTTGCCGACCTTGAAGAAGAGGATAACCTCTCCGTTATTATTCAAAAAAAGAACGGGATTCCAATGGGGAATGTTTTTGTTGTAGCTGACTGTTGCGGGTTTGCTCCAGCCGTTCTCATCTCTGCGTGAATACCAGATGTCAACATCCGCCGTGCTTTCTTTGGTCCCGCCGAACCATGCGGCAATAACGCTGCCGTCGGGCAGGGGAAGAACGGTTGAAGCGTGGCAATTGGGCGTGGGGAGCGGATTGCATATAAATTCTTTAAGCGTTTTCATTTTTATCACCGTTATAATTCAAATTCCGAAGGGTCTGCCTGCTGAACAAGAAGCGGTTTTTTGGGTCTTCGTTTGAGAGGGTCGTATGCATATCTTCTGCATTTTCCGTCAGGCGCAACAAGTCCCTTTTTTATGCAGAGAACCATTTGCTCATCAGGAGAAAGACGGCCGTTTTTGCAATATTCGCAGGCTGCGGGATATTTTTTCTTTTCGAGAAGCTTGCTTTTCATGCCTTCAACATCCTTTCTGAAAAATATTAGCATATTTTTTTGTTATAATCAAGGTCTAATATGAGCAGAGCAGACAAAAGAAGCAGAGAAACAGAGGCGGGCGCAGAAAATGACCAAAGCTGAGCGTTAGGCGACAGCGAAAGAAAAACTTGCGTTTCAATCGGAAAGAAGAAAAGAATAAGTCTGCATATTAAGAAAGCAAGGCAAGAATGAAGAATTCGGAAAAGATAAAACACGGGTATTTTAATGTCGATATTTTTTGCGATGGAGAAAATCTGCATATGAACGCAGATACCGCCAAAGGCGCAGACCGCGGCAATTGTCGGCAGAGAAACCTTGCCTGCCGCAGCCATGCAACCGTTGGTAGCTTCAAGAATGCATGCGACGGCAAGCTTTATATTTTCATTTTGTACAAGAGAATTAAAAACGGCTGTTATGCCCGAAAAAATGCTCACAAATCCGCAGGCAGCAAGCATTGCCTGTGCGCTTGAAGAAACGCTTTCAACCAGTGCGAAAGAAAGTGGCGGCGGCGAAAATGCAAGCTTTTGAAATTCGGATTCCTTTGCGGGTAAAAAACGAGTCAAGAATCCGATGATTAATGAAGAAAAGCTCAGAGAAAGCAAAAGAATAATGCCGGATTCTTTGGAACTGAGCATGATGTTGCCGACGGCGTTGACCGAAAAACCAATACCGGCATTAACGCTGAATAACAGAAGCCTTGCCGCCTGCGTTTTGCCCAGCATTCCCGAGCGGTGCATTGAATCTGCAGCTTTTGCTCCGGAAAGATAGCCTCCTGCTTGGCTCAGAATTATGACAGGCAGACTTTCGGCGGGCAGCCCGAACAGCCGCTGTGTTATGGGGTTCAGAAGTTTTTTTGCTTTTGGCGGAATATCTCCGCTGCCTGTCAGCGATGCTGCGACAAGGAAAGGGAAAAGAGAGGGGATAACTATTTTTGCGCAGTTAGTCAAACCCAGGTTCAGTCCGTTTACAAACGGATTCCAGAACACAAGAAGAAAAATAAAGGAGGTCAGTCCTGCGCACACAGCAATAAAACCGTTCATTTTCAAATATGTCACTCCAGTCGGCGTTGTTCTTTTTACTTTGCCATATTCATAATATGATGGCAGGGGGAATCACTATGAAAAAGAAAAACTGCCGCAAAGAAAACAGAGGAGAAAGAATAATGGATTCAATCAGCAGGAGCCTTGATTTGCCTGCGGATGCCGTTTCCGGCTATGCGCATATCGAGCTTAGCGGAAACAAGGAAGCGATAATTGAAGGCTGCTGCGGTGTTTTGGAATACGGTGATAATGTTATCGCTTTGAATACAGGCAGGCTGACTGTCAGAATTTGCGGTTGTGAGCTGACAATTACTTCGATGCAGAACGGGCAGGTGATAATCAAGGGGATAATCACAGGTCTTGATTATTGCAATTAGGAGGCTTAAATGCTTTTATTAAAATTTTTGAGGTTTATTTTCGGATATGTCAGATTCACCGCAAAGGGTGGTTTCTCTGAGAGGTTCATCAATCTTTGCCGCCGTAACAACATACTTCTCTGGGAACTGAAGAGCAACAATTCGGTTATTACCGCCTGCACGGATTGCGGAGGCTACAAAAGAATTCGTTCGATTGCTCGGAAATCGGGAATGAAAGTACGAATCAAAAGGAAGTGCGGACTTCCCTTTTTTATTGAACGCCACAGCAGAAGAATAGGAGTTTTAATAGGGGTTTGTTTTTGTGCTGCCGCCGTAATGATTTTATCAACGCGTATATGGAGCGTTGACGTTGCGGGCAATGTTAGAGTGCCTTCGGAAACG
This sequence comes from Acutalibacteraceae bacterium, assembly GCA_045614385.1. Lineage (GTDB taxonomy): Bacteria > Bacillota > Clostridia > Oscillospirales > Acutalibacteraceae > CAG-177. The sequence continues at coordinate 8,190 of JAZLCS010000109.1, read as the reverse complement.
ATAATCGGAGTTTTTGAAGAGCTGGGCGTAAAAAAAGGCGCGGCAGGTTCGAAAATCGATATAAGGTCAACAGAAATCGAAGCTTTGCAAAAGCTGCCCGAGCTTTCATGGCTGAATATAAACATCAACGGCAGTGCAGCAAGAATTGAGGTCAGAGAAACGGTTCAATCTCCCGAAATTGACGCAGGAGATACAACACCGACCGATATAGTCGCCGCGCGAGACGGACAGATTGTTACGATAAGGCCTTTCAGCGGAACACAGGAGCAAAAAATCGGCAACCCTGTTCTGAAAGGCGATTTGCTTATAAGCGGAATTAAAGAAAACAAGGATTTAACCGTCAGTTTCTGCAAGGCAAGCGGATATGTTGTGGCAAGAACAAGCCGAAGCATTTCAGCTTCTCAAAGCAGCAGGCTGAATGTAAAAAAAGCCGTTTCCCATAAGAAAAGCTATGAGATTGCTTTTCTCTCGTTTTCAATTCCGCTCGGACGAAGCTCGGATAATGCCTACAGCGAAAAAAGTGAAGTTGTAATAAACGGAGTAACTCTGCCGGTCGGAATAACGGAAAAGACGGAAACAGTTTATTCCGAAAGCGAGGTTACGTTACCATCCGACAAAGTCAGGTTGCTTGCCGCGTTGGCTTTTTTTGACAGGTGCTGTGAAGATTTCAGATATCTGCAGGTGGAAAGCTCTGAGATATTCTATGATGAAAAGGCGGGTGGTTTCAGCGGTGATTTTGTCTGCCTTGAAAACATCGGCGTTGAGCAGCCCATGCAGATTGAAGAAACGCAATAAAAAAGACAGTTTGGGCGACCCTTCATAAGAAAGTTAAATTCCTTATGAAGGGTCGCCCTTCTGCTGTCTTCATTGTTCATCTTTCAAACCGAGGATATAATCGGTTGAAGTGTTATAAAGCTTTGCCAAAGCAATAAGAATATCTGAAGGAATATCGCGCAGGCCTCGCTCGTAACGGTTATACTGAGGCTGTTTCATTGAAAGATATTCGGCAACCTGAGCTTGCGTGAGGTCGTTATCCTCGCGTAAATCACGAATGCGTTTGTAATATGCCAACAACCTCACCTCCAATAAATAATACCGTTTGGTTATTGACATTTTACCATTTGCACGTTAATATAATACGTAATATAACTGTTTGGTTATAAAAGGTTCAAAAAAGAAGACAGCCGAAGCTGTCTTTTTTATTATTTAAATATATTGGTTTTTCGTATTGCATAAAAAAGCGGAATTCCGCCGGCAAGGCAAACTGCGAGTTCTCCCGCACCGACTTCAAGCGCCGCAACGGCGAATGCCGAAAGACTTGCCTCTTGCGACGGCATGAGAAAAGTTATTTCCGCGCCGATTATCAGCGCGTTAAAAATAACGGGCATCAGCAACGACAAAATCGGGAAATCTTTTGCTTTGATGTTTCTCAGTGCCCTTGCGGTTATTGCCGCAAGCAGTGTTGCGAGAGAGCCGAAAACAATGTCCCAGACCCCGAATGGGCTTGCTATGTTTCCGATAATGCAGCCGACAGTCAGCCCCGGTATTGCCGCAGGGGTGAATACCGAAAGAATTGTCAATGCTTCTGAAAAACGAAATTGAATGGGGCCGTAAGCAATTGCGAAGGCCGCGCTGAGATAGGTTGCCGCGGCATAAATTGCCGCAATCATCGCTCCGTGAGCGAGAAGGGTAACTTTTTTTCTGTTCATTTTTTTTGCTCCTTTAGTTTTGTTCGGCACCGGGTAGGTGCCCGTCAGGAAGGTTTCGAACTGACGTTAAGGTATAAAACCTTATGCTCTTTATATTAAAGATATTCGGCAAGAGCTTTGAGATTTTCAACAGCTACGCTTGCTTTGATATCTGAATTTGCATATTCCTCGGGGGTGGTGACTCCGCTGTAAACAAGAGCGCAGGGGATGCCGTGATTTGCGCCGATAGCAATATCGGTTGCAAGGCGGTCGCCGATAAAAGCCAGCTCACTTCTCTCGCAGCCGAGCATTTCGGTGATATAGTCAACGGTTGCAGTCATAGGCTTGCCGAGAACAACGGGTCGCTTGCCGGTTGAAGCGGCGAAAAGCTCAATCATTGAGCCCGTGTCGGGCATATAGCCGTCGGCAGTGGGGCAGTTGAGGTCGGGGTGGGTTGCGAGATAAACTGCGCCGCCGTCGATATAGCGGACCGCATCCCACATTTTTTGATAAGTGAGAGTGGTGTCAAAACCGAGAACAACGATGTCGGGGTTTTCGGAAACAAGGTTGATGCCTGCTTTTTCAAAATCGCCCGTCAATCTTTCGTTGCCGAGAAGGAAAACCTTTTTGCCTGCATAATTTTTGTTGAGATAGTCGGCGGCAACATGTGAAGAAATTATAACTCTGTTTTCATCAACGGGGAAGCCCATTTTTTCCAGCTTTGCGCGGCAAACCTCAACATTGTTTGATGAGTTGTTGGTGAAAAAATAAAAATCCTTGCCGCATTCTCTTGCTTTTTCAATAAAATCCTTTGAACCGTCAATAATATTACCGTCTAGATAGAAGGTTCCGTCCATGTCAATGATGAAATATTTTGTGTTTTTAAAAATGCTGTTTTCCATATTCTTTACTCCTTGAATAAAAAAATGTGACGATTTGGAACATTTGCTGAAATTCCTGTAAGAAGATTATATAATATAACTGTAAATTATCGGAGGGAGGGAGCAACTGTGAAGATTTTCTTGGGCATCGATGATACATCGATTGGTTCAGTGCTGAGAGTTTACAGGAAAACTAACAATATGACTCAACGCAAAGTTGCCGAATATCTCGGCATTGACCGTTCCACATATGCTAAATATGAAACAACAAGAAAACCTGAAATAGATGTTATCCTCAAGCTTTCCGTTCTTTACGGAATATCACTCGATGATTTTATGAGAAACTTTTTTTCGGAAACGGAGTCTGAAACATCGCCGATTGCAGTGGTTGCTTCCTCTGAATCGTTTGAATCAAATGTTGAGATAACCAAAGATGAAAGACGCCTGCTTCTTATTTATCGCGACAGCATCAGGAAGTCCGAGATTATAAAAGCTGCCGAAGAAATATACCGACAGGATAAAGATATACTTGAAGAAATGCAGAACTTTTGATTGAAAAACCAATTTTATGCCCCCTGTTTAGCTAAAACAGGGGGCTTTGCTTTTGAAATTATTCTTCCGCTGAGGGAGCCTCGATTTTGCCTGTTACATTTTTGATATTGTTGCGTGCGGTCTGGATTTCGTTAAGGCTGTGAGCAATGGCGTCATCTGCCGTTTTCATTATGTCCTCGATAAAATCGCCTGCGGCAATTCTGATTTCGGCAGACCATTTGTTTGCCTTGTCGATAGCTTCGTCCGAACGCATTCTGGCATCTTCGATTGTTCTTTCAGCCTGCTCTGTGGCTGCATTAACAATGTTTTCGGCCTGAGCCTTTGCACCTGCGATGGTGGAAGCGGCTTCGTCCTGAGCGGCTTTTGAAATGGATTCGGCAGTTGCCTTTGCCTGAACAACGATTTCGCTGCTGTCAACCATAGCTGCGGCTTCAAGCTGAGCGTTGGCTCTGATGATTTTTGCGTCTTCGTTTGCGGCGTTAACAATCTGCTTTGCCTGGGCTTCTGCCTCGGCAACCTTGTTTTTTGAATAATCCTCTGTTTTAAGAACAAGTGCTCTGACTTTGTCTTCTGCTGTGGAAATAAGAGCTCTGGATTTTTCCTGAGCACCCGTAACTGCAGCAACAGCCTCGTTCTTTGCCTTAACGAGAAGGTTGTTTCTGTCTGCAACGATGGCTCTTGCCTGTGTGATTTCGTTCGGAAGGTTGAGTCTGATATCTTCAATTGCCGTTCTGATAGCGTTTGCATCAACGCCTACCTTATTTGACAGCGGAACTTTTGAACCCGCCTCAATTATATCTTCAATCTGGTCAAGTAAGCTTTCAATGTTCATTTTGAAATCCTGTTCCTTTCTTTTATTCGTTTGATTATATCGTCACATATTTCTGCGGGAACGAATTCGCTGATATCTCCGCCGAATCCGCAGACCTGTTTAACTACGCTTGATGAAAGATACATGTTTTCGGCATTTGAAATAACAAACACGGTTTCAAGCTCGGGATTGAGCTTTTTGTTTGTGAGTGCCTGCTGAAATTCATATTCAAAATCCGAAACTGCGCGCAAGCCTTTAACAACCGCACAAGCACCCTTTTCTTTTGCATATTCCGCAAGAAGACCGCCGTGCATCTCAATCTCAATGTTATCAACATCGGTCAGGCTTCTTTTGAGAAGCTCAACTCTTTCTTCAGCCGAAAAATAGCTGTCGGGTTTATGGTAATTTACCATTACGACAACAATAACCTTATCGAAAAGCTTTGCCGCACGGTGAATAATGTCGATATGACCTATCGTTACGGGGTCAAAGCTGCCGGGGCAGATTGCCGTTTTCATCCTATCATCCCTTTCGGTAGACGGTTACAGCCGTTTTGCTGTATTTATATTCCTTTTGTTTCACAAGACCGCCGTAGGCATCTTCAAGTTCTTCCTTGAACGGATGCTCGCAGATGACCATGCCGCCTTCTTCAATATGATCGTCGATTTTGGAAAGAGCCTTCTGCAAAAGCCCGTTGCCGTATGGCGGGTCAAGAAAAGCGATGTCAAAAATCTTGTCGGTCATGGTTAAGAATGCAATTGAATCTGTCTGAGCAACCGAAGCGAGAGAATCAAGCTTGGTTTTAACGAGATTTTCTTTTATAACTCTGACAGCATTTTTATCCGCATCAACAAATGTTGCGCTTGCGGCTCCTCTGCTTAGCGCTTCAATTCCGAGCTGCCCTGAGCCGGCAAACAAATCAAGAATTCTGCGTCCTTCAATTTCAAACTGAATTGCACTGAAAACAGCTTCTTTAACTTTATCGGTTGTGGGGCGCACATTGTCGCCTTCAAGAGTTCTTAATGTCATGCCTCTTGCGGAACCGGTGATTACTCTCATCTGCACTCCTCCATTATCACTTTATTATCGCATTAAATAGGATTGAATGTCAAGCTAAAATGTTAACAAAAGGATAAAAAATTGTAAATTTAATCCTCCGCATGTGTATTTTTACCGTGAAAAGCTTTAAAAACCGCCTTGGCGGCATTTTTATTCATTCCTTTAACAGAAGCAAGCTCTGCTTCGCTTGCTTGCGAAACTGCTTTAACCGTTTTGAAATGCTTAAGCAGTGCCTTGCATCTGCTTTCACCTATGCCATCTATTGAGGTAAGTGTTGAAGAAAGAGAGGCTTTTTTTCTTTTTGTGCGGTGGTATTCTATTGCATAGCGGTGCACTTCTTCCTGTATTGTTGAAACAAGTGTGAATGCCGCGCGCTTTGAGGTCAGCGAAAGCTCGTCGCCCGAGCATGCGATTGCACGGGTTTTGTGGTGAGAATCCTTGACCATACCGAAAAGCGGAATATCAAGATTATATTTTTCAAGCACGGGTTTTACTGCGTTCACCTGGCCGCTGCCGCCGTCAAGTAAAATCAAGTCGGGCAGCCTGCCGAAGCCCTCGCCGCTGTCTTTTTCTTCAAAATAGCGAAGAATTCTGCGCTCAACAACTTCAGCCATTGAAGCATAGTCATCCTGACCGCTGAAACCTTTAATTGAGAATCTGCGGTAAGCTTTTTTATAGGGAACGCCGCTTTTGAAAACAACCATACCGGCAACATTTTCGCTGCCTGAGGTGTGAGAAATATCATATGACTCAATGAATTCGGGCGGTGATTTCAACCCGAGAAGCGTTGCAAGCTCATCAAGGGCGGCGGTCGCCTTGCCTGTTTTACCGAGATAAATTGCCAGCTTCTGAGCTGCATTGGAGCGGCACATCTCAACAAGCGAATGCTGCTCGCCGCGCTGAGGAATCACAATATTAACTTTTCTTTTTGCCAAAGATGAAAGCCATTCACAGAGCACCTCGCTGCCCGAAATATCACCGTCAACTGCGATTCTGCGCGGAACGAAATCTCTGATGGAATAATAGCTTCGAAGAAGCTCGTGCCGCGCTTCCGGCATGTCATCGGGCAAATCGATTATGAAGTGTTCTGTATCATAAAGGCGCGAATTCTTGAAACGGAGAACCGAAAGGCACGCCTTGGCATCGGAGCATACAATCGCAAAAACATCCTGTTCCTCAACCGATGCGGCAACAACCTTCTGCTTTTCCGTTACTTTTTTTATTGCGTTTATCTTATCTCTCAGCTTTGCGGCTTTTTCAAACTCAAGGTTTTCGGATGCCTCAAGCATTTTTGCCGTGAGAGTATCTATTGTTTTGCCCGAACCGTTAACGATAAAATCAATTGCCTGTTCAATTGCTTCGGAATGAGCCTCGGCGCTCATTTTTCCTGCACACGGTGCGGCGCACTGACCGATAAAATGATTAAGGCAGGGACGGCTTTTTTTATAATCTCTCGGAAAAACCTTTGAACACTGCGGCAGCATAAAAATCTTTTTTGCTTCGTCTATTGCGTTGCTGATGCCGTAGGAATTTGTGTACGGGCCGATATATTCCGCGCCGTCGTCAAGCCTTTGCTTTACGGCGGTTATATTTTTCCAGCCGTTTGAGGTGATTTTGATATAGTGATAACCCTTGTCATCTTTCAGAAGAATATTGTATTTCGGGCTGTGCTGTTTTATCAATGAGCATTCGAGAATGAGCGCCTCGAACTCACTGTCGCACATGATATAGTCAAAATCTTCAACGTTTTCAACCATTTTGCGAACTTTAATCCAAAGATTGTTCTGCGAGCCGAAATATGAGCTGACTCTGTTTTTAAGTGCCTTTGCTTTGCCGACATATATAATCTCATTTTTTCTGTTTTTCATCAGATAGACCCCGGGGGTCAGGGGCAGGCTCATTGCTTTTTTTCTGAGATAGGGGAGCCGTTCGTTCATGTGCGTTCACCTCACAGTCAATTACTATTATAACCTTATATATTGTTTTGTGCAAGCCGATGACATGAAAAACATTGTGTTTGATTTGACATATTTGATTTTCCATCTTATAATAATTACAATAATTTCTATTGGAGATGTTTTTATGACGGCTACATTCGGAACGGTTTATGTGATTTTTAAAAAGTGCGTATCGTTGATTTCTGCAATCATGCTGCTTGTTGTCGGAGCTGATGAAAAGAATACGCCGGCACCCGACGGCGCAGAAATTATTGCCAAAAACACCTATGTTTTGTATGACTACCATATGAGTTCACAGGGTGTTACAAATGACGGCGAATATTTTTATTTCAGCGGCAAAAAGAACCTCGGCAAGGCGGATATGGAAACGGGCGAAATATTCCTTATAACAACCAACGCAATTCCCGATGAGCTTGAGGATATGGGCTATGACCATATCGGCGGCCTCAGCTATTATAACGGCAAGGTTTATGCTGCAGTTGAAGACGGGCCGGATTATGAGCGTTCATGCATTGTGATTTATGATGCCGAAACGCTGAAATATACCGGAACATATCATCCGCTTCCTTATGAGTTGCATACAGAAGGTGTGCCATGGTGCGCAGTCGATGTTGAGAGAAACTGCCTTTATACCGCAGAGTGGAGCGATGCAAAGGTTCTCAATGTGTTTAACCTTGAAACCATGAAGCTTGAAAAAACAGTTCCTCTTTCTGAACCGATTGACAGAATTCAAGGCGCTGAAATGTTCGGCGGAACTCTCTATATGTCATGTGACGAAGAAAACGATAAAAAACGCATTTTCAGCCTTGATGTTGAAACGGGGCTTGTCAAGGAAGTTTTTGCAAGAAATGTCGGCAAGGCAATTGAGGCAGAGGGCATAACGGTTTATGCAGATGAAAACGGCGAGCCCGTGTTCTGTGTTCTTGACAGAGGCGAACGCCGCCAAAGCTCAAATCTGACTTTCTATAAGCTTGCGGATTAATTGCAAAAAACCAAAAATTTGTGTTGACAAGCAATATTCTTTATGTTAAAATAATAAACCGCTGTGGAAGAAACAGCAGGATTAAAACAAATTTTATTCCTTGCCGCAGATGCACTGCGGCCAAAGACCAGAAGGAGGTGCTTTAAGAATGTCAGCAAACATCAGCTACGAGACAATGATGGTTTTTTCAGTTGCCAACGGCGACGAAGCTGCTCAGACTCTCGTTGAGAAATTCAAGGCTATGATTGAAGCTAACGGC
>JAZLCS010000108.1:0-11440 GCA_045614385.1 Acutalibacteraceae bacterium | reverse complement strand
CGCGGAATCAAAGAAAATTTTAACTATAAAGTTATCTTTGATAACAGCAGTACCACTTTCAACATAAGCGGATATGAGCTTATACAAAACGGAATAAAAATACGTATTCCTTCATCTCTTTCCTCAGAGCTTGTGCTCTTTGAAGCAATTGAATAACCGGAAATCCGTGTCGTTTTCACCAAAAAACGGCGCGGATTTTTGTCACCAAAGCACGAAAAAAATCTTTACAATTTGTTCATAATATGATAGAGTTTTAATGGAATAAAAAAATCGGAGGTTATAAAAATGTCAAAGCAAAAATTTGATCTCGGCGAAGGCATCTATGATGCAAAACAGCTTGGATACCCCAAAATGGCAGTTCTCGGCGTTCAGCACATGTTTGCAATGTTCGGCGCAACGGTGCTCGTTCCCGCTCTTACGGGTCTGAGCGTTTCTGCAACACTGCTTTTTGCAGGTCTCGGCACTCTTCTCTTCCATCTGCTTGCAAAAGGCAAAGTTCCTGCATTCCTCGGTTCTTCGTTTGCATTTATCGGCGGTTATACCGCTATCACAGCTATTACCGATGAAGCCGGAAACGCAAGCAATGACTACAGTCTTCTTCCCTATGCATGCTTCGGCGTTGCATGTGCGGGACTTCTTTATCTTGTTCTTGCCGCTCTCATAAAAGCTTTCGGCGCAAACAAGGTTATGAAATTCTTCCCGCCCATTGTAACCGGTCCAATCATCATAGCAATCGGTCTCACTCTTTCATCAAGTGCCATTCAGAATTGCCAGGCAAACTGGCTTGTTGCCGTTGTTGCAATCGCAATCATCATCGGCTGCAACATCTGGGGCAAGGGCATGATTAAAATTATCCCCATCATGCTCGGCGTTCTCGGTTCTTCACTTGTTGCGGTTATTCTTCATTTCACAGGCGTTATGGAAACTCTTGACCCCGCAAAGCTTGAAGCTTTCAAAGAAGCTGCATGGGTTGGCCTTCCTTTCCAGATGAAGGACACTGTTTTCGGCCTTCTTGCCAGTGATTTCGATAAAAATCTCCTCGTTTCCGCCGTTATCACAATCATGCCTATTTCTCTTGCAACTATGGTTGAGCACATCGGCGATATTTCGGCTATCAGCTCCACATGCAAGAAAAACTACATTGCAGACCCCGGCCTTCACAGAACTCTTCTCGGCGACGGTCTTGCAACAACAATCGCCTCCCTCTTCGGTGCGCCCGCAAACACAACCTACGGCGAAAACACCGGTGTTCTTTCGCTTTCAAAGGTTTATGACCCCAAGGTTGTCAGAATCGCAGCTTATCTTGCAGTTCTTGTTTCTTTCTCCCCCAAATTTGCTGCTCTTGTCAGCCTCATGCCCACAGCAACCATCGGCGGTGCATCGCTCGTTCTCTACGGCATGATTTCGGCTGTCGGCGTTCGCAATGTTGTTGAAAACAAAGTTAACTTCGAAAACACAAGAAACGTTATCATCGCAGCTATCATTCTTGTTCTTTCAATCGGCGTTAACTACGCAGGCGCAATTCAGATTCCCGTCGGTTCGGTCACAATCAGCCTTTCCGGTCTTGCCGTAGGCGCTCTTGTCGGTATTATCCTCAACGCAATTCTTCCCGGCAAGGATTACGAATTCGGAACAGACGAAAAAGGTGACAAATCCGTTAACTTTAAAGTTTAATCCAAACTAAACACATCAAGGGAGCAGGGACGTGCCTTGCTCCCTTTTGTTGTCTATATAACCAAAAAACTCACCTTGTTACTGTGAACATTTCATAAAAAAATATTGCAGTATTGAAAATGCATTACGAGTATGTTAATATAATCTATATATTTAAAAGATAGGGAGAGATTATATGGCATCTGAATCAACCGCTAAGGTTGTTGAAGAGAAGGCACCGAGCGCCGTTCCCAAGGACAGGCGCTATGTCGGCTCCAAAGAAACCTTTGCATACATACTCGATGACATTGCTCAAAGCTTCAATATCGGTAAGTACGATGATGTTTTCACGATGAACATCCTCAAAATCGACCTTGTTCTTCAGTCGGTTACCAACGGTATTATCTCCATATGGGATATCATCAACGACCTTTTCCTTGCAGCTATCGTTGACAAAACCCGTACCAGATGGGGTAAATTCAAGCCCTGGCTTGTGGTTTATGCTGTTCCCGGTGTTTTTCTGACTGTTCTTTACTGGGCGCTTCCCATGTTTTTGGGTACCAATGGTGTTGGAACAAACATCCCGAGATTTGCAGCATATCTCGGTCTTTTGATTTTCAAGAATCTTGCAGAGTCCTTGATAGCTATTGTCCGTCAAGGTATGACCTCAACCATTACGCCGAATATTATTGACCGTACAAGGCTTATTACTTCAGCAAACCTTCTTTCGGGCTTTGTTGAAAAAGCACCCGAAATACTTATGGGTCTTCTGATCGATATTTATATCAACAGCCCTGCAAATGATATTCTCCAGACAGCAAACCCCGAGGCTTATCAGATGGGCTATAACAGAATGTTCGTTATCGGCGGCGTTATTACCGCTGTTGTTTCCGGTCTTTTTGCTCTCTTCTATGCATTCGTTGCTAAAGAAAGAGTTATGCAGACAATTGACCGTCCCAGCATTTTCAGCGGTATTAAATCGGTTGTTACCAACAAACCGCTTCTTCTTATCACTATTTCCGAGTTCCTCAGCGCGTTCAGCCTCAACTCGGGTACAAACCTTTATTACATTGAGGTTCTCAACCTTGCATCAATGTCAACTATCGTTGGTATTCCCGGTGCGGTTGTTTCGCCCATTTCCTATTCATATGTTCCCTGGGCACGTTCCAAGTTCTCAACAAAAGCACTGTGGATTGCAGGCTCTCATGTTGACAGCGTGCTGATGCTCGGTGTTTATGCTGCAGGTAAGTTCATCAAGGTCGGCGGCAAGAACGGTTACGAAAGCCTTGCGGTTATGATTCCCGCATTCATGCTTCGTGAAACCATCTGGATGTTCTTCTGGGGTATCAGAAAGGTTATTCCCGAAGAAATGAGAAACGAAGCTATCGACTACGGCGAGTGGAAGAACGGCTTCCGTTCCGAAGGTATGACGGGTGTTGCAAAGGGTCTTGTTACCAAGATGGTTAACGGCGTTAAGAGAGTTGTTCAGCCCCTTCTCTTCAAAGCATTCGGATACGATAACACAAAGAATCAGGGTGCTCAGACTCCCGAAGCACGTTATGCGCTCTTCTTTATGTGTACTCTTCTTCCCGTTGTTACCGGCATTCTCAGCATCATTCCTCAGCTTTTCTATGACCTTCAGGGTGAAAAGAGAGAAAGAATGTATATGGAACTTCGCGAAAGACGTAAGGCTATTGCTGCAGAAGTTAAGGAATTTAACGAATCAGCAGGCGAAGAAACAAACGCATAAAACAATTAAAGCCTCGACTGAGTCGGGGCTTTTCTTTTAGGTGATTATGAAACATATTTTTGATAAAATTGACAAGCTTATTTCAGATAAATCCAACGCCGTTATCGCTATCGACGGCATGTGCGCTTCAGGCAAAACAACGTTTGCATCACTGCTTGCAGAACAATTTGATGCCCAAATTATTCACATGGATGATTTCTTTCTGCCGCCCGAAATGCGAACCGCAGAACGGCTTTCTGAGCCCGGCGGTAATATCCACCATGAGCGCTTTTCCGAAGAAGTGATATCAGGTATTCTCAGCAGGGCCGAATTCTCCTACAGAGTATTCAGCTGCAAAACAGGCGGATATGTTCAGGCACAAACCGTGCAGCCTTCAAAACCGATTATAATTGAGGGTGCATACGCAATCCATCCGCAGATTCCCGACATTTATGATTTCAAGATATTCCTTGAGGTCAGCTCTGAAACACAGTTGAAACGCATTCATAAACGAAACGGCAGCGAGGCTCTTGAGATTTTTAAATCAAAGTGGATTCCGTTTGAAAACAAATATTTTGCCGAATTCGGAATCAAAAACAAATGCGATTATATAATCTTAAATGAATAAAAAAATTGACCGAAAAGCGTTTTCGCTTTTCGGTCCTTCATTTTTAAATTACTCAGCAAAACCTGATTCAACAAGCTTAACAAGCTCGTCAACAGCCTGCTCTTCGTCGGGGCCGCCTGCAATAATGCGGATACCTGTGCCGCCCATGATGCCGAGTGAAAGAACACCAAGAAGGCTCTTTGCGTTAACTCTGCGTTCTTCTTTCTCAACCCAGATAGATGACTTAAATTCGTTAGCCTTCTGAATAAAGAAGGTTGCAGGGCGGGCATGAAGGCCTACCTGATTCTGAACGGTTACGTCTTTAACATACATAAAATATATCTCCCACTCTGATAAATTCTTGTTTTTAGTATATTACATATTATATCATAAAACTTTGCTTCGTCAACATTTTTAACCGCAGTTTTTATCATTCCGGGAATAATTCGGCTTGTCGGCCAAAGTGCAGGCAGTCAAAAATTTTTGTTTTGTTGAAATTGACGATAGACAAATCTCATTTTCGATGAACTTAGGTTTGATAAAAAGGGGCTGTCGGAAGAAGGCAATTGCAACAAACACTTTAGCACTGCTCTTCTTCGCTCCCTTTTACAAGACACTTAGCACAAGTTCTCTCATGGCTAATAGTTTAATGGAGCAAAGATTAAAAGTCAATGTGCAAAACTCATATTGTTTGTCTCTTTTTAACGCTTATTGTTATTATTTTAAACAAAAAAAGTGTCTAAAATTCGTCAAATTGCTAAAAAAGAAGCGAAACAGGGTTGTTGCAAGCCCTTTTTCGCTTCTTTGATTAATCTTTTATTCAGTTAAGAACATAGATTTTAACGTTTCTGTTGCCCCAATCGGTGCACATATCCTTATTATCCATGTAAAGGTCAATATCTGTGTTACCCATTTCAACAAATCCGCCTGTGTCTGCTGCGATGCAGTAGCCGTAAACATAACTGCCGTCAGCCGAAACAACATAAAGCTCTGTTCCGTAGGGGAATTCCTTGGGGTCAACAGCTATATGACCGGGCATCGGTGTTCTGCCGGATGCTGTTGCAGGGTCGCCTGTGTAAGCGGTAGCCTTGCCTTCAACACAATAAGCATAATCAACGGGGATGCCGTTTTTATCAAGCTTAATGTCAGAGGGAACTTTGAGATCCGAAATAGGTTTGTCGGTGTTTTTGAATGCAGCAAGAGTTTCTCTCTGCTTTGTGCCAACCTTTTTTACTTCATTAACCGCTTCGGTTATTACCTTTTCTTTTGAAAAAACAGTTTCCTCAAGAACTCCGTCAATATATTTGTCGGTGTAGAAAACTTCCTTTTCGCCGTTAACACCTTCGGTTACAATCTCTTCCTCGCCAACAAACATATCAGCGCAGGGAATTGTTTTTGTTTCAAAAGCGATTGTCTCTTTTTCATTGCGGATTTCATAAGTAACTCTGAAAATCCTTATTTTTGTGGAGCCGTCAACAACCGTATTGAGCGACGGTGTAACAATATCATCCTCATTAAGGGTTATGCCTGCCTTTTCAATGGCATCGGCAACAGTGCCTTTTGAAAGGAAAACCTTTTGTAAGTCTCCGCCTAAATCGATATTGACACTGAAAGCTCTTTTAATGAAAACCTTCATACCGTCAAAAATCTCTTTTGCGGGGTTTTCGCCCAGGTCATCATCAGCTTGGAAAACAAAGCCTTCGCCGCTGAGCATATTTCCGAGTGTGTCGCCATAGCCGACAAAGTAAGAAACCATGCCGCCGTCTTCAACTCTGACAACCTTTGCTTTTTCAATAGTAATTGTTCCGCCTTCTTCGGAATCAAAGCCTGATGTGTCAATTTTATCGTTTGCATCAAGGCTGAAGCCTGCAAGATAAGCGATTCTCATGGGGTCTGTTTCTTTGGTGGATATGCTTACCGATTTTTCTCCGTCAGTAACAGTAACATCAACAGCGCCATTTGTTGTTGCAAACGCAGTGAAGGTTACCGAGCAAACGAACAGAACTGCAATAACAGCCGTCAGAACTCTGAAGCTCTTTTTGCGCGTTAAGCCGTCAACGGATAACGAATTTGTAATCATAAATCTCTCCTTATTTGCGCATTAGTAGTTTTTTGGTGAAGCCTCTCGGGGTTACCTGAGTAATCCTATGGGGTTAGACCTCGATTTCCTTTTGCAACGGGTGTCATTATATTGACAAAAACTTAATTTGTCAAATTTTTTTTGAACACTTTTTTGTGCAATTTTCACAAAAGGTTTTTCACATTGTCCCAATTCAGCATTTAGCATTCGCACAAACCCTTCGGTTTTTGTCAAAAACAGGGAAAACTTTTGTGAAAAACAGAAAAAGTTACAAACGGTTACAAAAGCGTAAAAATCGATTACATTTTTCCAAAATGCAAAAATACAGGCATTAAATCTGAGCTTGCGCCACAGGAATAAAATGCCTGCAAAGCTATTATTGACCATTTTTACATTTTTAATTCATCCGTATTCTATGAAAACAAAGCAAAATATATTACAGCAAAAAAACAGAGCGGTAAAGCATAAAAACCGCTTTGCCGCTCTTATATATATTATAATATTTATATACATTATATATTGTTATTCCGTTCCTTTGAAAAGCTCTTTTTTGAAGCCGTTTTCACAGTCAAAAAAGTAAACATCGCCGCCGTCATTGCCGTTAACCGTATAATATCTGCCGTTATCATATACCAGCGCAGCACCGTCATCAACAGCTATGCCTGACAAATCCTGCTGTTTAACAGCGTTATTAAAGCTCTGCCAATAATCGCTCTCATAATGAGGGCAGTTGCAATAGTTAAGAAGACCGAGGCAGTCAACAAACATAAACTCATGATTCTCGCCGCAGTCATCATATCCTCTTGAAAACCAGCACATTGAGCCTGAACTGTAGCCTGAAAGAACAACTCCTCTTTCATAAGCTTTTCTGAAAATTCTGTCAGCGCCCGTTGCTTTCCATGTATCCATCAAAAACTTCAGATTGCCGCCGCCTGCATAAACAATATCGCTTGAAAGAATGCGTTTTTCGATTTCCGCCTTTGTGAGCGTTTCATCGGTCAGCATAAGTGCCGAAACACTGCAACCGAGACCGATAAACAACCTGAAAATATGCTCATCGCCGTTAATGTCATCAAAACCTGCCGTCGGAACAAACAATACAGACGGATTTTTCTTTTTTGAAAGTGAAACAATATGCTCAAAAATCGGCAGAACCTCGTTGTCGCAGTATCTTCCGCCGCCTACACCTACTATAATACCCATAACTTAAATCCTTTTGTTTTTTATTTGATTTTAACACAATTAAATTCACCCGTCAATCCGCTTGACAACAAACCGACTTTGCTTTAACATTAAATCGGTGATTATTATGTATAAACAAAAACTTTGTCTTGCGCTCAACCCTGCCTACGGAATACCCTATGAAGAACAAATAAGACTTTTTAAAGCCTCCGGCTTTGAAGGATGCGCACTCGATTTAAGCGACAGAAAAGCAAATGCAACAAAGCTTGCCGCAACATGCAAAGAAGAAAATATGATTATTTCTTATTTACATGCGCCTTTTAACAAGTCCGATGACATGTGGATGAACGGTGAAATCGGCGATATCGCCCTTGCAGAACTTCTTGACCACCTTGAAATATGTTCAAGGCTTGAAATCCCCTCAATGGTTGCCCACACATTCATCGGCTTTGACAGCGACAACATCCCGACCGAAATCGGCATTGAACGCTACGGTGCCCTTGCAATACGCGCCAAAGAACTCGGAGTTACACTTGCGCTTGAAAACACCGAGGGCGAGGAGTATCTTGCCGCGCTCATGGAAGGACTCAAAAACATTGACAGCGTCGGCTTCTGCTGGGATACGGGCCATGAACTCTGCTATAACCGAGGTAAAAACCTGATTGCCCTTTACGGCGACAGACTTGCAGTTACCCATCTCAACGACAACCTCGGAATCCGCGACTTTGACGGCAAAATTACATATATCGATGACTTGCACCTGCTTCCCTTTGACGGAATAACCGACTGGAATTCCGTTGCCGAAAGGCTTGTCGGCTGCAGATTTGACAAGCCGCTTTCATTTGAACTGACAACACACAGCAAGCCCGGCAGACATGAAAACGATAAATATGCCGCAATGCCGATTGAGTGCTTCATCTCAGAGGCATACGCACGCGCCTGCCGCGTTGCCAATCTTGTCATTAAAGAAAGAGAAACAAATTTAAACTAATCAAACAATAAAGCAGACTGCAAAGTGAATTTGCAATCTGCTTTTTAAATTATGTTTATTTCAAAACTTTTTCCAATGTTTTTCCCAAAATCTTTTCCTTGCATTCCTCAGAAATATCAAGATTTCTGAATCTTGCGATATCCGCCTTGATATGCTCAGGTTTGGAATACGGAAAATCAAGCCCGAAAATGCTTCTGTCCTCGCCCGTTTGGGCAATAACAATTTCAAGCTCCTCATCGGTCAGCGCCCATTCGTCGCCCTTGCCTTTGCGGTTGCTGACACTTGTCCAGCCCGCAAAAACATGGTCCTCTCCGCCTCTGGAATTGTTGCACATAACAGCGAGAGCCTCTTTAAAGAAATGATAGCCGCCGATATGCTCCATGCTGAATTTAAGCTTCGGAAAATTCCACGCAACCTCATCAAAAAGCAAAACACGGTTATCGCGAAGCCTGTGCCAATGCATGCCCGAATGGAACGAGATAAAAAGGCCGAGCTCCTGCGCCCTTTCATAAACCCGGAACGCTTCTTCACCGTCAATAACAAATTCCTGATAGGGCGGATGCATCTTGATTCCCTTAAGACCGAGATCCGCAATTCTGTCAACTTCATCACGGAGATTGTTGTGAAAATCTATTGTGCCGAAGCCTACAAGTCTGTCGTTACCTTTTATTTCGTTCGCAAGCCAGACATTCTGACTGCCCTCAAATCCGCCTTCGTGGAAACGGTCATCAAACGGAGCAAAAGCAACCGCTTTATCGATTTCACATTCGTCAAGAAATCTCATCAGGCTGTCAACGCTGCCTTCGGGTCTTATTTCTTTCGGAAAAACATGGGCATGGTTTGCAAAAATCATTTTTATCACTCCCTGATTTTATCATAAATTAATCCGTTATTTTTGTCAATAATAATGGCGGAGGGATTTTTATATGGATAATAACAAAGACACTATACTTCTTTTAAAAGAGTGCAGCGCCGGAATAAGAATGGCAGTTGCATCGATTGACGATGTGTTACCTTTTCTTGAAGATGGTGAAGTCAAGCAGGTGCTCAAAGAAAGCAAAACCGAGCATAAAGACCTTGAAAAGGATATCGACAGCACGCTGCACAAAATGAACTGTGAGGGCAAAGAGCCCAATCTCATGGCAAAAGGCATGTCAAAAATCAAAACGAATGCAGAAATGGCATTCAAGCCAAACGCGGCTCAGGCAGCAAGCCTGATTACCGACGGCTGCGGAATGGGCATAAAATCAATTCACAAGTATATGAACCAATACCCTGCCGCATCTTCAGAGGTTATGAATCTTGCGAACCGCATCAGCAGCCTTGAAGCGAAGCTTGAAGAACAGATGAAGCCGTTTCTTTAAACAAAATCGGTGTGTACCATTTGATACACACCGATTAATTCTTTTAATCAGAAATCAACCTTGAGGTCATAGTAGCAGCACTTGAAGAGCTTTTCCATTTCTTCCTGTCTGGGCTGACGGGGGTTGGAGCCTGTGCAAGCGTCGCCGATAGCGTTCTTTGCAATTTCCGGAAGTCTTTCAAGGAAAACTTCTTCGGGAACAAAGCCCTGCTCTGTGGGATAGCTGTCTGCGCCGTAGTTCTTGATGCACTGAGGAATATTGAGCTTATCGTTCATATCGCGGAGATATGCAATGAGGAGCTGAACCTTTTCTTCAACGGTTTCGCCTCCGAGATTCATCCTGTCTGCAATTTTTGCATAACGCTTTGCAGCTGATTCAACCTTTGCATTGAATTCGATAACCTTGGGAAGATACATTGCGTTGGCTGCGCCGTGGATGATGTGAGCGCCGTTGCCGTAATCGGCAAAAGCAGCGCCTGTCTTGTGAGCCATTGAGTGAACAATGCCGAGAAGAGCATTTGAGAATGCCATACCTGCAAGGCACTGAGCGTTGTGCATCTTTTCGCGGCAGCCGTTGTCGCCGTTGTATGAATCAACAAGGTTTTCCTGAATCATTTCGATTGCGTGGAGAGCAAGAGGATCTGTGTAATCACAGTTAGCGGTTGAAACATAAGCCTCAACAGCGTGAGTCATAGCATCCATACCTGTGTGAGCAACAAGCTTCTTGGGCATTGTTTCTGCAAGCTCCGAATCAACGATAGCGATATCGGGAGTAATTTCAAAGTCTGCAAGAGGATACTTGATGCCCTTGTCATAGTCTGTGATAACCGAGAAAGCGGTAACTTCTGTTGCCGTGCCCGATGTTGAGGGGATAGCAACGAAACGAGCTTTCTTGCGAAGCTCGGGGATACCGAATACTACGCACATTTCTTCAAATGTGATTTCGGGATATTCATACTTAATCCACATCGCCTTTGCTGCGTCAATGGGTGAACCGCCGCCAACTGCAACAATCCAGTCGGGCTCAAACTCAGCCATGACAGCTGCGCCATTCATAACTGTATCAACTGAGGGATCGGGTTCAATGCCTTCAAAAAGCTTAACTTCAAGACCTGCTTCTTCAAGATAAGCAACAATCTTGTCAAGGAAGCCGAACTTCTTCATTGAGCCGCCGCCTACGCAAACGATAGCTTTTTTACCTTTAATTGTTTTAAGTACTTCGAGAGAACCCTTACCGTGATAAAGATCTCTGGGGAGAGTAAATCTTGCCATTGGAATCATCCTCCTGTTTATTTTTTTTACATTTTAATTATAATATGTCTTAATATAAAGTACAATATAAAATTTTTTACAGATAAGAATTGCCCGCCAAAATGACGGGCAAATATTTATTACTTATTAAAATACTGGGGAAGGAATTCCTTGTGTGCTTCCTTGAGCTCGTTGAAGCACTTAACGGTCTTTTCATAGTCGCCAACAAGAGGATGAACAAGAAGACCCTTGATTGCGTAATCGTCATCGCCTGTGATAGCAGCCTTAACAGCATACTTTTCATATGTTTTGACAACTCTCATGAGACCGATTACATGGTCGTTGATTTTTTCGGTTACGGGAACGGGAGTTGCACCGTCGGAGCCTATAACCGCTGCAATTTCAACGATATCATCGTCTGCCATAAAGGGAAGAGTGCCGTTGTTCTTGATATTGACAACATGAACATCTCTCTTGTTGTTTGCAATTGAATCAATAAGAGAAACCGCTGCAAGCGAATACTTATGGCCGCCTCTCTTATCAAGAAGTGCAGGCTTTGTAACGATTTCTTCGTTCTGATACAT
>JAZLCS010000107.1:0-4847 GCA_045614385.1 Acutalibacteraceae bacterium | reverse complement strand
ATTGAAGACGGTCTCTATCAGGTTCAGGTTGTTTCATGGTATGACAATGAAAACAGCTACACAAGCCAGATGGTTCGTACAATCAAGTACTTCGCAGAGCTTGCATAATTTAAGCTGAAATCAAATAAAGGACCGGTTGTTTCAGCCGGTCCTTTTCCGTATAACTTGCGGCGGAAGTAAACCCCGCCCTGCAAAATTGTGAGGTTTTTATGGGACTCAAACGTCTTGACAAGTTAATAGCGCTCAACTGTAACGTGTCCCGAAAAGACGCAAGAAAGCTGATAAAAGACGGCGCGGTAACAGTCAATTCAAGAGCCGTTCTGCGTGCCGAAGAGCTTGTTGACGCTGACGTTGACGATGTGTCGGTAAAGGGATATAACTTTACAGCTAAAGAGCATGTTTATATCATGCTTAACAAGCCGCAAGGTGTTATCAGCGCAACAACCGACCCTGCAAAAAAGACGGTTATCGACATCATTCCTCCCGAACTGAAAAGACGCAGCCTTTTCCCTGCCGGAAGGCTGGACAGGGACACCGTCGGTCTTTTGGTTATAACGGATGACGGAGCATTTGCTCACAGAATCATGAGCCCCGCTCACCATGTTTTCAAAACATACGAGGCAACTTTATCCTTCCCGATTGACGAAAACGATATCCGCAAATTAGAAGCAGGAATAACTCTTGGTGACGGCACGGAATGCCTGCCTGCAAAGGTTAAAGCCTTTACAACAGCAGACGGTTTGCCTGCTGCCGAAATCAAAATAAGAGAGGGTAAATATCATCAGGTCAAGCGCATGTTTCATGCTTTGGGTAACAACGTCGAACACCTGAGAAGAATTCAGATAGGTTCTCTTAAGCTTGATGCCTCACTTGCCGAAGGGGAATGCCGCGAACTGACACCGGAAGAGCTTGAACTGGTCTTTATCGATGAACAATTCAATAAATAATTAACACATTATCATGCGTTTCAAAGCATAGTCTTAAATAAATGACTTGATGCTTGAAAGGTGCGATAATGTGTTTGTTGTTTTAAGGGCGATAGCCCCCGAAAAAAGTCTTGCGAAACGCCGCAGGCAGAGAAAACAGATTGAACGTTCGTCTGTCAGGATATCTCCGACAAAAAAGGGACTTCCTTTTTTCATTCTTGATGTTCTCGATGAAAAACGCGGAATTGATTGGGATTTGGTTGCAGAAAAATGCGGAAGATACGCATCCCGTATAATCGCCCCCAGAAATCTCCCACTGCCTGACGATAACAGGCTGAAAAGATTTGTTCCTTTGTCAATGAATTCTCTTTTGATTTTCAACACCGCCATGGAAATAATAAAGGAAGCCGGTCTGTCGCCGGAAAATCTGTCAGTGACGCTGACAGACAGAAACGCTGTTCACTACTCAAGAGTGTGCGACATTCTGCCTTACGCTTCGTCCGTAAGGGTTGTAACCGCCCACCCCGAAAGATATGCTTCAGCCTGCACAAAGGCTTTTGACGAATTCGGTGCTTCTTTGATAGTCCGTTCATGCTATGAACCCACCGCAAAGTCAGATATTGTAATCTGTTGCGACGGCGGCGTTTCCTCGGGCATGAAAAACGCGGCAATCATAACCTCAAAGCGCAAAACCGGGGGCAAAATCAGATTCTGCGGAAAGGGAACCGCGCTTTCACAAGAACATCGTTTTTTAATATCGGACGGCATTGACCCGATTGACTTTTCAGGAGCGCTGACCGAACTTTGCGGCAGCTCAGAATATAAAAATGCGGTGTTTGCAGACATGGATATCAGTTGCACTCTTTGCGATGAACCGTCACCGAAAAAATGCCTTGAATGCTACTGCTCCGGCAGAATATAAAGTAATTGATACTTGACATTATTATTTATATTATATATAATATAGCAGAAAATGGATTTATGTACCTACTATCAAAGTTAAAGGAGATATACACAATATGGAAAAAAAGACTGTCTTTACCCGTGAAGATTATAACAAGCTCAGCGAAGAGCTTAACAGACTTAAAACCGAGGGAAGAGACGACATAGCCGAAAAAATTAAAGAAGCCCGTTCCCACGGTGACCTTTCCGAAAACGCAGAATATGATGAGGCTATGAACGAACAGGCTAAGATGGAAGCCGAAATTGCAAAGCTTGAGGCTGACCTTCGCAATGCTACCATCCTTGACGAAGAAGACCTTTCCACCGAAATCGTTCATGTCGGCTCAAAAGTTAAACTTTATGATGAAGAATACGACGAAGAGGTTGAATACAAAATTCTCGGCAAGAGCGACATCTCAAACGGAATTATTTCCGACCTTTCACCCGTCGGTTCTGCTATAATGGGCAAAAAAGTCGGTGATGTTGTTGATGTTCACACTCCCTCCGGCAAGGTTATTAAAATGAAGATTCTTGAAATTTCAAAATAAGAATACAGACAACCTGCGGAGCCCAAAAGGCTCCGTGCGTCGCTTTTGGTAAATGAAAGAAAGGATATTTAAAAAATGGCTGAAGAAAAGATTGTTAACGCCGCCCCCGAAGAGGAGCAGGTTCAGGATACTAATGAACTCAGACAGATAAGGGTTGAAAAGCTCGAAGCTCTCCAGGCAGCAGGTAACGACCCGTTCCGGATAACTCTTGCGGAGCAGAGCATTCATAACGCAGAAATCGTTGAGCGTTTTGAAGAGCTTGAAAACACAGATGTTTCCATCTGCGGCAGAATGATGAGCCGCAGAGATATGGGTAAGGCAAATTTTATTGATATCAGAGATATTTCCGGCAGAATGCAGGTTTATGTTAAGATTGACGAAATCGGCGAAGAAAACTTTGCGGATTTCAAGAAGTGGGATATCGGTGACCTTGTTGAAGTTAAGGGCTTTGTTTTCAGAACAAGAAGAGGCGAAGTTTCAGTTCATGCAAAGGCTCTCCGTCTTCTTTCAAAATCGCTTCTTCCCCTGCCCGAAAAGTTCCACGGCTTAACCAATACTGACACACGCTACAGAAGACGTTATCTTGACCTCATCATGAACCCCGAGGTTAAGGACACCTTCATCAAGCGTTCTCTTATTCTCCGCGAAATCAGAAACTATCTTGATTCGCAGGGCTTCCTTGAGGTTGAAACTCCCGTTCTTGTTTCAAACGCAGGCGGTGCTGCAGCAAGACCCTTTGAAACCCATCATAACGCTCTCAACGAGGACTTCAAGCTCAGAATTTCTCTTGAACTTTACCTGAAGAGACTCATTGTCGGCGGCATGGAAAAAGTTTATGAAATCGGCAGAGTTTTCAGAAACGAAGGCGTTGATACCCGCCATAACCCCGAATTCACTCTCATGGAGCTTTATCAGGCATACACAGACTATAACGGCATGATGGAACTCACGGAAAACCTCTATCGCCACGTTGCTCAGGCAGTTCTCGGCACAACAAAGATTTCTTATAACGGCGTTGAAATGGATCTCGGCAAACCCTTTGAGAAGATTACAATGGTTGACGCTGTCAAGAAATATGCAGGCGTTGACTGGAACGAGGTTAAAACTCTTGAGGATGCAAGAGCTTTGGCAGACAAGCATCACATTGAATATGAAAAGAGACACGGCAAGGGCGATATCCTTGCAATGTTCTTTGAAGAATATGCAGAGGAAAATCTTATTCAGCCCACATTTGTTATTGACCACCCCATCGAGATTTCTCCCCTCACCAAAAAGAAGCCGGAAAACCCCGACTTTGTTGTACGCTTTGAGTTCTTCATGACCGGCTGGGAAATGGCTAATGCATATTCAGAGCTCAACGAACCCATTGACCAGAGAGAGCGCTTCAAGGCTCAGGAAGCTCAGCTTGCTCAGGGCGATGAAGAAGCAAACACAACAGATGAAGATTTCATGATGGCTCTCGAATACGGCATGCCCCCCACAGGCGGCATCGGCTTCGGCATTGACAGAATGTGCATGCTTCTCACCGACTCGCAGGCAATCAGAGACGTTCTTCTCTTCCCGACCATGAAATCAATCGACTGATATGAAAATATCCGTTGCGCTTGCCGCATATAAAGGTGAGCAATATATTGCCGAGCAGCTTGATTCCATCCTCGGCCAGCTTGGCGAAAACGATGAAATTATAGTTTCAGACGATTATCCGCAGGGCATGACCCGCGAAATCGTTATGAATTATCAATTCCGAGACAAACGAATCCGTTATATTGAAGGCGAAGGCAAAGGCGTTGTCAGAAATTTTGAAAACGCCTTGAAAGCATGCACGGGAGATATAATCTTTCTTGCCGACCAGGACGATGTGTGGATGCCCGATAAGGTTGACCTTGTTATGAAAGAATTTTCAAACGGCGCAGACCTTGTGCTCCATGATGCATCAGTCACCGATGCAAGCCTCAATGTAACCGAGCCTTCATTTTTTGCGGTCCACGGCTCTGACGTATCCCTCGCACGCAACCTTATCAAAAACTCTTTTGTCGGCTGCTGCATGGCGTTCAGAAAGCAGTCACTGCACTGCTCGCTCCCATTCCCCAAGGGGCTTGCGATGCATGACTGGTGGATAGCTCTTGTAGCTTTGAAGAAAAAGCAGACGGTTGTTTTGCTTGACAAGCCTCTCATTCTGTGGCGGCGGCATTCACAGACCGTCACGGGAGGCAAAACAGGGCTTTGGCAAAAAATCAGATGGCGACTGAATATTGTTTTGTCTTTGGCAAGGATAAGGTAGTATTTTCAATGACTGACGAGAAATGATGGCGTTTTTATCGGCAGTCTGCAAAAATTAAATTACCTGCAATTTCCAATATGTGCCTTGGAAAGGAATAAATCAAATGAATATAACCGTAACCGGATGCATTGTAACTTACAATAATATGGA
>JAZLCS010000106.1:0-17101 GCA_045614385.1 Acutalibacteraceae bacterium | reverse complement strand
ATGCCGAAATGAACGTGATTTACGGCGAAAACGGTCAAGGAAAGACGAATATTATCGAAAGCATCTGGTTAATGACCGGTTTTTACAGCTTCAGAGCAAGAAAAAATGCCCAGCTTATTGCGCTCGGCAAGGATGAGGCTGAAATTGAAACGTCGTTTTATTCACACATGCGTGAACAAAACGCGGTTATGAAAATCAACAAGAGGAAAGAGCTTGTTCTGAACGGAATTAAAGAAGAAACGCCGCGCGTGATGATGGGCAAATATTATGCGGTTGTTTTTTCGCCCGCAACTCTCGGCGTTGTGCAGGACGGGCCGGGCGAAAGGCGAAAAATGCTGGATATTGCCCTGACCCTTATAAAACCGAATTATGCGGTTGTTATGTCGCGGTATCTTCGTGTGCTTGACCAGAGAAACGCGCTTTTAAAAAAATTCGGTGAAAGATGCTTTGAAAACGGTTATATTCTGCCGTGGGATACAGAGCTTGCAAATCTCGGCGCAAAAATTATCAAATACCGTCTTGATTATGTTGAGCAGCTTTCCGCACTTTCGGCGGAGATTTATAAAGGCATCAGCTCAGACAGAGAAACCTTTTCATTTTATTATGATTTTTCGAAAGAAAACATAAGGGAAGAGGAAATAACGGAAAAGCTTGTTGCCGATATTGAAAAATCCAGAGAAGCCGATATAAAAAGGCTTTATACAAATGCGGGCCCACACACTCATGACCTTGTTTTAACCCTTAACGGCAAAGAGGCAAGGGCTTTCGGTTCGCAGGGTCAGCAAAGGTCGTGCGCGCTTGCGATGAAGCTTGGCGAAGCTTCCGTGATTGAAAAAATAACCGGCGAAGCACCCGTTGTTTTGCTTGACGATGTTATGAGCGAGCTTGATGAAGGCAGGCAGACTTTTATTTTGAATTATCTTGATAATTGGCAGGTTTTTATTACCTGCTGCGACCCGTCACAGCTTCTGCGCTCTAAAAAAGGCAAAGCATTTGAGGTAATCAACGGCGAAATAAAGGAAATGGAGTAAAAAAATGTATCTTCATCTCGGAATGGACAAGGTTATAACTTTCAATGAAATAATCGGCATTTTTGATTTGGACACAACAACCGTTTCAAAGCGCACGAGAGATTATCTTGCCAAAGCCGAAAAGGCGGGAATTGTTGAAAATGTCTGCTATGATATTCCGAAATCTTTCATTGTCTGCCGCGATAAAAACGGCAAAGACAAAGTATATATTTCCCAGATTTCCTCATCAACTCTGCTGAAAAGAACAGGCTATGTTGACAGCCTGACGAATGTGTAAAAAGTTTATAAAGAATATATTAAACCGTTCATTATTGAGCGGTTTATTTTTTATCTTTTTCATGCAGTAGACAAATAAATTTTTTTATGTTAATATATATAATGTATAATTATCAGCTGCGAAAGGATGATAAAAATGACCGAACTGAAATATTGGGAAAATCCTTATGTTATCAAAGAAAATAAAGAAGAAGGCCATAACACGGCGTTGCCCCGCGCAACGGTTAAGGATGCCGTTAACGGCACCGATGCTCCGCTCAGATTTACTCTTAACGGAACATGGAAGTTTTATTGGCAGCAGGGCGTTGACAACCTGAGAACCGATTATTATGCAGAAAGCTTTGATGATTCCGGCTGGGACGATATTGAAGTTCCCTCTCTCTGGCAGCTTAAGGGCTACGGTAACCCCATCTATCTTTGCAGCAGCCTGCCCTCAGCTCTTTCTTCGGTTAAAAACGAAATTCCGAAAATCAATCATAATCTTAATGAAATAGGCGTTTACCGCCGCAAGTTTGAAATCCCCGAAAGCTTTGACGGCAAAGAGATTTTCATTCATTTCGGCGCGGTTAAAGCGGGCTTCTATCTTTATATCAACGGCAGACGCATCGGCTATTCACAGGGCTCGATGACTCCCGCCGAATTCAGAATAACCGATTATGTCAACATCGGCGAAAATGAAATCACCGTTGAGGTTTACCGTTATACCGACGGAACATATCTTGAAGACCAGGATATGTGGTTTTTGAGCGGTATTTACAGAGAGGTTTATGTTTATGCCGAAGAAAAGCTCTGCATCCGCGACTTTTTTGCAGATGCTTCTCTTGATGAAACATATGAAAACGGCATTCTTAACCTTGAAATAACTCTTAATAACTACGGTGTGGAGCAGGGCTGCATTGTTGAAGCGGCTTTGATGGTTGACGATAAGCCGCAGAAAATCGCTGTTGAAAAAGTAACAGCACAGAGCGGAAAAACCGTTCTCAATTTTAAATCCGTTCATGAAAATATAAAGGCGTGGTCAGCCGAAAAACCCAACCTATATAAGCTCGTTATTGCTCTGAGAATCGGCAGAAACGTGCTTTCCGTCAAATGCATCAGAGTGGGCTTCAAAAAGGTTGAAATCAAAGAAGGCGTTCTTTATATGAACGGCAAAAGAGTTATCATCAAGGGCGTTAACCGCCATGATTTTGACCCCGACAACGGCTGGGCAGTTCCGATTGAAAGATATTATCAGGATCTTTATCTGATGAAGCAGGCTAACATCAACGCCATCAGAACAAGCCATTATCCCGATGCGGAAATTTTCTATGACCTTTGTGATGAGCTTGGTTTCTATGTTATGGATGAGGCGGATGTTGAAAGCCACGGCGTTCGCCGCAAGAATTGCCCCGGCGATAACCCGGAATTCAAAGAAGCTGTTATCGACAGAGCCGAAAGAATGGTTCTGCGCGACAGAAGCCATGCCTGCGTTTGCTTCTGGTCTCTCGGCAATGAGGCGGGCGACGGCAGCAACTTTATGCATGAAAAAAACGCAATTCTTGCTCTTGATAAATCAAGACCCGTTCACTATGAAGGCGATTTTGATTTCACAAAGAGCGATTTTATCAGCAGAATGTATCCGGTTGAATATGTTGTTGAAGCAATGAGAAACAAAAAGGAGCTTAAAATCAGCCCCTATGAAAACGTTGCGAATGCTCTTGCCGCCGACAACAAGCCTATCCCCGAGGAAACATATCTGACCCATCCCGTCATCTATTGCGAATATGCCCATGCTATGGAAAACAGCCTCGGCAACTTCAAGGAATATGTTGACGATTTTGAAAAATATGACCATATGTGCGGCGGTTTTATCTGGGACTATGTTGACCAGTCTATCCGCAAAAAGGAAAACGGCGTTGAAAAATGGCTTTACGGCGGCGACTTCAATGAGGGCGTTTCCAGCTATTATTTCTGCGCAAACGGAATTATAAGCGCAGACAGAAAGCCGCATCCCTCATATTATGAGGTTAAAAAGGTTTATTCAAATCTTGAAGCCGTTGACAGCGACTGCAAAAACGGCAAAATCATTATTAAAAACAAGAATCTCTTCATTTCCACAGAGGATTATAAGATAGTCTGGAGCCTTGCCGTTAACGGCGATGAGGTTAAAAACGGCGAAATTGCCGAGATAATTGCTCCGCTCACGGAAAAAGAAATTCAGCTTCCCGTCAGCCTTGAGGATTATCCCGAAGGCGAGGTTATTCTGACAGTTTCTTTTGTTCTCAATGTTGATAAGGCGTGGGCAAAAGCAGGCTTTGAGCATAATTTCAGTCAGATTATTCTGCGCGAAGAGCCGGCTTCAAAGCGTAACCCTGCAGTCGGTGAGCTTAAATTTGCAAAATACGGCACAAATATCAACATTGTCGGCGAAGGCTTCAAAGCAAGAATAACCGGCGGTGCACTCGCTTCGCTCAAATACGGCGAAGAAGAAATTATTGAAGAAAATGCACCCCTGCGCCCCGATTTCTTCAGAGCTCTGACGGATAACGACAGAGAATATCTCAATTTTGCAAAGCCTCTTGCAGGAATTCATCCGCTTTATCAGTGGAAGCGCACAACGGCAATGACCGTTGCAAGCTCCGTCAAGGCTCAGTCAACTCCCTCAGGCGTTGAGGTTGTTGTTAAGTGGAAGGCTCCGTTTGTTGCGGGCGTTTCAACAACATATCTCTTCTCACCCGCAGGCGAAGTAACAATTAAACACAGCGCAATGGGTCTTCTTCTCCCGATGCTTAAGGTCGGCATGCGAATGGGCATCAAGAGCACATTTGAAAACGTTGAATGGTACGGCAGAGGCCCGCACGAAACATATCTTGACAGAAAAACAGGCGCAAGAATCGCAAAGCATGAAATGACCGTCAGCGAGCTTGAGCACAGATATATGAGACCGCAGGAAAACGGCCACAGAACGGATGTCAGGAGCCTGACCATCAGCGAGGATTCGGGCTTCGGCATCAAGATTGATGCAATGGATATCCCCTTCGGCTTCAACATGGGCTATTATAACCCCGAAAAGCTTGACAAGGCAGAGCATCTTTATGAGCTTGTGAAGGATAACCACATCACTCTCTGCATTGACGGCGCAATGAGAGGCGTTGGCGGCGATATGCCCGGCTGCGCCCATCTTCACAAGGAATACAGGCTCAACAGCCATAAGAAGATTGAGTTTGAGTTCAGAATTTCAAAGAAGTGATTACATGACCAAAACCAACGCAATGCGGCTGCTTGAAAAAGCAAAAATTCCGTTTGAGGTTTTTGAATATGAGGTTGATGAAAACGACCTTTCGGGCGAAAGCATAGCAAGAAAAACGGGCAAAGACCGTACTCAGGTTTTCAAAACCCTTGTTTTCTGCGGCGAAAAAAACGGCTTCGGCGTTTGCTGCATTCCGGCATGCGAGGAGCTGGATTTGAAAAAAACCGCCAGGGCTTTCGGCGAAAAAAAGGTTGAAATGCTTCATGTCAAGGATTTGCTCAAAACAACGGGATATATCCGCGGCGGATGCTCGCCCGTGGGCATGAAAAAGCAGTTTGCAACCGTTATTGATGAAACAGCAATGCTTTTCGAAAAAATTTATGTGAGTGCGGGCGTGCGCGGAGCAATGCTCGGCATCGAGCCGAACGCTTTTGCAGAATATGTCGGCGCAAAATTTGCCGATGTAACTTTTACGGGATAAAAATTCAAAAAACACCTCATGAATCGATAAAATTCATGGGGTGTTTTGGTTGTTGGCGTTAAAGACGGATTTAAATGAAAACAGCTTTTGTCTAAAAGACAAAAGCTGTTTTTGGAGCGGATGACGAGGCTCGAACTCGCTACCTCCACCTTGGCAAGGTGGCGCTCTACCAGATGAGCTACATCCGCAACTGCAAGAGAGATTATAGCAAAGACTTTATCAATTGTCAAGACTTATTTTTGATTTTTTAAGTTAAAAAATTTGTTAAACCTATTTAATTATTTTAAAATAACTGCTATAATTAATTATATATTGTCTGATTTAGCTTCGGAGGGTGTTTATGGAAAAATATCTTATCAATCCTAACCAGAAAATTTCAAAAATCAATAAGGATATTTACGGCCATTTTTCAGAGCATCTGGGCAGATGCATCTATGAAGGTCTTTATGTTGGCGAGGATTCGGAAATTCCCAATGTCAACGGCATGCGCTGCGATGTTGTTAATGCGCTCAAAGAAATGGGAATTCCCGTGCTTCGCTGGCCGGGCGGCTGTTTTGCCGATGAATACCATTGGAAAGACGGCATCGGCGCAAAAGAAAACAGAAAAAAGATGATTAACACCCATTGGGGCGGCGTTGTTGAGGATAACAGCTTCGGCACCCACGAATATTTTGAGCTCTGCCGCCAGCTCGGCTGCGACACTTATATCAACGGCAATGTCGGCTCGGGCACCGTTCAGGAAATGAACGAGTGGGTTGAATACATGACCTTTGACGGCGTTTCGCCCATGGCGGATTTGCGCAAGGAAAACGGGCATGAAAAGCCCTGGGATGTCAAATATTTCGGCGTCGGCAACGAAAGCTGGGGTTGCGGCGGCCATATGCTCCCCGAGCATTATGTCAACGAGTTCAGACGCTATGAAACCTATGTTCGCGACTATGACGGCAACAAGCATATTTACAGAATCGCCTGCGGCCCGAACGCATTTGATTATCATTGGACAGAGGTGCTTTTGCAAAAGGCGTGCAGCCGTATAAACGGCCTTTCGCTGCATTATTATACCGTGCCCCACGAATGGCATAAAAAAGGCAGCGCACTTGAATTTTCGAAAGAAGAATATTATATCACGCTCGAAAAGGCGTATAAAATGGAAGAGCTTATCCGCCGCCACGGCGATATCATGAATCAGCATGACCCCGAAAAGAGAGTCGGCCTGATTGTTGACGAATGGGGCACATGGTATGACGTTGAGCCGGGCACAAATCCGGGCTTCCTTTATCAGCAGAACACAATGCGCGATGCTATTGTTGCCGCAATGACGCTCAATATTTTCAATAAGCATTCAGACAGAGTTAAAATGGCGAATATCGCTCAGACGGTCAACGTGCTTCAGGCTGTTGCGCTGACTGAGGGCGAGGAAATGCTGCTTACCCCGACATATCATGTTTTCAAGATGTTCAAAGACCATCAGGAGAATACCCTGCTCGGCTCTTACATAACCGAGGGCGAGGCGGCAACAAAAGACCTGCCTCAGCTTATCGAGAGCGCATCGGTTGATGAAAACGGCGTTATTTACGCAACCGTTGCCAACACTTCGGCAGACGAAGCGGCGGAAATCAAATGTCAGGTTGCGGATTTTGCTGTTGAAGAAATAAAAGCGGAAATTCTTGCGGGCAACCCCGAGGATTATAACAGCTTTGAAGAAAAAGAGAGCGTAAAAACCCGCGAATTTGCCGATTTTTCCGTAACGGCAGACGGCTTTGTTGCAAAGCTGCCCCCCTGCAGTGTTGTTAAATTTGTGATAAAATGAAAGAAAAACTTTGCTTAAGGTGCCTGCTTCGCGAGGCAGGCAAAGAGGATATGCTCAAAACGATTGCCGAGCATATCAAAAAAATAGCCGACAAAGATAAATCGGACTATGAGGAATACAAAAGGCGGCTTGCGGTCTGCGAAAAATGCGAATGGCTTTCGGAAGGAACCTGCCTCAAATGCGGCTGCTATCCCGAATTCAAAGCGGCGTTTCTCAAGCAGAAATGCCCTTATAAGAAATGGTAAAGTGAGGAGAAAACATGTATAACATTCTTATCTGCGATGACGATGCCGATATCCGCTCTGCGCTGAAGGTTTATCTTTCGGGTGAGGATTATTCTATTTTTGAAGCAGAAAACGGCAAAGATGCCCTTGAAAAAATCGAAAATGAAGAAATTCATCTGCTTCTGATGGATGTTATGATGCCTGTTATGGACGGAATAAAGGCTCTCGCAAAGCTCAGAGAGCAGAATAACAACATTCCCGTTATTCTTCTGACCGCAAAGAGCCAGGATATGGATAAAATCATCGGTCTGAACGCGGGCGCTGATGACTACATAACAAAGCCCTTCAACCCCGTTGAGGTTATGGCAAGGGTCAAATCCCAGCTTCGCCGCTACATGCGCTTCGGCGGTTCAAACGATTCCGCAGAAAAGAGCAACTCCTCCGTTCTCAGAAACGGCGGTCTGGAATTTGACGACAGCTCAAAGGCTGTTACACGCGACGGCGAGCCGATTAATCTCACTCCGACTGAAATGATGCTTCTCAAATTTTTCATGGAAAATCTTGATAAAGTATTTTCTCCGAAAGAAATTTACCGCAAGGTGTGGAAGGATGACCCGTTCGGAGCGGAAAACACCGTTACCGTTCATATCCGCCATCTGAGAGAAAAAATCGAAATTGACCCCGCAAAGCCTGATTATATCAAGGTTGTCTGGGGCCACGGCTATAAAATGGAAAAGAAAAAGGCGCTTGAAAAAATCACAAGGAGTGATTCCTGATGAAAAACGGCACCCTTCGCTCTGAAAGCGACCGCACAGCGTCGGTTATTATTCTCATATGCATGACGATTGTTCTCATCGGCTGCATTCTGGGCATGTCGTATCTTGTTGAGTATGATTTTTATGAAAGCGGAGATAACGGACAGACCGCCAAGAGTGTTGCGGTTCAGCTTTATTCGCTGGACGATGTGGATTTTGCAAAGGATTATTTTAACTGCGTAACGGATGCGGAAAACAGTTCCGAAGTAACAAACGAAGCCTTTAACAGGCGAATTGATTATTATAAAGACAAATTTTCCCTTAAAAACTCCAGCTTTGTTTTTTGCGTTCTTGATACAATGGACAACAAGATATTTGACAGCATCAGTGCATCGGGCGCACAGGGCTCGTTTGAAGAAATTGCCGAGAAGTCCGAGTATACGGGCATTTCGGATTTCTACCGTTTCTACAGCAACGGCAACACCGTGCCTCTCAGAATAAGCTATGCGATTGTTACAGGCGAGTCTTCTCAGGCAAGCGATAAATATACAAACGCTTTTCAATGGATTGAAATTGCAAACAGCCTCAAATATTTCCTTTTTGCCGTTATGTTTGTTGCCGCGCTGATAATTGTTATTCTGCTTTCGCTGATAACCATAAACGCAGGCACAAAAGACGAAGAAAACAGCGAAATCCAGCCCGGTTTCATTGATAAAATACCGCTCGATGTCTGCACGCTGTTCCTGATATCTCTGTTTGCGGTTGCGTGGATGATTATAGGGCTCACTTCGGCGGCGGATGTTGACATGGTTCTCAACAACGTTGTTGTTATGTTTGTCTGCGTTGCGGCAATCCTTGTTCTCATGACCTATTTGCAGACTCTTTCAGTCAGAGTTAAAATGGGTAAAATTTATAAAAACACGCTGGTTTACGGAATTTACCGCAAATTCAAGAGAAAAACTCCCCGAAAAGTCAGGCGCGTTTTCAGTGACCTGAGCGTTTTCAAAAAGCTTGTTATAGGCATTTCGGCTTTTGTTCTGGGCGAAGCGATTATTCTCTCGGTTATGGCATATCTCGGCATTCTCAGAGACGGGGGCGACCCGTCGGCGGTTATGCTCACATTTATTATCACCTGGGCAATGACAAGGCTGATTCTTATCCCGATTTTTGCCATGTATGCAATCAACCTTCATTATGTTAACGAGGAAAGCCGCAGGCTTGCTCAGGGCGTTCTCGGCGATGAAATTGCAGGCAAGCTGACTATTGCCAGCGTTCGCGCTCACGGCAAAAACCTTGACCTTATCAAAAAAGAGATCAATAAGGCAAT
The DNA here is from genome assembly GCA_045614385.1 of Acutalibacteraceae bacterium. Lineage (GTDB taxonomy): Bacteria > Bacillota > Clostridia > Oscillospirales > Acutalibacteraceae > CAG-177. The sequence goes on along the minus strand of JAZLCS010000106.1, from coordinate 7,968 downwards.
GGAGCAGGAGCTCAAGAGCGAAAAGCTCAAGAGCGAGCTTATCACCAACGTTTCTCACGACATAAAAACGCCCCTTACCTCAATCAAAAACTATGTTGACCTGCTCAGCAGAGAAAATCTGACCGATGAGGAGCGCAATAATTATATCGGAATCATAAACCGCCATACGGACAAGCTTTCGATGCTTCTTGCCGATTTGATTGAAGCGTCGCAGATTTCGTCGGGCAATATCGACATCAATCTTGAAAAAACAAGCCTTAATATCGTTATTGAGCAAACGGTTGAAGAATTTGCAACAAAGCTTGAGCAGAGTGGGCTTATTCCGCGAATTGAGCTGCCCGAAGACGATGTTTATATCATGGGCGACGGCAAATGGCTCTGGAGAATATTTGCAAACCTTTTCAACAATGCCTGCAAATATGCCGCCCCCGGAACCGATGTTGATGTTACAGTTTCCTGCGAAAACGGCAAGGCAACGGTAAAAATCGCCAACATCGCGGGCACAGAGCTTAATGTTGAGGGCGAAGAGCTGTTTGAGCGCTTTGTCAGAGGCGACAGCTCAAGGCACACAGAGGGTCACGGCCTCGGCCTTTCAATTGCAAAAAGTCTGACCGAGCTTCAGCAGGGTCAGCTTGATATTAATGTTTCTGAAAATAAATTCACCGCAGTTCTTATTTTTGATGCGGCTGAATAATTCGGAGGATTTTATGCGAGAAAAAATAGTTTCAGCTATGCTGGCGGTTGCGCTGGCAGTCGGTGTTTCTGCCTGCAACGGCAGCGAAAATACCGTTCAGACAACCGCCCAAACAACAACCGTTCCGTCAACAACGGTTATAACAACAACCGCAACAACGATGCCTGAAACCACAACCACCACTCAGGCACCGACAACAACAAAAAAAGCAACAACAACCAAAAAGGTAACTACCACCAAAAAGGTAACTACCACCAAGACGGCAACAACCACCGAGGTTCCCACCACCGAAAAGGCAGAGGAAAAAGATAAGGATTACCGCAAGGAAGAGGATACCTTTACCGAGGAGCTCAGATACGGAGTTCTGCGCACAAGAACGGTTGTCAGATATTACGAAACTCTTGAAGACGGCAGCGAGGTTGTTGCCAAAGAAGTGGTTAAGGCTCAGGTTTTCGGCCGTCTTAACTACAGCGCGGATTATGACGATTTGCTCCCCGCGGCACAGGAAAACAGCAAAACCTACCGCGACTATATTGAAAAAATTCTTGAAATCACAAACGGCTACAGAGCAGAGAAAGGCATTGAACCTCTCGAGCTTGACGAAAAGCTGATTGAAATTGCATCTGTCAGAGCGGAAGAGCTTGCATGGTCGGCTCTTCATGAGCACTACAGACCCGGCTTCAAGAGCTTTAACACGATTTTCAAAGAGGGCGGAATTGAAAAAGGCGTTGTCGGCGAAAATCTCGGCTGGGGTTTTGCAACTCCCGAGGCTGTTTGTCAGGCGTGGAAGGACTCCAAAACTCATTATGAAAATATCATGAATCCCGATTTTATAAAGGTTGGCTTCGGCGTTGCTCCCGACCCCGAAAAAGAGGGCAAATTCTGCTGGGTTCAGCATTTCTGGGACGGTACAGAATGATAAAAAACATTATTTTCGATATGGGCGGGGTTCTGATTGATTATAACCCCGAAAAGGCGCTCTATGCTCTCTTTGACAAAGAAACCGCAGACATTCTGCTCAGGGAAATTTTCAGAAATGATATCTGGTCGCTGAAGGACAGAGGTATGATTTTTCCCGATGAAATCATGGAGCAGAAAAAAGGGGCAATTCCCGAAGCGGTTTTTGAGAAAACAACCGAAATGGTTAATAATTTTTATCCCTACATGCCGCCTTTTGAAAAAATGTTTGATTTCATAAAGCAGCTTAAGGATAACGGCTACGGAATTTATCTGCTTTCAAACGCTTCGTCGGATTTTCATGAGCGCAGAAGCGGCATTCCGGCGCTTTCGCTGTTTGACGGAGTTCTGATTTCGGCGGATTATAAGCTCCTTAAGCCCGAAAAAGAAATATATGAGGCTCTTTTTGAGAAATTTTCATTAAATCCTGCGGAGTGCTATTTCGTTGACGATGTTCAGAAGAATATCGACGGCGCACGCGCTGCGGGCATGGACGGCCACTGCTATTATCACGGCGATGTTGAAATTCTCAGAAAAGCAATGCAGGAAAAGGGAATAAATATTTAAAAAACAAATAAATTATTATCATAATATAAAAATAAAAGGCAAAAAGTATGAACTGTTATTCAGAAATCGCAAAATCCGTTCCCGAATTCATGTCGCTTGCCAATGCAATAAGAAAAACCCGTACCCCCTGCGGAGTTACGGGTCTTTCGCATATCCACAAGGCGCATGTTATCGCTTCAATGTGCATGTGTCTTATGCAAAAAGCGATGGCAATTGTTCCCGACGAAGCAACGGCAACGCGAATGAGGCAGGATTTGGAGGGCTTCGGCGTTAATGCGCTGCATTATCCCGCAAGAGATTTTTCATTCCGCACAATGGAAACCGTTTCAAGAGAATATGAGCATGCCCGCCTGAAAGTGCTTGACAAGATGCTTTCGGGCGATTACGACGTTGTTGTTTTGTCGGCTGAGGCGGCAATGCAGCTCACCGTGCCGCCCGAGAGGCTGATGAGCAGCAGCTTTTCAATCTCAAACGGTGAGGATTATGATTCAGACGAGCTTGTTGCAAGCCTTGTGCGCGCAGGCTATACCCGAAGCGAGCAGGTTGACGGCGCGGGGCAGTTTGCGCTCAGGGGCGGCATTCTTGATTTCTTTCCGCCCGATTCAAAGCAGCCCTGCCGAATCGAATTCTGGGGCGATACGGTGGACAGCATCTCGTTTTTTGACCCCGAAACTCAGCGCAGAACGGAATCCGCGAAAGAAATCCGCATAACCCCTGCAAGAGAAATTCTCTGCACATCGGAAATGCTTTGTGCTTTGGTTGAAAAGCATATTTCCGAAAACAAAATAAAGGGAAAGGCTCTGGAAACGCTTAACGGAGATATTCAGCAAATCCGCGACGGCATCCGCCTTTCATCTGCCGATAAATATATGCCGCTGATTTATCCCGACACCTGCAGCATTTTTGCCTATGCGAAAAATTGCATGCTTTTCGTTTGCGAAAGCTTCAATGTTAAGGATAAATTCGGTGCGGCGTGCCAGCTCATGAACGAAACCGTCAAGGGATTGTTCCAAGACGGCATACTTTGCAAGGGGCTTGACCGCTATAATATTCAGCTTCATGAGCTTTTCGGAGCTTATGAAAGGCTCGGCGCGGTTTATCTTGACAACCTGCCCAGAGGCAGCTTCGATACCCCCGTTAAAGAGCTGATAACCTTCACGGCAAAGCAGGTTGCGCCGTGGAACGGAACCTTTTCCGCCGTGGTTGATGACCTCAACGCAATCCGCGGAAGATTGGGCCACACCTGCGCCGTGCTTGCAGGTACGGATAAAGCGGCAAAAACTCTTGCCGATGACCTTGAAAACGAAGGAATCCCCGCAATTTTTTGCCCCGTTCCCCCCGCAGAATTTCCGAAAAGGTCGGTCTGCGTTATTTCAGGCGGATTTTCGGCAGGATTTGAGTATCCCAACGCAAAATTTTCTCTCATAACCTACCGCGCACGCACCGTCACGAAAAACCGCGTCACCTCAACCAAGAGGGGCAAAAATGCTTTTAACAATCTTGACGAGCTGCACAGGGGCGAATACGTTGTTCACAGCGCTCACGGCATCGGCATTTTTGAGGGCATTCAGACCCTTGAAGCCGCAGGAACAACAAAGGATTATATCAAAATCCGCTATGACAAGGGCGATAATCTTTATGTGCCCGTCACTCAGCTTGACCAGGTTTCAAAATATATCGGCCCGAAGAGCGATGACAAGCCGCTAAAGCTCTCAAAGCTCGGCGGTAAGGACTGGCAAAAGACCCGTTCAAGGGTCAAGAGCGCGGTCAAGGACATGGCGAAGGAGCTTATTGAGCTTTATTCAAAGCGAATCAAGGTTCAGGGGCACTCCTTTTCGCAGGATATTGATATGCAGAGCGATTTTGAACGCCGTTTTGAATTTGTTGAAACGGATGACCAGCTTCGCTGCATTCATGAAATCAAAAAGGATATGGAAAAGCCTTATCCCATGGACAGACTGCTCTGCGGCGACGTAGGCTTCGGTAAAACCGAGGTTGCGCTGCGCGCGGTGTTCAAATGCATTGCCGACGGCAAGCAGGCGGGGATTCTTGTGCCGACAACAATTCTTGCCCTGCAGCATTATCAGACAATTCTCAGGCGATTTGAGGGCTTCCCGATTGAAGCGGGCATGCTTTCGCGCTTCTGCACGAAGAAAGAGATTGATAAAACGATAAACGGTCTGCGCCGCGGCTCGGTTGATATAGTCGTCGGCACTCACAGGCTAATTTCAAAGGATGTTCAGTTCCGAGATTTGGGGCTTATTATAATCGACGAAGAGCAGCGTTTCGGCGTTGCGCAGAAGGAAAAGCTGAAAACGCTTTTCCCTGCTGTTGATGTTCTGACCCTCACCGCAACTCCGATTCCGCGAACCCTCAACATGGCGATGACGGGAATCCGCGATATGTCGGTGCTTGAAGAGGCTCCGCAGGACAGACTGCCCGTTCAGACCTATGTTATCGAGCATAACATGCCCGTTCTCGTTCAGGCGATGGAGCAGGAGCTTCGCCGCGGCGGTCAGGTCTATTATCTCTATAACCGCGTTGAGGATATCGAGAAAAAGGCGGCGGAAATCAAGGCGATGCTGCCCGATGCAAATGTCGGCATCGGCCACGGGAAAATGAGCGAGGATGAGCTCAGCGAGGTCTGGCGCAGGCTGCTTGAGGGCGAAATCGATATTCTCGTTTGCACAACGATAATCGAAACGGGCGTTGATGTTCCGAACGCCAACACTCTTATTATAGAAAATGCGGACAGAATGGGTCTTGCCCAGCTGCACCAGATAAGGGGCAGGGTCGGGCGTTCGTCGCGCAGAGCGAGCGCATATTTCACATTCACAAGAGGCAAGCAGCTGAGCGAAATCGCAACAAGACGTCTTGATTCCATAAGAGAATTTACAGAATTCGGCTCGGGCTTCCATATCGCTATGCGCGACCTTGAGCTGCGCGGTGCGGGCAATGTGCTCGGCGCAAATCAGCACGGCCACATGGAAACCGTCGGCTACGAAATGTATGTCAAGCTCCTTGAGCAGGCAATCAAAGAGGAAAAGGGCGAGAAATCCGACGTTCCCGAAAAGGATTGCGTTATCGACCTGCCGATTGATGCACATATTCCCGATGACTATATCGAAAGCGTGCCGCAAAGGCTTCAGATTTACCGCCGCATTGCCGATATCAAAACCGACGACGATGCTTCCGACGTTATTGACGAGCTTGTTGACCGCTTCGGCGACCCGCCGCCCTGCGTTGAGGGGCTTATCAGAATTGCTCTTCTCAGAGGAAAGGCAGCAAGACACGACATTTATGAAATCACCATGCAGAGCGACCGCGTGATTTTCAAAATCAATTCTCTCGATATGGAGAAGGTTGCCCGCGCTTCGGCGCATTTCAAGGGCAGATTCGTTGTCAGCGCAGGCGGAGGAAAGCCGCATATCGCAGTGCGCCTGCTTAAAGGCGAAAACCGCCTTGGTCTGATTCAGCGAGTGCTGGATTATATGGATGAAGAGTAAAATTGATTCGTAATGCGTAATTAATAAAAAAGGATATTTACATTTAAGTAAATTATGTGTTAATATCATATTATAAAAACAAGGAAAGGTTGTATATCAATGAAAAAGTTTTTATGCATCGTTCTTTCTCTTACGATGATTATTTCATCATGTGCAGTTATCGCTTCGGCTGCTGCGGAGGTTCAGGGAGACATAACGGATTATCCCGTTATCATCGTGCCCGGCTACAGCTCAACAAATCTTTATTACGGCGACAGCCTTGAAACGGGCGAAGCCGTCTGGGGGCTTGACTGGGACCATGTGCTCAGCCGCGTTTTTGCCCGCATTGCGGAGCTTGGAATCGGTCTGGGTGCGCTGACGGTCGGTAACGCCGAATATATCTCCGATGTGCTTGCCGAAGAAATGACAGCACTTTTTGAAAAGCTGCGCTGCAACCCCGACGGCACAAGCGCATATGAGCTTCACCAGGACTATACCGAAGCCGCCGACAAAAACAATGTTCATCTTATTAAAAACTTCCCTGACGGCAAATACAGACAGGAAATCGAAATTTCCGATGAAATTGCCGAATATATCGGTCATAAGAATATTTATAATTTCAGCACCGATTTCAGAATGGGCGCGGAATACTGCGCAGGCTTGCTGGATGATTTTATTCAGTCCGTAAAAGAACACAGCGGCAAGGATAAGGTTAATCTCTGGGCAATCAGCCACGGCGGCATGGTAACCGCAACATATCTTAACCTTTACGGCTATAAAAACGATGTTGACAACGCCGTTATGACTGTTCCCGCAATCGGCGGCGCAGGCATTGCTTATGATGCTCTGACGGCAAACATTGAATTTGATGAAGAATGCCTTGTCCGTTTTGTTGAAAACGGAACAATGACCGAAGAAAACTATAACTGGCTTGTGAAGGCAAATCAGCTCGGATTTGTTGACAATCTTCTCAACACCCTTTTCCCCAAGCTTGTTCCGACTCTCGGTTACTGGGGCAGCCTTTGGGATTTCATGCCCATTGACAAATATGAAGATGCAAAAAAACAGCTTCTCGACCCCGTTGAAAGTGCAAGGCTTATTGAAATCAGTGACCGTTATCACTATGAAATTCTGCCCTCTATGGATGAAAAGCTTGCCGAATGCATTGAAAACGGCATGAATATCTCGATTATTGCAGGCACGGGCGAGAGAATTGTTACGGGCATGAACGAGGATTCCGACGGCATTATCACAACCGCCGCTTCAACCGGCGCAACCTGCGCGCCCTACGGTCAGCGTTTTGCAGACGGCTATGTTCAGAAGAATGCCTGCGGCGGCAAAAACAAGGTTTCGCCCGCTATGACGATTGATGCTTCAACAGCCTATCTGCCCGACAACACATGGTTTGTTGACGGCCTTTTCCACGGTATGACCTATAAGGACAATTACACCCGTGTTCTTATGATGACTCTTTTGCTGACCGATAACATAACCGATGTTTATTCAGACAAGAACTATCCGCAGTTCAAATATTCCACAAACGCCTCTCACACCGTTCACGCCGCTTTTTCGGGCTGCGAAGAAGGCTTTATAACAGGCGATGCGGACAAGCTTGTTGTGACAAATGTCTGCGCAAACAGCAACGTGAGAATAACCGCTGTTGACTGCGACGGTCTTAATCTTAAATTCAAGGTGAATCCCTTTGAAAGGCTTGCTCCCGGAGAACAGACAGAGATTTCTTTCACCGGCGAAATCCCCGAAGAAGCCAAAAGAGCAGTTAACATAACTGTTTATTACACAATGGATACCGTTACCCCCGCGGGCTACAGAACGCAGACCTTCACCCTTGATAACGGCGCCGCCGTTGCCGATGAAGGCGGCTACAGAAGAGCGGATGCGGCAACACCGTTTGACATTCTTATCGGCGACGATTTTGATGCCTTCCTGCGCAGGCTCGGGCTTAAAGAGCTTTTCTCAATGATTTATACGGTTATCTATTTCTGGTGCACATCACTCAGCTTATAAAAACAAACAGCGGGCTGTCTTGTACGAGACAGCCCGCTTAGCTTTATCAATGTTATTATTATATAAAAAAATAGCCGCCCTGTTGGACGGCTACAAATTGTGTCGGCGTCGACCTATCTTCCCGGGCCGCTTCCAGCCAAGTATTTTCGGCACTGTTGAGCTTAACTACCGTGTTCGGGATGGGAACGGGTGGACCCTCAACGTCATCAACACCGACTAAAAAACGCAACGGCGTTTTTT
>JAZLCS010000105.1:0-2179 GCA_045614385.1 Acutalibacteraceae bacterium | reverse complement strand
GCCCAATAACACGGAAAAATCCATATGGATATCGTGCTCAAAATGAGCACGGCAGCTGGGATACCGACTAAATCCATAAACAACATTTTTAAACATTTTAGTGTTCAACCCACGGAAATATAGTGATTTATTGCCATTTTTATGGCCTTTTTCAAGCATTTCCGCGGGTTGAAACTGCACTTTACGGGGGTTGAGCACGATTCCAAATCAGCAAGTTTGCTTCATTTTTTGTCATTGGTTTTCACTCTGAATTTTCTAATGTCTTAAATAGAAAAAGGACACCGAAAAAATCGGGGTCCTTTTCCAAACGCAATTCTGGTTTTTGTATGTAGGGGGTATTTATTGCATTATGCGCAAATCCAGCCGCCGCCGTCAGCGTTGATGGTCTGGCCGGAAAGCCAATGGCTTTCATCGGAAGCAAGGAATACAACGATAGGTGCAACGTCGTCATGGGGATCGCCAAGACGATGGAAGCAGTTATCTTTGAATGCGTTCATAGCATATTCCTGCATTTCGGGAAGCTGGAGATGCATGTCGTTCTGTGCGTTATCAGTGAAACCGCCGGGGCAGATGCAGTTTACGCGGATATTGTGAACGCCCCATTCTCTTGCAACAGTTCTGGTAAGAGCACGGATTGCTTCTTTAACAGGAGAATAGGTGGAACTGAGGCAAGGGCTTTCCTGTCCCCATCTGGAGCCGAAGTTGATGATGGAAGCGCCTGCGCCGGGTTTATCTTTAAGGTAAGGATAGCACATCTGCATGAGATGCCAGGTGGAGAAATAGGAAATTTCGAATTCTCTCTGCATGGTTTCTGCTTTCTGATCAAGGAAAGGAAGCAGAGTGGTGCAGTGTACGTTGTTTACGAGAACATCGATGGTTCCCCATTTTTCAACGGTTGCGTCAACAAGTTCCTGGAGCTTGCTTACATCTCTTACGTCCATGGGGATTGCAATGACTTCTGCGCCTGCTTCTTCGCAAAGGCGTTTGGTTTCCATAAGTTTTTCTTCCTGAATATCGCAGATTGCGATGCCTCTTGCGCCTTCTTCAGCAAGAAGAAGTGCTTCCGGTCTGCCAAGTCCGCTGGCTGCGCCAGTAAGGATACATACTTTTCCGTCTAATTTACCCATAATATATCTCCTTTCTTCTGCGCTGATAATTCAGCTGCTATAAAAAGCATAACAGTTTTCAGAAGATTATTATTGTTGTTTTTTGACCTGTTTGTTGTTATTATTTTAACTTTGTCTTTTGCTCTTTGCGATACTGTGAAGGAGTTTTTTCAAATTCCTGTTTAAAGCTTTCTATAAAAGATTTGTTATTCGGAAAACCGCATTCATTTGAAATATCAACGATGTTTTTTGGAGAATTACTCAGCATATAAACCGCATGGTCAAGTCTTATTTTGCTGAGGTAATCTTTATAGCCGATATTCAGTTCCTCTTTGAAAAGTCTTGAAATATAGGAAGGCGAAAGATGAAGCGCTTCTGAAATAATATCGAGGGAAATCTGCTCGTTATAGTGCTTGTGAATATAATCAATTATAACATCTATCTGCTTATCGGATTTTTTGAGTTCGTTTTTTCTGTAAGCTCCTTTTTTAAAAGTAAAATCTCTTATCAGGATATATACCAGCATGAAAAGATAGCAATGGAATCCCATTATATCAATGTCGCTTTCCGACTGAAAATGCTTTACCATTTTGAGAAAATTCTCTCTGATTTCGCCGTAGTTGTTTTCCGGAAGAAGTTTGTCTGCGGAATTGCAGTATATCTTTGAGGAATCAAAAAGAGGCATAAGCTGTTCAAGATAGCTGTGTTTTATATGAAAACATTCCATTTCAACTCCCGTTTCGGTGGAATATCCGTGGGCGGTGTTATAATCAACAAACAGAAAATCTCCTTCGGAAACGGAAAAATTGCGGTTTTTGATGCTGTACTCAGCTTCGCCGCTTATCACATAAACAAATTCAAGCCAATCGTTGAAATGGTTCGTTATGGTATAGCCGCCGGGAGTTCTGAACCTTAAAAAAGATATATTCTGGTCCCCGCTTATTTTATGGGAACAAAGCTCGTTATCATAATCTTTGAATTTTTCGATTTCCACAAAAGGACGTTCCATCACATATTCCCGCATTATCTCGCCCCAAATCCGCTAATAATTTCACAGATATTTTACTATTAAT
>JAZLCS010000104.1:0-13333 GCA_045614385.1 Acutalibacteraceae bacterium | reverse complement strand
GTATTGATGCAGGCTCTACCACGCTTAAATGTGCTGTAATAGATAAAGACGGAAAACTGCTTCACTCGGTTTATATGCCCAATAGCGGTAACCCCGTTCCGCTCGTTTTAAAATTCTTAAAGGAGCTTTACGAGGTAAATCCCGATATAAAAATTCTTTCGTCCGCTTCAACGGGCTACGGCGAGGAAATCATCAAAAACGCCTTTGGACTTGATACGGGAATAGTTGAAACCGTTGCGCATTTCTATGCAGCAAGACATTTTAAGCCTGAGGTTGACTTTATTCTCGATATAGGCGGTCAGGATATAAAATGCTTTAAGATAAAGGGCGGGGCGATCGATAGCATAATGCTCAACGAAGCCTGCTCTTCGGGCTGCGGCTCTTTCCTGCAGACCTTTGCAGCGGCATGGGGTTATAATATCGCAGATTTCTCAAAGCTCGGTCTTTTCGCAGACAAGCCTGTTGATCTTGGCTCACGTTGCACCGTGTTCATGAATTCCTCGGTTAAGCAGGCTCAGAAAGACGGCGCTTCCATAGAGAACATTTCGGCAGGTCTTTCAATCAGCGTTGTTAAGAACGCGATTTATAAAGTTATCAGAGCGGCAAGCGCAGACGAACTCGGTCAGAACATCGTTGTTCAGGGCGGTACCTTCCTTAACGATGCCGTGCTTCGTGCTTTTGAACAGGAAATCGGCAGAAACGTTGTAAGACCAACAATTTCGGGCATCATGGGTGCATACGGCGCAGCTCTTTATGCAATGGAAAGAATGCCCGAAAAGAGCACTCTTATTTCTGCCGAAGAGCTGAAAACCTTTGAACATAAGGTTAAAGCGGTCACCTGCGGAAAATGCAGCAACAACTGCCGTTTGACTGTTAACACATTCAATTCAGGCAGAAGCTTTATCGGCGGCAACCGCTGCAGCAAGCCTCTTGCAAAAGCAAACAAAAACAGCGGCGCAAACATGTTTGATTATAAGCGCGAGCTTCTTGCGGAATACAAGCCCGTTATCGGCACAAAACCTCTTATAGGTCTGCCGATGGGTCTTAACATGTTTGAGCTTCTCCCCTTCTGGCACAAGTTCTTCACCGAACTCGGTTTCGGAATTGCCCTTTCGGAAAAATCATCGAGAGAGCTTTATGTTATGGGTCAGCACACCATCCCTTCCGACACCGTTTGCTATCCCGCAAAGCTCCTTCACGGCCATATCGAATCTCTTATGGCCCAAGGCGTTGAAAACATCTTCTATCCCTGCATGACATATAACATTGACGAAAATCTCGGCGACAACAACTATAACTGCCCCGTTGTTGCATACTATCCCGAGGTTATCCGTTCAAATGTCGGTGAACTCAAAAAACTTAATTTTATCTGCGACTATGTGGGTCTTCACAGACCCAAAGATTTCGTTAAGAAAATTCATGCAATTCTTTGCAAATATTTTGCCGGAATCTCTCTTGACGAGGTTAAAAAAGCTACCAAAAAGGCATATGATGAATATAATTCCTTCATGAAAAAAATTCACTTAAAGGGAATGGAATATCTGAAGGAAGCCAAGGAGCAGGATAAACCTGTTATCGTTCTCTGCGGAAGACCGTATCACCTTGACGAAGAAATCAATCACGGTATTGACAAACTCATCTGCGAATGCGGTGCAACCGTTATCACTGAGGACAGTGTAAGTCCGCTTGTTGAAAAATTCCCGACAACCGTTCTTAATCAGTGGACATACCATTCCCGTCTTTATGCTGCAGCAAAGTATGTTGCAAAGGCAAACGACAAAGACCTGAATGTTGTTCAGCTTGTTTCTTTCGGATGCGGCGTTGACGCAATCACAACCGACGAAATGCGAACAATCCTTGAAAATGACGGCAAAATTTATACACAGATTAAAATTGACGAAATTTCAAACCCCGGCGCGGTAAAAATCAGACTCAGAAGTCTGTTTGCCGCAACAGGCAGATAAGGAGGCGAACGTAATGAGCAAAAAAATCGACACAGACAGAGTTGAATTTACAAAAGATATGATGGATTACACCATCCTTGCACCCAATATGCTTGATATTACTTTCAGGCTTCTTATCAATATTTTCGGTCAGTACGGCTATAAAACAGAGCTTTTGCAGAACGACGGCAGAGCGGTTGTTGACGAGGGCCTGAAATATGTTCATAACGATACCTGCTATCCTGCACTGCTTGTTATCGGTCAGCTTATCGATGCGCTTAATTCAGGCAAATATAACCCCGATAAAACCGCGCTGCTGATTACTCAGTCGGGCGGCGGCTGCAGAGCATCAAACTATATTCATCTTTTAAGAAAAGCTCTTAAAAAAGCGGGATATCCGCAGGTTCCCGTCATCTCGCTCAACCTTTCGGGTCTTGAGAAAAACAGCGGCTTCAAAATCCGTCTTTCTATGGCTCTCAAAATGCTTTCCGCAGTTATTTACGGTGACCTGATTACTCTGCTCAAAAATCAGATTGAGCCTTACGAAGTCAACAAGGGAGATTCGGAAAAGCTTGTCCAGAAATGGATTGACAGCCTTAGCGCGGAAATGCAGAAAGGCAGAGGATATTCTTTCTTTGCCGTCAACAAAAGGCTTCCCGAAATAACAAAAACATTTGCGGAAATCCCTGTTAAAAAGATTGAAAAAACAAAGGTCGGCATCGTCGGCGAAATTTATGTTAAATACTCCCCGCTCGCAAACAACCATCTTGAAGAGTTCCTTTTCGGCCAGGGCTGCGAGGTTATGGTGCCGGGACTTCTCGGCTTCATCAACTTCAAGGTTGATAACCGCCTTGAGGATATCAAGCTTTACGGCGGCAATCCCTTCAAAAAAATTGCGATGAGAATTGCAATGTGGTATCTTTCAAAGGTTGAAAAGAATCTTATTTCCGCTGCAAAAGCATACGGCAATTTCAATGCGCCTGCGCCCTATGCGCACATTAAAGAAATGTGCACAAAAATTATCGGCCCCGGCTGTAAAATGGGCGAAGGCTGGCTTCTGACCGCCGAAATGATGGAGCTTATCGAAAGCGGCTACGGCAACATTGTTTGCGCTCAGCCTTTCGGATGTCTCCCGAACCATATCGTCGGCAAAGGCATGATAAGAAAGCTGAAGGAAATGTATCCTCAGTCAAATATCGTTCCCATTGACTATGACCCGGGTGCAACAAAGGTTAACCAGGAAAACCGAATCCGACTTATGCTTGCAGTTGCCGATGAAAACAAAGGCTGCGCAAATTCATGCGAAGGCTGCACCGCCTGCAAATGAGTTCTTAAATTTGCATTTATTACGGATGATATACTTTTCATTATAAAAACATATTTCCTGTACGGAGGATATGATATGAACGAACCTAAAGCATATTTAAAGCATAGAGATAAACTTGATTGGCTGTTCAGATTGTTGTTTAAGCCGACGGTTATCGGCGCGGAAAATATCCCGACTGAGGGAAGAATTATCCTTGCCGGCAACCACACTCATTTTATGGACTGCATAAGCGTTGCCTGCGCAACAAAAAGAGTTGTTCACTTCCTTGGAAAAAGCGAGCTTCTTGAAGCACCGTGGAAACCTTTCTTCGAGCCTTTCGGTCTTATTCCCGTTCACAGAGGTCAGAAAGACAAGGCTGCGCTTTCATCCGCTGTTGAAGTTCTTGAGGATGATAAGGTTATCGGTATTTTCCCTGAAGGAAAAGTTAAACTTAAATCCGAGGCACAGTATACCGTTACTCCGTTCAAATTCGGAGCAGTAAAAATGGCTCATGAAACCGGTTCAAAAATAGTGCCTTTCTCAATCACGGGAAAATATAAGTTCTTCAGAAAAAGCATAAAAATTCAGTTCTTTGAGCCGATAACGATTTCCGACGATCTTGCAGCGGAAAACGAAAAACTTACTAACATAGTTGCACACGGCATAACAGAAAATCCTGTTTTTGTTCCTGTTCAAAAATAACTGCCTATATAAAAAAGACCTTCGATGCTTTTGGCACCGAAGGTCTTTTAACTATATCAAATTATCCGAAAATGAGAGAAATTACAGAAGAAAAGATCTTTGTAACTTCATTGAGAGCAAGAAGAATATCGCCGAGAACAAGCATGATTTTAGCGGTAACGGTGTCGATATCTGCATCCTCTGCAAAATCTTCATTATCAAGAGCAAACTGGCTTACCGTAACAACTTCTGTATCGAAGTTCCAGGGATCGCTTTCCTTAACGGTAATAATTCTCATACCTCTTGTAATTTCGTTGCCGTATGAGTTATAGGTTGCGCCGGGAGTGTTGATGATTTTGATACCGTCAAGCTCTGTTGTGTAAGAGTTGATGTGGTCATGTCCCGAGAAAATTGCAAGAACATCCTTCTGTGCAACCATAGCCTCAAACTGACCTTCATTCTTTTCACTGGGGCAAGGGAATTCAAAAAGGAAGCCATCCTGAATGTTTTCAGTCTTGGGGAAGGGTGAATAAACCTTACCGTTATTTGTTTTGGGAGTAAGAACGCCAAGTTCGAAGGGTGATTCATGGAAAAGTGCATCAAAAACTTCGCCGACAACGATGTGCTGGAATGCAAGAGAAGGAACCTTACCGCCTGCAAGAGTTGCAAGTTTATCGCTTTCTTCCTGATACCATTTAATCTGATCTTTTCTTACGCAGTCATAGAAACCGAGGTCATTGCCGTTTTCATCAATATAGTGTGAACCAGAGTCAAACATCCAGAGATTGAACTTAATCTTTGTGCCGTCCGAGCTCATAACGGGAAGATTGTGAGTTGCTGTGCCGTGAAGTGCGGGAACTTCGTCAACTGCAAGGCAGTAACCCTTACCATATTCCTGATACATGGGAAGAAGCTCATCGTTTTCAACACCCTGCTCGCGGTCATGGTTACCAAAAACAAGAGTGAAATATGTTTCGTTATCAACAAAAACCTTGCAGAGTTCTTCTATTGCCTTAGCCTTTGTTTCTTTGGAACCTACAGTGTTGTCGCCTCCGAGAACAACAATATCGGGCTGATACTCTTTGAGAGCAGCATCAATAAATTTGAGCATTGTTTCAATTGCGGGAAATTCATCCTGGCAATCGCAAAGGTGCATAATCTTGAATTCGCCGTTTTTGTCAAACTTAAGAATTGAGTTAGTAGCGGCTGAAGCTGAAACTGCACAAGCACCCATAACAAGCATAAGTGCGAGTACGATTGAAATAAATCTTTTCATTTCAATACCTCCGTATAATTAATTAATGTAAATATTTTATATTAAAATCATTCCAAAGTCAACCTTTTATATTGACATCGGTTTACATTTGTGTATAATAATTTAAGAGTTATTCTCAAATTCGGAGGAAATATGAAAACATATAATACACATCAAAGAAAAGCTCTTCTTGACTTTTTACAGTCAAACAGTGATAAAGCATTCACAATTGAAGAAATCGTCTGTAAGATGAGCGATAACGAAATAAGCCAGAGCACTGCTTATCGACTTATGACAAAGCTTGTTGAAGACAGCCTTGTTCATCGCACCGTCAAAGGTAACAGCAGAAGCTTTGTTTATCAGTTTATAAATAACGAAAAATGCGAAGGACATCTTCACATAAAATGCACCGACTGTGGCAAAGTTTATCATCTTGACCATAATGTTTCCGCTCTTATTCAGAACGATATAAGAAAAAATACTGCATTTGAAATTGACAGCCACACGGTTTTGCTCGGCAAGTGCGGCTCATGCAAATGAAATCGGAGGAGAGAATGAAAAAATTTATTTGTGTTTTTGTTTCGATTGCCATGCTTCTTTTGCTTTGCGCATGCGGAAGCAACACCGAAACTGAATATGACGGACTTAAGATTGTCTGCACCGCTTTCCCTCAATATGATTATATTAGGAATATTCTCGGCACCGATGAAGGATTAACGCTTCTTCTTGATGACGGCGCTGACCTTCACAGCTATGAACCGACAGCACAAGACATAATTAAAATAGGCTCAGCAGATATGTTTGTTTATATTGGCGGAACTTCCGACAAATGGGTTGACGGAGCTGTTGCTTCCGCCAACAATCCGAATTTAAAATCGGTTGCCGTTATGGATTTGGTCAATACCCTTGAAGAAGAATATGTTGCGGGAATGGAGCGTGAACGGCATGTTCATGTTGAAGCCCATGAAGGCGACCACTCCGAAGAAGACGAGCACATTTGGCTTTCGCTCAGAAATGCAGCCGAAATAACAGACAAGCTTTGTGAAACAATTTGTCTGATTGATTCGGCAAATGCATCGGATTACAGAGTAAATGCTGACAGTTATATTAATCAGCTCAACGCTCTTGATGCGGAATATCAGACCGTTGCCGAAAATTCCGCAAGAAAAACGCTGCTTTTTGCAGACCGCTTCCCCTTCAGATATCTGACCGAGGACTACGGACTGACATATTATGCCGCCTTTGCCGGCTGCTCATCTGAAAGCGAAGCAAGCTTTGAAACAATGGCATTTTTAATTGACAAAACCACCGCGCTCAATCTGCCCGTTGTTTTAACAATCGAAGGCTCAGACGGTTCAATAGCAAAAATGATTTGCGAAGAAACGGGAGCAAAATCCTCGGCACTCAATTCCTGCCAATCCGTCACATATCAGGACATAGTGAACGGCGCAAATTATCTTGATATAATGAAAAATAATCTCAATGTAATTCGGGAGGCTCTTAACTGATGGCACTGATAAAAGTCAGCAAAGTTTCGCTTGGCTATGAAAATAAAGTAATAGTTTCAGACCTTAATTTTGAAGTCAATAAGGGCGATTATCTCTGCATTGTCGGCGAAAACGGCTCGGGCAAAAGCACGCTCATGAAAACGCTTCTCGGGCAAAAATCGGTTGTTTCCGGCAAAATAAGCTTCAGCGACGGACTCAAACAGAAAGAAATCGGCTATCTGCCCCAGCAAACCGAAGTTCAGAAGGACTTCCCCGCTTCGGTAAAAGAAATTGTTTTTTCCGGTTGCCTCAACGGCTGCGGGATGCGTCCCTTTTATTCAAAGAAACAAAAAAAGCTCGTTACCGAAACTATGGAAAAGTTGAATATCAGCGACCTTGCAAACAGTTGCTACAGAGAGCTTTCGGGCGGTCAGCAGCAAAGAGTTCTTCTTGCGAGGGCACTTTGTGCAAGCAAAAAACTGCTTGTTCTTGACGAGCCCGTTGCCGGTCTTGACCCTGTTGTTACCAAAAACATGTACAAGCTCATCAAAGAAATAAACAAATCGGGCATTACGGTTATCATGGTGTCTCACGACATTCATGCCGCTATTGAATTTGCTTCGCACATTCTTCACATCGGCAACAAACCGTTGTTCTTCGGCACAAAAGAGGATTATAAAAACAGCGACGGCTGTCACTGCTTTATCTGCGACGGAGGTTGTGAATGATGAATACATTTGAAACTCTTATCTCATATTTCAGCTATCCGTTTGTGCGATATGCGCTTATTGCAGGCATTCTTATTGCTCTTTGCGCAGCCCTGCTCGGAGTCAGCCTTGTCCTTAAAAGATACTCAATGATAGGCGACGGTCTTTCGCACGTTGCTTTCGGCGCAATGGCTGTTGCTACCGTATGCAGCATGGCTCCGATGACAGTCACATTACCTGTCACTATAATTGCCGCCGTTATACTTCTCGCAATAACAAACAGCGCAAAAATCAAAGGCGATGCGGCAATCGCAATGATATCCGTCGGAGCACTCGCGCTCGGCTATCTGCTGCTCAATATCTTTTCGGCTTCATCAAACGTCAGCGGCGATGTGTGCACAACTCTTTTTGGCTCAACATCAATACTTACCCTTTCAAAATCGGATGTTATGCTTTGTGCTGTGCTTGCCTGTGTTGTTATGCTTGTTTTTGTTTTGTTTTATCACAAAATATTTGCCGTTACTTTTGATGAAAATTTTGCCGCGGCAACAGGCATAAATGCAAAAGCATATAACACACTTATTGCTGTTGTTACCGCTGTGGTAATCGTGCTTGCAATGAATCTTGTCGGTGCGTTGCTTGTTTCCGCTCTGATTATTTTCCCTGCGCTCTCTTCCATGAGAATTTTCAAGAACTTTTTCTCTGTTATATTAAGCTCGGCGTTGATTGCGGTTATATGTGCAATTATCGGAATTTTTGTCGCCATTCTTTACGGCACACCCGTCGGTTCAACAATCGTTGCGGCAAATATTGCGGTTTTCCTGATTTTCATGACAGCGGGAAAACTTACCAAAAGGTCATAAACGTCAAAAGCAGCTCAAAGCGAGCTGCTTTTAATTTTACTTTTTAAATTCTCAAAAATTTCAACTATTTTAAACCTCATTACATATTTTGATTCTGACTGAACTATTTCGGCGCCTTCTCTGCCGAAAACGGCATCCAAATCTGCTTTTTCGCTCGCGGCGGGCAGGCAAAGAGGCGGAAACATAACACACCACCAATTATGCCCTTCGCCGTTGCCCAAAACTACTTTCAAGGCAAGATACTCCCCTGCAGGCAAAGTAAAATTCTCGTATTCTCTTGTCGAAAAATATTCTTCCGCAAGAAAAATCCGGGTTTTATAATCAAAACCGTTTTCAGCCAAAACTTTATTTGCCGTTTCAACAAGCTCCCTTTCTTGAGATTGAAGGCATTCACGCGCATTTTCAACCGTCACAATCCCGCTGAACAAATCCTTCCCGCAATTCAGAAGCGCATCCCTGACCGCCAGCTTAACCTGCTGGTCTTCTTCACTGTCGGAATTTGCGAGTATATGAAGCCTCACAACATCCTGCCTTATGTTTTCGCATTCTGTTCCGAATCCCGCAACCGAAGCAATAATTGCAATAATCAATCCTATTGCAACAGAAATTTCTGCCATATGAAGTTTTTTCATAATAATAAAACCGTCCTTTTATGTTTTGATAACATTCTTGGACGGTTTTTATCATTTTATTCAGTTGTTTCGGGTGCAAGACCGCCGATTTCATCTCTTGCTTTGAATACATAGCCGTTCTGGCTGAGGATATCAATATGAGAAAGAGCCTCCCCTGTTCCCATGGCAACGCAGTTTAGCGGTGTTTCCGCAACGGTTGTTTTAATACCCGTTTTTTTCTCAATCATTTCATCTATTCCGCGCAGCATTGCCCCACCGCCGGTCAAACGAATGCCGGATTCACATATGTCGGCTGAAAGCTCGGGCGGAGTAAGCTCAAGAACGGAGCGGACAGCCTCTGCAATCGCTTCAAGATGAGGCCTCATGGCAAGATATGCCTCTGTTGAACTGACCTCAATGCTCACTGGCATATTGGTTATGAAATGCTTACCTTTAACCGTCAGCCCAAGCTCAACATCGCGAAGATATGAGCATCCGATTTGTTTCTTTATAAATTCAGCAGTCTTTTCGCCGATAATAACATCTCTTTCGCGTCTGAGCTGACGCGCAATTGCATCATCAAGCGCGTTGCCTGCTATTTTAATCGAACGAGAAACAGAGATACAGCCCATGGTTATAACGGCAATATCCGTTGTTCCGCCGCCGATATCAACAATCATGGCTCCGACGGGTCTGTTGCTCTTAAGACCCGCTCCCAGAGCGGCAGCAAGCGGTTCTTCAATAAGACAAGCTTTCGCCGCACCCGCAGCCGTTACCAAATCAAGAATGGTTCTTTTTTCAAGGCTTGTTGCCATTGAGGGTACGCACACAACAACATTGGGCTTGAAGACCATGTTTTTACAAATTTTTGAGAGAACAAAACGCAGAAGATGCTTTGTTGCGGTAAAATCGGCAACAACACCGTTCGACATAGGTCTGACAACTCTGATTGTGTCAGGATTTTTGCCGACCATATCCCAAGCGCGTTTGCCGACAGCAATCAGCTTGCCGCTTTCTTTTTCATAAGCGGCAACACACGGCTCGGTCATAACAATCCCCTTGCCTTCAACAAAAACAACAATTGAAGTTGTTCCCAAATCTATTCCTATATTAACTCCGAGCACGGTTTCACCACCTTATTTTTTCTTTTTGATTTTATCGGAAAGCGTTAACGCAACCGTTACGCAATATATTTCTTTTGCGCCGTAAAGCCAAAGCATTTTTGCGCATTCGTTAAGTGTTTCGCCGGAGGTTGAGATATCATCACAAAGCAGGATGGTTTTTCCTTCAATCTCATCCGGATTACCGACATCAAAAACACCCGTCAGATTACCCTTTCGCAAGTAGAAGCTGATTACATGCTGTTTGCCGGTTTCATAAAGCTTGACAAGAGTGTCGGGCTTATGCTCAATTCCGAGTTTTTCGCTCAGACCTTTTGCAAGCCAAAAGCATTGATTATAACCCCGCTGCCTGATACTCTTGCGAGTCATGGGAACCTCTGTTATAAAATCAAATGTAATATCGCCGAATTTTTCGCTGACTGTTTTTGCCATCTCTTCGGCATATGCTTCATTATTCCGAAGGCTTTTTCTGAATTTAAACGCGTGAATACCCTTTCTGACGCATCCGCAGAAATAAAAGGGAGCCGCGATGGAATCAAAATACTTTTCTGCGCCTTTGCAGCTGCATTTGTCTTTTTCACGCCCGCATTTTCGGCATGATACACCGCTTATTCGCGGCAGATTTTTTTCACAGTCGGCACACATTAAACGGTTTGAAGAAATTACTCTGCCGCAATAGGCACATCTTTTCGGAAACAGTGCAACCGCCAACGCTTCAAAAAGCTTTTTCAACCTTCCTCACCCAGCATTATAAAACTCTTAAGTGCCGAATAACGCTTTGCCTTACTGTTATTTGCAACCATTTTTTCAACCGTGCTTTTTGCGCCTACAAGAATTATCAGCTTTTTGGCTCTTGTAACAGCGGTGTAAAGAAGATTGCGGTATGCAAGCTGCTCAACGACCCCGGTGACAGGCATAACAACAGCATCAAACTCATTACCCTGGCTTTTATGAACAGTTACGGCATAGGCATGTTCAAGCTCACTGCTGCCCTCAAACGGATACTCAGCCTTTTTATCATCAAAACGGATATAAAGAATGTGAGCAACCTCATCGATTTTCTCAAGAATTCCTATATCGCCGTTAAATACTCCGAGTCCGTCCTTATCGGAAGAGGACCAAGGTATATTATAATTATTTTTCGTCTGCATCAGCTTGTCTCCCTCGCGGAAAATACGCTGACCGAAAGCGTGCTCACGTTTATACTTTGCGGGCGGATTGATTGCCGCCTGAAGATATCGGTTAAGACTAACCGTGCCCGCCTCGCCCTTTCTTGACGGGCAGAGCACCTGAATATCGTCTGTGGGCGAATATTTATATGCACTCGGAAGACGGGTTGCGCAAAGCTCCGTAACGGTTTTTGCCGCCATGGCGGGTACATTTCTTTCCATAAAGAAAAAATCTTTATCCGTTCTTGTTATTTCAGGGAATTCCCCCTGAACGATTTTATGGGCATTGGTAACAATCAGGCTTTCCATCGCCTGGCGAAAAACCTCTTTCAGTTCAACAACCGGCAAAGCCTTTGAATTAATCATGTCGTGGAGCACATTACCCGCACCTACAGGCGGAAGCTGGTCGGAATCGCCGACCATAACAAGCCTGCAGCCTATAGGCAACGCATCAAGCAGGCTCGCAAAAAGAACAATATCCACCATTGAAAGCTCATCAATTATAACCGCACCTGCGCTGAGAGGGTTACGCTTGTTACGCTGAAAAACAGGGCGGTCATTTCTGTCCCACTCAACCTCAAGCAAGCGGTGAATTGTCTGAGCTTCTCTGCCGGTTAATTCGCTCATCCTTTTGGCTGCTCTGCCAGTAGGAGCGGCAAGAGCAACTTCAAGCCCCTGGCTTTCAAAAACCTTGAGAATTCCTCTGAGCGTTGTTGTTTTGCCGGTTCCGGGTCCGCCGGTTAAAATAAGAATTCCGCGCTCAACGGCAAGCTTGATTGCAAGCCACTGCATATCATTATAGCAAACGCCGCTTATCAGTTCGGCGTGATTTATCTGTTCATCTATATCATCAAAACATTTCGGCGCAAACTGTTTCATGAATCTCACGGTATTGGCTGCCCGCTTTTCGGCATCATAAATATCCGGAAGAAAAATAAATTCTCTGCCATAAAGAACATCGGAAATAAGCTGCCTTTGTTCAATAAGCCTGTCAAGCTGAACTTCAACGCTGTCATCAGAGCACCCGAGAAGAGAAACACACGGAGGAATCAGCTTTTCCCGCGGCAGACAAGTGTGGCCGTTATAAAGATTATGGCGCACAACATAAAGTATTCCTGCCGCTACTCTGTATTCGTCAGCGGGAGGTACAGGCAAACGCTCGGCAATACTGCATGCCTTTTCAAAGGTTATGCCGATTCCCTCCGAGCAAAGAAGATATGGGTTTCTTTCAACCGTGTCTACCGACCTCGGGCCGAAAACCTTGAATACTTTAAGACATTCCGCTGTTGTCATACCGTATCTTTCAAGAGCAATCAGTGCTTCTCTTTCTGCTGCTCTCTTTCTGAATTCATCGGCAATTTCCTGCGCTCTGTCGCGTGAAATACCCTTGATTTCCGCAAGACGAAGCGGAGTATTTTCTATAACACTAAAGGTTTCTTCACCGAATCTTTCAACGATTTTTTGCGCAGTTTTCTCTTTGACGCCCTTGATTATTCCCGAAGAAAGATACGAAAGCATATCGGCTGCGGTTTCGGGCATTTCGCGGCAACAGCCCTCTATTTTAAGCTGCTTGCCGAAGGTCGGGTGAACAGTCCATTTGCCGGTAAAAGTCACCTTTTCGCCGCAATAC
The DNA here is from genome assembly GCA_045614385.1 of Acutalibacteraceae bacterium. Classification (GTDB taxonomy): domain Bacteria; phylum Bacillota; class Clostridia; order Oscillospirales; family Acutalibacteraceae; genus CAG-177. The sequence goes on along the minus strand of JAZLCS010000104.1, from coordinate 560 downwards.
AAATCACTTATGTTACCCGTTGCAGTAAAAAGCTCACCGTTGCTCGAAAACTCAAGCACAGTGTAACCGTTTTCGCTATTTTGGTATGTTATGTATTCCACAACACCCGTTACGGTAACCAAATTTTCCATATCAACCTGAATAAATATTTTTTGAGTGCGAGCCGAGTGAATCTGTAAGCCGAGTTCTGTCTTTTAAGGCAATCATCTGTCTACGCCTTACGTTGCCGCAAGGCTTTAGCCACCCGTCGGAGTATCGGCGAGCAAACGACGGAGCAAAGCTCCTCCCCGTGTCGGTGTTGCTTCGGATAGGGTTTGCAGGGCCGTGCGGTTCCCCGCACGCCGGTGAGCTCTTACCTCGCCTTTCCACCCTTACTTGCATAAAGCAAGCGGTATATCTCTGTTGCACTTTCCCTAAGGTCACCCTCGGCGGCCGTTAGCCGTTATCCCGCTCTGTGAAGCTCGGACTTTCCTCACGCATCTTACGATGCCCGCAACCGTCCGAATCACTCGACGCATTCTTTTATATTTTAGAACACCTTCATCAAAAAGTCAAATAAA
>JAZLCS010000103.1:0-16791 GCA_045614385.1 Acutalibacteraceae bacterium | reverse complement strand
TTTCTCTCCACCAAAGAGTTCCGTAAACAGGAGTCTTCGCAATCTTCTTCATGAAGGGCTTAACGGCAAATGCGAAGGGCTTTGCAAGCTTAGCAAGCTTGTAGAACCATTCAACTCTGTTCATAACACTCTTGAAATAATCTTCAATGGGCATATTAGCACGGAAGTGGCAGTACTTTTCAAGTACATCTGAGTCAAGATACCACTGACCGTGGAAGTTTCTTGTGATAAACCAGTCGGGATCAAAGAGCTTTCTGGGATCGCCGAGGCCAAGACCGTATTTACCGAGAAGAAGCTGCTCAAATTCAAAGTTTGTGATTCTGTACTGAGCACCTGAACCGATGTTATAGAATCTTCTCCAAAATTCTTCGGGAATATCATCGCCGCAAACATTTACCATGAGACGGCCTGAGTCTTCAACTGTTGCCCATTCAAGAACACCGTTGATAACAACGTGATACATAATGGGTTCCATATTCTTAACGATTTCAGGATAGAGGATACCTGACTGACGAAGTGATACCCAATGCTTAAGACCTGATTCAGCAAAAATCTGTTCTGCAAGAACCTTTGATGTTGCATAATGGTCATAAACGCTGATTTTAATGGGGTCACCGGTACGAGCCCAGTGGATGGGGTCATCTCTTTCGCCTGTTTCAGCAACAGTACCGATATAAACAACTTTAACTGCATCGGGATCGGGCTGAGCCTTAACAGCCTTAACGATATTCTTTGCAGCGCCAACGTTTGTCTTGATTGTTGCGATGGGATAGTAGTCAGCAGAAGGAGAAACCATACCGCCAACATGAAGAACGTAGTCTGCACCTGTTACACATTCAAGAACGCTTTCATACTTCTTGAGGTCACCCCAAACGACCTTAACTGCGGGATCGTTCATATAAGGAGCAAACTGCTTTCTGTTCTTTTCGCTGTCACGAAGAAGAACAACGATGTTGAACTGGTTCTTCTTTGCATAGAACTGCTTGAAGCTTTCCCAACCCATTGTGCCCGAAGCACCGGTAAGAAATACTGTCTTTTTCTGTGCCATTTTTCATTCCTCCAAGAATAAAAATTTTGCCAAATATATACTTAATAATGATAACATATTATGCGACATAAATCAACATCATTTTTGATGAATTATGTTCAAATTTGTTAAATATTGAAATTTTTCTTGAAAATTTCCTCGACAATAAGCATTTGCTGAATTTCTTTCTTATTACCTTCTGTAAAAAGCGATGCATCTTTAACGCGGCAATTATAACCGATATCAACGCCGAGCAGACCCAAATGATATTTTGCATTCACGGGATACATCTGACATTCGGCAAGAGATGCAAACGCCAGAAAAGCCTGAACCTGCTCAGCCTTTTCAGGTTCGTTCTCATAATTTTTGCAAAGCCATGAATATAACTCGGGATGGAAATTACCCATAACACCCGAAAAACCTGCACAGCCGGCACGGAGCGATTCAAGAAGAGTTGCAGAGTTAGCATTATAGATTTTGAGGCCGAGACCTTCAACAGCTTTGAGCTTGGCTTCAATTTCGCCAATGCGGCAGCAAGTATCTTTCAAGAATTTGAGCCTGCCGTCAAGCGCACATTGTCTGAGAGTTTCGGGAGTCATAAGGCGCTTATAGGGATAAGGACATTCATAAATACCGAGACCGATTTCAGGAATCGAGGAAACCATTCTTTCATAGTTTTTAAGGAATACAGAATCATCTTCATCTTGTTTTGCAAAACGGTTAGCAATGAATACATATGCATCGATTCCCTCGTTTATAAATGCATTTGCTTCATAAACCTGCCTGTCAATATCATCGGCGGTGTGACCCGAAGCAACAACACTCATATCGGCAGGCTTGTTTTTCATAATGAATTTGAGAAGCTCGAGACGCTCTTCAAATGAAAGAAAAAATATTTCACTGGACTGGCAAATTGCAAAAACGCCGTCAACGCCGTTTTTTGAATACCATTCAAGAATGCCGAGAACCCCGTTATAGTCAATCTTGTTGTCATCGGTAAAAGGAGTTACCATTGTGGGATATACACCGTCGGGAATGTTTTTAATCATAAAAAATGCTCCTAAATCAAAATAAGCGGCAGAAAACTGCCGCTTTAAGTTTAATCTTTAGTTATTGCTTTGTCAATGCTACAAGATTAATTTTTTTCTTATTATTTCCAAAACTGTCTTTTCACGTCTGGAAACCTGCACCTGAGACATATTTAATCTTTCGGCAGTTTTTGATTGAGTAAAACCGGAATAATATCTTAGTTCTATCAGATTTCTGTCGCGTTCATCAAGTGTTTTTATTACCTGTCGCAAAGCAAGAAAATCTGAAATTTCCTCTTCAGGCGAATCAACGGGAATTTCAATCTGATCTTCACCGGTTTCACCTGCGGTAAGAGAAATCGCGGGCATTGAAGCGTTAAGAAGCATTGCAGCCTCGGTTACATCAACACCCAAACTGTCCGCAAGCTCGCTGATAGTTGGCTCTCTGCCGAGTTGAACAGCAATCTGCTCTTTTTTTCTGACGGCGATGCGTGACTTTTCTTTTATTGCTCGACCGATTTTAACAGAACCTCCATCTCTGAAAATACGCTTTATTTCTCCCAGAATCACAGGCACAGCATAGGTCGAAAAGGAAAATCCTCGAGTTTCATCGAAATTATCAGCAGCTTTTATCAATCCGACACATCCCGCCTGAAACAAATCTTCATATTCAACTCCCCTGCCTTTAAAACGCTTAGCGCAGGAATGAACAAGGCCAAGATTTTTTTCAACAACGGCGTTTCGTACTTCTGTTGTTTCAACCATTATAATCAGCTCGACCGTTAAAGACTTTTTCAAGCGTTACCGTTGTGCCTTTTCCGACCTTGGATGTTACTTTTATTTTATCGCAAAAACTCTGCATAACCGCAAAACCAAGGCCGGCTCTTTCACCCCCGAGAGTAGTAAACAAAGGTTCCATCGCTTGATTAATATTTTCAATCCCACAGCCTTTGTCGCGTATTTTAATTTTAAAAATACCGCTATCATATATTCCTGCCCATATGTAAATTTTTCCGACTGTTTCGGGGTATGCATGAACAATACAGTTGGTAACCGCTTCGCTGACGGCAGTTTTAATATCTGATATTTCTTCCACATTCGGATCCTGCTGTGCGGCAAAAGCCGCTACTGCGGCCCTCGCAAAAGCTTCGTTAACCGAACGGCTTTCAATCTGCAGTTTCATTTCATTTAATGCTTTCATAATATTATCCTTTCATTTTCAAAGTTATAATTTTTTCAAGCCCTGCAAGTTTCATCATTGAATAAACCCTGGCGGAAAGATTAACAACTTCAATACTTCCGCCAAAGCTCTCAACAATTTTATAACGTCCGAGAACAAAACCGATTCCTGAACTGTCCATAAAAGATACATCACCGAAATCAAGCCTGACATTCTTTGCATGCGACGCCTGAATTGCTTCATCTGCCTCTAACCGCAAAGCGGCGGCATTATGGTGATCTATCTCGCCGCTGATATCTATAGTCAGTCTGACAGGGGTTTCAGAAATTTTTATTGCCATTTTTACGCTCCTTTACAAAAAATAAAATCCTTTACCCAAAGGATAAAGGATTCGGAATAAAAATTTTGTTGAATTGTTGATTAAAATTTAAAATTAAGCAAATCATCCCTGATTTTTCCTGCAAAATAAAATGAACCGCAAACCACAAGCGCATCATTATCTCTGATAATATTCCGTGCCGCGGAAATTGCCTTTACAGGGTCGGAAATGTCATGGCAGTTTTCGCAGAATTCAGATGCATTTTTCATAAGAGCGGCACTTGAAAGAGCACGGGGCATATCAATACTTGTGGCAATAAAAGTGTCAGCAAAAGGAGCAACAAGAGAAAGATAAGAAGGATAATCTTTATCCGCCATCATTGCTGCAACCATAACAATTCTCTTGCCATTCAAATGTTTTTTTATAAATTCGGCAAGAGCGGCAGCGCATCCCTCGTTATGACCGCCGTCTAGCAGAATTACGGGGTGTTTTTTTATCAGTTCAAGTCTTGCAGGCATCAAGGAGGACTCTATTCCGTGGACAATTGCATCCTCACTTATATTGATTGCAAGCCGTGATAAAGAACGAACGGTCTCAATCGCTGTGCAGGCATTAAATACCATGTGTTCACCCGCAAGAGGAAGAGTAAACTCAATTCCGTCATACTCCGCAACTGTACCCTCAAGCCTTTCTTCATCGATTTTTAAAAGGCTGACATCGGGAAGCCTCAGATCATTGCATCTTTCCACACAGGTCTGTTTAATAAGTGCCATTGCTTTTTCATCCTGAAAAGGATATGCAACAGTTTCACCGCCGAATTTAATGATTCCGCATTTTTCAGCAGCTATTTTTTCAATGGTATCACCAAGAACAGCAGTATGGTCAAGTGAAATGCTGGTGATAACGCTTACATACGGGGCTTCGATAATATTTGTTGAATCCAGCCTGCCACCAAGCCCTACTTCAAGAACTGCAAAATCGCATTTTTTCTTTTCGAAAAAGACAAAGGCTGCTGCTGTAATAGCTTCAAACTCAGTCGGCTGAATACCTTTTTTTGAAAGCATCTCAATTGCTTTTTTTACCTTTTCAACACATTCAGCAAGGTCATATCGGTCAATCATATTTCCGTTATACTGAATCCGTTCTCGAAAATCACTGACATAAGGAGAAATAAACAGTCCTGTGTTATATCCGCTTTTGCGAAGAATATTTGAAATCATGGTTGAAGTTGAGCCTTTGCCGTTAGTACCGGCAACATGAATAACTTTCAGCTTTTTCTGCGGGTTGCCAAGGGCTTCGCAAAGAGCGCGAATTCGCTCCATGCCGGGTTTTATGCCAAACTTTTCAAGGGAATGGATATATTCGATTGCTTCATTACAATTCATAATATCACCTGTTATAAAATACGGCGGGAGCAAGCCCCCGCCCTACTTTAAATTAACCTAATTTTGCGATGCTTTCTTTAAGCATTGCAATTTTTTCCGAATACTTTGCTGCCTGTTCGCGCTGAGCCGCAACAACATTTGCAGGAGCTTTCGCAACAAAGTTTTCATTTGAAAGCTTATTGTTTACAAAATCAAGATCCTTCTGAACAGCGGCAAGCTCTTTGCTAAGTCTTGCCTTTTCAGCTTCAAAATCAACGAGCTCACCCATGGGAATATAAATCTTTGCATCCTGGGTAACAATTGAAACGGCACCGTCAATTTCAAAACTGTCGGCAACCTCAACCTCAGAAGTGCTTGCAAGTCTCTGCATGAATACACCGCCCTGCTCAAAAGTCGCCTTATGAGCGGTTGCAATATAAACCTTTGCCTTCTTTGAAGGGGGAACATTCATTTCAGCTCTGCGGTTACGGATGGCACGAACAGCGGTCATAATTCTTTCCATTTCAGCTTCTTCTGCTGCAAAAGAAAGAGTATTGTCATATTCGGGCCATGCGGAAATCATAATTGATTCGCCGTCATGAGGAATTGTCTGCCAGATTTCTTCAGTGATAAACGGCATAAAGGGATGCAGAAGCTTCAGGATTTTATCCATAACCCAAACAAGAACCTGTTTCGCAATCTGCGCTTCATTTCCGCCCTTCTGGAGACGTATTTTGGCGAGCTCAATGTACCAATCACAGAAAATATCCCAAATGAAATCATAGAGCTTTGCAATTGCAATGCCGAGCTCAAACTTATCAAGATTATCCGTTACATCCTTGGCAAGTTTATTTACGAGGCTGATAACCCACTTATCTTCAAGAGCAAGCTCAGCGGGAAGTTCACAGGGAATTTCATCATCACCGATATTCATAAGAATAAATCTTGATGCGTTCCAGAGCTTATTTGCAAAGTTACGGCTTGCGCTTACCTTTTCATCCGAGAAACGCATGTCATTTCCGGGGCTGTTACCCGTTGCAAGAGTAAGTCTGAGTGCATCAGCACCGAAAGTATCAATAATCTCAAGCGGATCAATGCCCTTGCCGAGCGACTTCGGCATTTTCCTGCCCTGAGCATCTCTGACAAGGCCGTGAATAAGAACCGTAACAAAAGGAACCTGACCTGTGTATACAAGAGCAGAGAAAATCATGCGGCTTACCCAGAAACCGATAATGTCATAACCTGTAACAAGAGTGCTTGTAGGATAATAATGCTTAAGGTCAATTGTATCATCAGGCCAGCCGAGAGTTGAAAACGGCCAAAGTGCAGAAGAGAACCAAGTATCAAGTGTGTCTTCATCCTGATTGAGATTCTTACTTGAACAATGAGGACAAGTATCAACATCAGTCTTGGAAACCATTGTTGCGCCGCAGTCTGCACAATACCAAGCCGGGATTCTGTGACCCCACCATAACTGACGAGAAATACACCAGTCACGCGTGCCGCGCATCCAGTTCATATAATTCTTTGTGAATCTTTCGGGAACAAATACCGTTTCACCCTTTTCAACAGCCTCAATGGCAGGCTTTGCGAGGGGTTCCATGCGAACGAACCACTGCTTTGAAACCATAGGTTCAATTGAGGTGTGGCAACGATAGCATGTGCCGACTTCATGAGGACGGGGTTCGATTTCTTTGATATAACCGCCCGCTTCAAGATCCGCAAGGATGGCTTTTCTTGCATCCTTTGTTGACATACCAGCATATTTACCGCAATCAAGAACTTCAGGTTCATCAGCTGTTGCCTTGCCGCTTGCAACAAGTTCGTCATAAACAGCTTTATCTTTTGCACCTGTCATAAAACCATCATAGGTAAATGTTCTTACCATGGGAAGATTGTGGCGTCTGCCAACCTCAAAGTCGTTGGGGTCATGAGCAGGAGTGATCTTAACAACACCCGTTCCCTTTGTCATATCCGCATGTTCATCGCAAACAATGGGAATTTCCTTATTGAGAAGAGGAAGAATGACATGGCAACCGTGAAGATGAGCATATCTTTCATCTTCCGCATTGATTGCAACAGCGGTGTCGCCAAGCATTGTTTCGGGCCTGGTTGTTGCAAGTTCAAGCTGTTCACCCGTTTCTTTAACTGTATAAAGAAGATGCCAGAAATTACTGTCCTGTTCTTCGTATTCAACTTCCGCATCGGAAATAGATGTGTTGCAATAGGGGCACCAGTTAACCATTCTGTTGCCTCTGTAAATGAGGTCTTTTTCATATAGTCTGACAAAAACTTCACGAACTGCCTTACTGCAACCCTCATCAAGAGTGAAACGTTCTCTTTCCCAGTCACAGGATGAGCCCATTTTCTTGAGCTGTTCAATTATACGGCCGCCATACTTTTCTTTCCACTCCCATGCACGGACAAGAAAACCGTCTCTGCCAAGGTCATCCTTTGTGAGACCTTCTGCAGCCATGGATTCAACTATCTTTGCTTCAGTTGCAATTGAAGCGTGATCAGTGCCGGGCAGCCAGAGTGCATCATAACCCTGCATTCTTCTCCAGCGAATAAGAATATCCTGAAGAGTGTTATCAAGAGCATGACCCATATGAAGCTGACCGGTGATATTGGGAGGAGGAATAACAATTGTGTAAGGCTTTTTGTCGTTTTCGACCTTGGCGTGAAAATACTTTCCTTTCAGCCAGAAGTCATAGATACGATCCTCAACATTTTTCGGATCATACTGTTTGGCAAGCTCTTTTGCCATAAGAAATCATCCTTTCTTCGTGAGACATAAAAAAATCGTCTCACAGATTTAAATAAATCAATGAGACGAGTAAATTTACCCGCGGTACCACTCAAATTGCGCATGAAGCGCCGCTCTTTGGGCTCTGACAAGCCTTATGCATTAACGCAGCAATCACGGAAAGGTTCTACTGATGCAACGCACGTTCTTCCTTCCGGTTCAGGGGCTACAACTAACGCCTGCCGCTCATCGGCTTGCACCGACCGCCGACTCTCTGAGAGCACATATGCGCTGCCCTCCCCATCAAAACCTTTATATTAAATTTGATTAATTCTAACATAGAACCGTTTTAATGTCAATATAATTTATAAGCAAAAATCAAAGTAAAAGCTTATTTTTCAGAATGTTGGCAAACAGTTCAAAAGCAACAATGTATTCTCTTAAATATCTGCCTCTTGCCTGAGAAGGAGTCGGACAACTGACTTTACCGATTTTTTCAAATCCGCAACACTCTGCAATTTTCGAAGCCCTGAAAACATGATAATCCGAGGATAAAAAAGCAACTCTGATATCAGAAATGCTTTTGCACGAATGCTCCTCAATAATTTTAAGAGCAAACTCAAAATTTTCAAAAGTAGTTGTTGACTTGTCTTCAAGAATTATTCTGTTTTCATCAATCCCCTGCTCAATCAAATAATCGGCAATAATCCGTGCTTCGGATTTTTTCTGTTCGGGTCTGAAGCAACCGCCGCAAGTAACAGCAAGACAATCTTCATTTTCTTTCAAATATACCGCAGCAGCCTTCATACGTTCAAAAAGCTGAGGGCTCGGTGTATCCGCACCGATAACATTACCGCCCAAAACCATTAAGCAATCACAACGGTCCCTGTGATTTCTCTTTGCGTCACATATCACAAAAGGCATATATGCACCGGCGGTTACGACAACAATGCCGGCTAAACCGCCGACAGCTCCAAGCAGCATTTTGGGAACAGTTTTCATAAAATTCACTCCGTAACTCCGTAAAAATCAAGAAGAGCGGGATTAATCACCGTGTCGGTATAATCAAAACAAGTGCTGTGACCGCCACCTACAATCATTAACTCCTCTGCGCCTTCAATTGACCTTGTTATCATTTTCGAATGCCAACGCTGAATCATATCATGCTCACCATATATATTAAGAACAGGCACCTTTATTGCGGAAATATCCTTAAAAGTAAGGCTCGGCTGACCAACCATCATACCTTTAATATCGCGTCTGATTTTTGTTTCATCATCGCCGTAAAGCCAGGCTTCAACACAAAGAACGATATACTGATAAGTTATCTGAATCTGGTCAAAAGTATTTGTCCCCAAAGTGTTTATGTTTGAACCCATGATAACGAGCGACTTCACTCTTTCTTGGTGATTCAGGGTGAAAACAACGCCGAGATTTCCGCCGTCACTGAAACCGAAAATGTTTGTTTTTTCGATTTTCAAAAAATCAAGCAATTTCAACAAATCTTCGCTCATATGTTCAAAAGTCATCGTACCTTCAACCCAGCCTGAATTGCCCGTGCCTCTCGGCGAAACGGTGATAACTTTAAAATGCTTTGTCATTTCGGGAAGAATACTGCCGTCAAAGCAGTGCATATCACCGCCGTTGGGAGGCAGAAGGAGTAGCGGTTCACCGTCAGTCAAACCATATATTCCGTATTCGATTTTCGTATCACCGCAGTCAACAAATCCGTATTCAATCATTTCGGGAACAGCGTTTTCTTCTGCATAAGAAACAAGAGTAAAAGACATAACAATTGAAAATACCAGAATCAAAGACAAAAATTTTTTCATGAAAATCACCTTTCTCTAATCTGATTTAATTATATCACACACAAAAATCATTTTTCAACTGCAAGAAGGTAAAAACATGCCCCAAAAATCAAACCTTATTACTCACACAATAATCATGACAGCGGTTAACCTGATAATGAAATCTGCGGGCGTTAGCTTTAACGCATATTTAACATCAAAAATAGGTGCAGATGGAATCGGGCTGTTTCAGCTTGTTATGTCTGTTTATTCAATGGCCGTTACTTTTTCCTGCGCAGGTATCAGGCTGGCAAGCACTCGAATTACCGTTGAAATTAACACTCTAAGAAAAAATGACCTTAACAAATCATTAACCATGTGTGTTACTTATGCAGGAATATGCGGTTCGTTGATTGGCTTTGCTCTTTTTGTTTTTTCCGACATAATCAGCACTGCCTGGATATCCGAACCACAAACAGCATTCTCGCTTCGTATTCTTTCGCTCAGCCTGCCGTTTGTTGCAATGTCATCAGCATTAGGAGGCTTTTTTACGGCAACCGAGCGGATTCCGCAGTATTCAGCCGTTCAGATGCTTGAACAGGGATTTAAAATAGTTACGGTCATTTTTTTGATAAACCGATTTTCATGTTATTCGGCATCATATGCTTGCATGGCAATTGTTTCGGGAATGACTGCATCGGAGATTTTTTCTTTTGCTCTTTCTACGCTGCTTAAACGAATTTTTGCTCCCCGAAAAACGCAGATGCCTGTTGTTGATATTTTAAGGATGCTGCGGGTTGCTTTACCCGATGCCGCAGGCACATGTGTGAGAAGTGTTTTGCTGACAATTGAGCATTTGCTGATTCCGAAAGGATTTAAAAAATCGGGTGCGGACAGCGCGTCGGCACTGGCGGCTTACGGTAACATACACGCAATGGCAATGCCGATTCTGCTTTATCCGAGCGCAGTATTATCTTCACTTTCTTCACTGCTTGTTCCCGATTTGGCAAAAAAGAGCGAAGCGGGCGACAGACAAGGAATAAATCAGTCCGTGTCAATAACATTAAAAAAAACTTTTGCCTTTTCCGTTATCAGTGCTGTTGCTTGCGCCGCATTCGCTCCGGTTATTTCGGAAATCATATATAAATCAAGAGAAGCGGTGATGTATATAAGAATACTTTCACCGCTTGTTCCTGTAATGTATATGGATATGATAACCGATGGAATGCTGAAGGGTCTTGACCAACAGGTTTATTCAATGCGCTGCAACATAATTGACTCTGCATTGTGCGTTGCAATGGTTTATTTTTTAATTCCTGAATATTCTGTAAAGGGTTATATTTTTATCCTTTATGCAAGTGAGATAATTAACTTTTATCTCAGTTTCGGCAGACTGATTAAAATTTGTGATTTAAAAATCAAACCATCTCAAGAACTTTCAGCAGATAATTCCAGACTCTCTCGGTTGAAGAAATACTCAGCTTTTCATGAGGTGTGTGAATGTCAAACATATCGGGGCCGAACGAAACACAGTCAAGTCCCTCTATTTTTCCGCAGAAAAGACCGCACTCAAGACCTGCATGTATTGCGGTAACGGTCATTTCCTTGCCGAACATCTCAAAATAGGTTTTTGACATCACATCACGAAGCTCAGAATCTTTTTTATATTCCCATGCGGGATATTCGCTGTTTAAATCAATAGTGCAAGAATGATTTTCTGCAATTGTCTTCAAACGTTCGCAAAGTTTGATTTTTTCGCCATCCTTACTGCTTCTGACAGAAAAACCGAAGCTTACAATTCCTTTAGCATGCTTAAGAACACCAAGATTCAACGAAGTTTCAACAAGGCCTTCAATTTCTTTGCTCATCGCAATAACGCCGCTCGGCAAATCATTAATCAAAGCTATCAGTTTATTGGTAGAACCAGCATCAAAGGCTTCGTTGATGTTTTCACAAACATTCACAGAAATGACGGCGTCGGGGTCAGTTGATTTTATTTCGCCGCAAATGGCAAATCCGACTTCATTTATTATTGAATTAATATCAGCATTATCAGAAGAAATAAGGCAGCAGCAATCTCTTGTAATGGCATTGTCGGCGGTTCCGCCGTAAATATCGGCAATTCTGAAATCCGCCTTGTCCTTAAGTTCATTCAGGAGCTTGCCCATTATTTTATTCGCATTTGCGTAGCCGTTATGAATTTCTGCGCCCGAATGACCGCCGTGTAGACCTGAAACGGTAATTTTATAAGTTTTTTCACGGCAGCTCTCATAGTGAACATTTAAAGATATATCAGCTCTTGCGCCGCCTGCACAGCTTACCCACAATGTACCTTCCGCTTCCGAATCGAGGTTGAGCATTCTTTTTCCGGAAAGAACAGAAGTATCAAGAGCCATCGCACCGACCATTCCGATTTCTTCATCTGAGGTTAAAACGATTTCAAGCGGCGGATGAGAATATTCATCCGAATCTAAAAGAGCAAGACACATCGCAACGGCGATTCCGTCATCGCCGCCGAGCGTTGTACCCTTGGCATAAATAAAGTCACCGTCAACGGCAAGTTCCAGACCGTCTGTTTCAAAATCAATATTGCAGGTTTCATCCTTTTCCCAAACCATATCGGTATGTCCCTGAATTATCACCGGATTTTCATTTTCTCTGCCTTTTGAACCTTCTTTAAAAATAATAATGTTACCTGCATCATCTGATATATATTTCAGATTGCGCTCTATTGCGAAATTTTCGCAATATTTTTTAATTTTTTCAGTATGACCCGAACCTCTCGGAACGGCAGAAATTTTTTCAAAAAATTTAAAAACTTTTTCTGGTTTTAAGCCATTTAAAATATTCAAATCAATCACCTCTTATTATTTCAATACAATCAGGAGCGGTTATAACCGTTCTTTTATTCTTTTCGGCTTTGAAACAAATCATTCCGTGTTCGTTAGGAATATTAATTTCTGCGTAATCAAGACCGTATAAATTCGGAGTAAATTTCAGCTTTTTCATGCCTGGCTCAAGAATTTCAAGACCTGTTATTGCCATAGGCATCTGATATGCAGGTGTTCCGCCCCATGCATGGGAATGGTCGAAAGAATAGCTTTCTTCAGGTGCAATCCAGCCTTCGGCAAGTCCTTTGTCACATTCTTCAACAACGGGAATCCATCTTTCAAGAAGTTTTATACCGTACTTATCAAACATTTCATATTTACGAACTGCATTAAGCAAATAATGCATAAAATACGGCTGGATATCCTGAAGAGTGTCATCAAAAATAATTCTATCAAGAATATCCTTTGCAAGCTCTTCATCAGCAAGCCCGAAAAGAGTTGCAAGAATGTTGGGATATTTAGAAAAATATTTTTTGTTTACATTTGTGGGATGATAATGCTTTTCACCGCCAAAAGGAGTGCCGAGGCCGTCATAATACAGCTTTTTTTCACAATCAAAAAACACTGAGTTAAACTGTTTTTTGAACACTTCTGCTTTTATTTTCAGTTCTCGGCAAATATCGGATTTTTCAAGATATGAATATATTTTCTCTGCATCGGTAAGAGCTTTATAATAGAAACAGTTCAAAACAGTCTGGCCAAGCGCCTTGGGCGGATGATGCATTGAAAAGCCGTCAATAACAGTCCAGTCAACAAACATAAAATCGGGCGGATTATCAATAATATTATTCTCACCCTTGTAGCTTTCAAATCTGTCAAGAAGCTTTTTAAGAGCAGGCTCGCAATAATACAGAAGCTCCTTTTTGCCCGTTATCATATATATTTCATGGAGCATCTGTACCCAAATAAGGCTGTATGTTGTATGAAACATCACACCGTCATTTGCACAAAGCCAGTCAGCGGTCCGCATAAGGTCAAATTCGGCAAGACGCATATCGCCGAAGCAGAACAATGTCATAAGACTTTCTATATTATAATCTCCCGTACAGGCAAGAAGCTCCTGATGCTTTGTGCTGTCGAGATGCAAAGACTGACGGCAGATTTTAAGCGTATGTTTGCAAACGTCATAAACTTTATTCAAGCCGTCATTACTCGTTCTGAATGTTCCTTCTTTTTTAATCGGATACCACGGTGCGATAAGCGATAAGGTTACAGACACTTCTGAATCATCCTTATTTTCAACAACAAGAGTAACCAAACCTGCGCTGTGCATCCTGAAAGAATAATATTCACCGCACGGATTATCAAAAACTATTCTTTCTTCAGTTTCTTCCTGACCCTTAAGCTCACACATTTTAAGTGTGACATTGCTCATACGGCAACCGCTTACAACCGGATAAACACCGTAAATTTTATCAAGTTCAAACTCGAAAGTTTCTGTTTTGCCGACATCAACAAACACTTTCATTTCAAACACATTATTAAATGTTCTTGGCGGAATATGAGAATCTTCCGAATCCCATATATCATCAGTTTCGATTGCATATTCAATGTTGAAAGTCGGTTGTTCTTTAAGTCTTGAGTCATAGCTTGTAAATCCGTTATAGCATTTGTCTGGACTTACAAACCAGGTTGAATCAGTTTCTATATTCTCAGTTGAGCCGTCTTTAAAGGTAACAACACCCTCAAAAAAGAATCCGCCATGACCTCTTGAATAATCCGTCAGCATTTCAGGAAGAAGGCGTACCTTGGCAAAAATACCGATATTTGTAAGATTATCCGATTCAAAATCAAGTTCATAAACATCCGCATAATGTTTCGGTGCTTTTTCAACGCAAAGAAAATCACCGCCTGACGATGCAGGTCCCATACCCGTTAATTTATCGTTTATAAACAACATATACGCACTGTCGGCACTTACACGGAATTTAACAGCTTTAATTGTTTTGGCATATTCGTACCTTTTATAAAAATCTGCTACGCAGTAATTAATACTTTCATCTGATTTTAAATCATCAGGCCACATGATTGAGTTGTAATTTTTCTGAAATTCGGGAAAATGATTTTTATCAAGCCATATCCAAGCCATAATCACACCGCCTTAAAATCAATTCTAAAAACCCGAACTCATAAGAATTCGGGTTTTAATAGTTATTCTGTAACTACACCTTCAAGGAAGTCGGTTTCGGTTACGTAGCCTTCGTTGTTAATACGGAAGGTTTTGATTTCATGCTGTTTGAAATCAGCATAGAAGCCAGCATCGATAATATCGCATACAATTGCTGCCTTAACGGGTTTTCCCTCGGTTTCGCAAAGACGCATAACTGCATCACCCGAGCCGTCTTCACAGAATTTGAAAGACATGAGCTGAATATTGTGCTTGTTAATTATGACAAAGCTCTTTTTCTGCGGAAGCGTACCCTTATGATATCCCACAGGAACAGCAACGGGCTTTGAATTCAGAACCGCAGCAATCTGCTGAACATCGCTGTTTTCCGCGTCGCCGAGATGCGGATAAACGGCATATTCAAATCTGTGAATACCCTCGTCGCAATAGCTGAAATCGGCAGCAGGTCTGTCGGAATAGTGGTCAGCAAAAATACTGTTGCGCAGCATTGTGAGCCTGAGTGTATTACCCGGGCAGTCATAGCTGTATTTTGCATCGCTTATAAGCGCAACACCCTTACCCTCGGCAGTGATATCGCCCCAAGTGAGTGCAGGTTCTTCCTCACCGTTGCATGGTCTTTTAATAAAACCGGCAGGAATCTCATAGGTAGAAATCGGTTCATTACCATCAACGGTAACAGGCATTTTCAGAATTGTCAGCGGTTCCTGCCAAAGAACTCTGCACTTAACTCTCAGATACTTGCTTTCGGTTGAAAGAATATAATCCTGAGTAAGATATGAACCGTTATAAATATGCTTAACACGCATAACAGCTCTTGCTGCTCCGCATTCAACCAATTCTATGGACTTTAGCTCCATTTTAGCGATTTCTTTATCAAATTTAAATATGTTATGAGCCCATGTGTCGGGTTCAGTATTATCAACAATTGTGGGAACGCAGAATTCTCCGCCGACATATTCAACACCGTTTTCTTTAGAAATAAGGCTTTTAATTCCACCCGTTTTTTCATCAAAAACAACCTTGAGATATTTATTTTCAAGAGTTATTTTATCGGCTTCAACATCGCTTTTCTGAGCAGAAAAGTCTTCACAATATTCCGAGTCCTCATGCCAAAGCCAATAGGTTGCATAACCGAGTGCGGGTACCTTTGCTGTAAAAAGAGTGTCTTTATGTGAATCGTTCGAGCGTGACGAACGAACATTCTGGAAAACAACGCAGTTCCCTTCGCTGTCCTCAACCTTTCGAGAAGGATGATAGGTTCTGACAGGAGTTTCAACCTCAAAAGAATGTGGATTATAAACAATTACCGGTCTCGGAAATTTGAGGTTGCGGCAGTGATGACGTGCATTAAGCGACTGAGAATCCGAAACGCCGTCAAGCCATGTATCAACCATGTCTGCAATTTTAAGCATTGCTTTGTTTTCTTCATCAGCAGCTATCTTCATGGCGTAGCCCATTGAATCACGGACATCGTCATATGCCTCCATAATCGAGCATCCGCAAAGAATATCATGGAACTGGTTGAAGCAAACCTCTTTCCATGCCTTGCCGAATTCTTCGGTTGCTTTGGGGAGATTTGTGAT
This sequence comes from Acutalibacteraceae bacterium, assembly GCA_045614385.1. Classification (GTDB taxonomy): domain Bacteria; phylum Bacillota; class Clostridia; order Oscillospirales; family Acutalibacteraceae; genus CAG-177. Next base: position 735 of record JAZLCS010000103.1, on the reverse strand, counting down.
TTTGGCGGTGACAGTATTCCACTTTTCGGCATTGGCAAGCCAGATTTCAGCTTTTCTGTTAAGCTGCTTCACCATTGAAGTTGCAGAATAGCAACCGCTTGCATGATGCTGAAGTTCATCGTTCCAAACAGGGAGTTTGAGGTCCTTATCAGCACACATTTCGGCAAAATAATCATCGGGTGAAGAATATTCAAGTTCTTCATAACCGTTTTCTTTAAGTTCACGAAGATAATCAAGGTCGCCCTTTGTAGGTCCGCCGCCGTGATTACCGACTCCGAAAAACATCATCATGCCGTGGCCGGAATTTTCGGCACGCTCACGAAGCAAAGGAAGCTCTCTGTCAATATCTTTTTTTCCGTTAACGCCGTAGCTGTAAGGAATTCGATATGTGAGAACGCGAGAACCGTCTTTGCTGTCCCACCAGAAAAGATTTTCCGGAACATCTGCATTCTCATGCATTCCGGGGCGCATCATAACATAGTATCTCATTCCGCCGTTAACAAGGAGCTGGGGCAGCATTGCATTATGACCGAAAGAATCAACATTATAACCGGTTTTGCAGATTTCACCAAATTTTTCATAATAATAAAGCTGGCTGTAAAGAGCCTGGCGTGCAAAACTCTCGGCATTAGGCATATTGCAGTCGGGCTGAACCCACCAACCGTTGACGGGAACCCACTTGCCTTTTTTTATAAGCTTTCTGATTTCTTCAAAAAGCTCGGGATCGATTTCTTC
>JAZLCS010000102.1:0-10250 GCA_045614385.1 Acutalibacteraceae bacterium | reverse complement strand
CGATAACGATGGGACCTGAACCGATAACCATAACCTTCTTAATATCTTTACTGATTGGCATATTGATTACCCCCTTGCTTATTTATTGCCGAGAAGTTTAACCAAAACAGCTTTCTGAGCATGAAGTCTGTTTTCAGCTTCTTCAAAAATTTCCTTAGCATGTTCTTCAAAAACCTTGGCAGTGATTTCTTCTTCTCTGTGGGCGGGAAGACAGTGAAGCACCATTGCGTCAGGCTTTGCAACAGCCATGAGGCTGTCGTTAATCTGGTAACCTGCAAAAATCTTCTTTCTTCTTTCCGCTTCGCTTTCCTGACCCATGGATGCCCAAACATCGGTATAGAGCACGTCTGCGTCTTTTGCTGCCTCATAGATATCGGAGGTGCAGGTGAAATCACCGTTTTTGCTTGCCCATTCCATTATTTCCGAATCGGGCTTATGGCTGTCAGGGCAACCGATGCTGACTGACATACCCATCTTGATTCCGCCGACGATAAGCGAGTTCGCCATGTTGTTGCCGTCGCCGATGTAGCAAAGCTTGTTGCCTTTTATAGAGCCCTTAAACTCGCGGATTGTCATGAGGTCTGCAAGCACCTGGCAGGGATGACAATAATCGGTAAGGCCGTTGATAATTGGGATTGAGCCGTATTCGGCAAGTGTTTCAACGTCACTCTGAGCAAATGTTCTGATCATGATTCCGTCAAGATATCCCGAAAGAACTCGAGCGGTATCATTGACAGGCTCACCTCTGCCAAGTTGAATGTCGTGAGAGCTGAGGAAAAGTGCCGAACCGCCAAGGTCATACATGCCAACTTCAAAGGAAACTCTTGTTCTTGTTGATGATTTTGCAAAGATCATGCCGAGAGTTTTTCCTTTAAGATGATGATGTTCAATTCCGTTTTTCTTCTCATATTTGAGCTGATCGGCGAGATTAAGAATTTCGGTAATCTCGTTTGTGCTCAAATCCATGAGCTTAAGTAAGTGCTTCATATATTCCTCCAAAACAGTAAATTATAACTTATCTAATATACTATAGCATATATTTCTAATATTTTAAATAGTAAATTCAAAAAAATTTCATAAAAAAACCGCCGTTGCAAAAGCAAAGGCGGCAAAATCACGAAATAAAAACGGGAGCAGAACCTGCTGCAAGCATTGCACAGCCGGTTGATATGGTTGTTGAGTTGGAAAAAAACTTTTTCACTCGATTTCCTCCCAAAATATTCTGTTAGGTATTTTACAATAAACAGCTGAAAATTTCAATGCATAATAGGTTAGAGAATTGTATAAAAATGCAAGCTTTTTTTATGAAAAGTAACAAAAAACGGCAAAGCAGAAGCTTAGCCGTTTGCTGTCTGATATTTTATTTTGCGGGGCAATGATTTGTTGCGACAATGTCAATTCCTGTGCCGAGGATGTTTTTAACAAGCACATCACCGAGTTTAACCGGAGCTTTTGCTTCCGTGTTGTTGATGATTTCCATGCATTCCATGATTCTGTCTTTGGGAAGCGAACCTGCGGATTTACAGGGAACAACGTTATGAATTCCGCCGTCAACCTTAACCGTTGTTGCAAGGCTTCTGACGGGGTTGGTGCATTCAGCTCTTGCGTATGTATCGCCGCGTTTGCAGGTATTTCCTTTAACGGAAAGGATGTCGCCGTTGTCAGCGATTTCAACCGTTACTCCGCAGCCCATGGGGCAGGCTACGCAAATAATATTCTTTTGCATAAATCACACCTCCACCGAAATTTCTATCACGCCGCCGGCGGAAAAACCTTTGAGCATGTCATTTTTAATGATAACATTCTCCATTTCACCGGGAGCAAGTCTCGGTCTTTTTTTACTGATGATTTCTTCGCCGTTATATTTAACAACGGTTTTTGCATTTTTATAGACCTGACCGACTCTGAAATAAAGCTTAACATCACCGTCATTTTTTATGTTAACTTTCTGGGGAACGATGTAGCGAACGCCGTTAACGCCCTTGGTTGTGATGTATTCGGGTTCTTCTGTTTTGCCCAAGACATATTTTGCAGCGCCTTCGCCCGCCGTCTGGCTTTCAAGGGTGACATAGTCAACAAGGTCGTGAACGTGAAGCACGTTGCCGCATGCAAAAACGCCTTTGTGAGAGGTTTCTCTGTATTCGTCAACAACAGCGCCGCTTGTTATGGGGTCGAGCTCAATACCGACAGCTCTTGTGAGTTCGTTTTCAGGGATAAGACCGACAGAAAGAAGAAGAGTGTCGCATTCGATGAAACGCTCGGAGCCCTTGATAACTCTGCGGTTTTCGTCAACGTCGGCTATGGTTACTCCCTCAACCCTTTCCTTACCGTGAATGTCAATAACGGTGCAGCTGAGATGAAGTGGAATATTGAAATCATCAAGGCACTGAACGATGTTTCTTGTCAGACCGCTTGAATAGGGCATAAGCTCGCAGACGCACTTGACTTCTGCGCCTTCAAGAGTCATGCGGCGTGCCATGATAAGACCGATATCACCCGAACCGAGAATAACAACTTTTTTGCCGGGCATGTATCCGTCAATATTAACGTATTTCTGAGCTGTTCCTGCGCTCATAACACCTGAAGCTCTTGTACCTGCAATGTTAAGTGCGCCTCTGGGTCTTTCGCGGCAACCCATGGCAAGAATAACCGCTTTTGCCTGTATCTCAAGCAGACCGTCTTGTTTGTTAATAGCATAAACAACATTGGTTTCTGTTATTTCCAGAGCCATTGTGTCGGTTTTGTATTCAATTTTTTCTTTATCAACAAGCTCGATGAATCTGTCTGCATATTCCGGGCCTGAAAGTTCCTCGCCAAAATAATGCAGACCGAAGCCTGTGTGGATGCACTGTTCAAGAATGCCGCCGAGAGTTTCGGCTCTTGCAAGTATAAGTATGCTGTCAACTCCGCATTCCTTTGCTTTGAGAGCGGCAGCCATGCCGGCGGGGCCTCCGCCGATTACAACAATATCATAATTAAGCATAATCTCCGCCTCCTCACTTTGTTCTGTCATAAAGAATTTTTGAGTTGCCGCCGAATTTGGTGATTTCGTTGATTTCAACTCCAAGCTCACGGGCAAGAAGTTCAACAACCTTTGAGCCGCAGAAACCGCCCTGACATCTGCCCATGCCTGCCCTTGTTCTGCGCTTAACGCCGTCAACATCTCTTGCGCCTGCGGGAGCATGGATGGCATCGAGAATTTCGCCTTCTGTTATTGTTTCGCAACGGCAGATGATTCTGCCGTATGCAGGATTCTTTTCGATGAGAGCTTTGCGTTCTTCATTGCTCATGTGTCTGAAGCGTACGGGTTCTTCTCTGTCGGGCTTGAAATCTGTTTTTTCTTCGCAACCGAGAGGCTCAATGATCATATTTTTAACATAAAGAGCAATTGCAGGTGCTGATGAAAGCCCCGGGGATTCAATACCGGCGACATTAATGAACTGTGAATTTTTTTCACTTGGCTCAATGATAAAATCGTTTCTGTCACAGTGGGCGCGAAGTCCTGCGAAAGATGTTATAACCTCTCTTGTCGTAAGGCAAGGTACGGATTTTTTTGCGATTTCAAGAACCTGTGAAAGAGTGTCTGCGGTTGTTGCAACATCTTCCTTATCCTCTATGTCAAGAGCACTGGGACCGAGAAGAAGGTTGCCGTCAACCGTGGGCGTAACAAGAATGCCCTTGCCCATTTTGGAGGGACACTGGAAAATAGTGTGGTTTGCAAGCTTTCCGACTGTTTTATCGCAAAGCATGTATTCGCCCTTTCTCGGCATTGTGTGAACGGAGGTGTCGCCGATAAGAGCAGCAATCTCGTCGCAGTAAACGCCTGCCGCATTAATTACGTATTTAGCGGTGATTTCTGTTTTACCGTTTGAAAGCGCAAATTCGTTGCCATCAAAGTTTATCTTTTTAACTTCAAAATTACGGATAAATTCGGCGCCGTTAACAACAGCGTTTTCAGCCGCGGCTATTGTCAGTTCGTAGGGGCATACAATGCCTGCAGAGGGTGCCCAAAGAGCGGCTTTAGCATCATCGCTGATGTACGGTTCCGCTTCGCGGAGCTTTGCAGAATTATATATTTCAAGGCCGGGAACACCGTTTGCGTTTCCTCTTTCAAGAAGCTCGTTGAGAGTTTCAACTTCTTCGTCGGAGAAAGCAACAACAAGTGAGCCGACAGGCTTGAAAGGAACGGAAAGCGTTTTGCAAATCTCGGGCATAAGTGCCGTGCCCTCAACATTAAGTTTCGCTTTGAGCGAGCCGGGCTTTGCGTCAAAGCCTGCATGCACAATGGCACTGTTGGCTTTTGAAGTGCCTGTTGCCATGTCGTTGTTCTTTTCGACAAGTGCAATTTTAATGTTGTAGCGACTGAGTTCTCGTGCAATTAGCGAACCGATAACGCCTGCGCCGACAACGGCAACATCATAGTTCATTGATAAGACCTCCATAAAATAATTTACCACCCGATATTATATCACAATGCAATTTTCAAAACAACTTGTTTTCTGAAGATTTTCAGCGAAAATATAGAAAAAAATAATGTTAGTTATTTGTTAAAAACAACGAAAGAAAAAAATACATTCGGTACATATTGACAAATGTGTATTTTTAATGCACAATATATAGTAATTTGAATTTTATATACCTCAAAATAATATTACCGAGAGGATGCTGATTAATATGATGACAGATATCGAAATTGCGCAGTCCGTTGAAATGAAGCCGATAACGGAAATTGCCGATGCTGCGGGAATTGAAAGAAAATATCTTGAGCAGTATGGCAACTATAAGGCAAAAGTTGATCTTTCTATTCTCAAAGAAAATGAAAATCAAGACGGCAAGCTTGTTCTTGTTACCGCTATTACCCCCACACCCGCGGGTGAGGGCAAAACAACAACAACAATCGGTCTTGCTGACGGCATGAAAAAAATCGGTAAAAACGTTATGGTTGCTCTTCGCGAGCCTTCGCTCGGCCCCGTTTTCGGCGTTAAGGGCGGTGCAGCAGGCGGCGGATACGCTCAGGTTGTTCCCATGGAAGATATAAATCTTCATTTTACCGGTGACTTTCACGCAATCGGCGCAGCAAACAATCTGCTTGCAGCAATGCTTGATAATCATATTTATCAAGGTAACTCTCTTAATATTGACCCCAGAAGAATCACATGGAAACGTTGCGTTGATATGAATGACAGACAGCTCCGTTTTGTTACCGACGGTCTCGGCGGCAGAGTTAACGGTGTGCCCAGAGAAGACGGTTATGACATTACCGTTGCTTCAGAAATTATGGCCGTTCTTTGTCTTGCAACATCAATAACAGACCTCAAAGAGCGTCTTTCAAGAATTATCGTAGGCTATACTTATGATGAAAAGCCCGTTACCGCAGGCGAACTTAAAGCTGCAGGCGCAATGACTGCACTCCTTAAGGATGCAATGAAGCCCAATCTTGTTCAGACTCTTGAGGGTACTCCCGCTCTCGTTCACGGCGGACCTTTTGCAAATATTGCTCACGGATGCAACTCTGTTATGGCAACAAAGCTTGCAATGAAGCTTGGCGATTATGCTGTTACCGAAGCCGGCTTCGGCGCAGACCTCGGCGCTGAAAAGTTCCTTGATATCAAGTGCCGCTACGCAGGGCTTACTCCATCGGCTGTTGTTATCGTTGCAACAATCAGGGCACTCAAAATGCACGGCGGTGTTCCAAAGACTGAGCTTAACTGCGAAAATCTTGAAGCACTTGAAAAGGGCATTCCCAACCTTCTCCGTCACGTTTCCAATATTAAGAACGTTTATAAGCTTCCTTCTGTTGTTGCCGTTAACCGTTTTCCGACGGATACAGATGCAGAGGTTCAGCTTGTTATCGATAAGTGCAAGGAACTCGGCGTAAATGTTGTTCTCTCAAACGTATGGGCAGAGGGCGGTAACGGCGGTATAGAGCTTGCCGAAGAGGTTGTCAGACTTTGTGAACAGCCTAATGATTTCACATTTTCCTATGAACTTGACGGTTCAATCGAAGATAAGATTGAGGCTGTTGTCAAGAAGGTTTACGGCGGCGACGGCATTTCAGTTCTTCCCGCAGCCAAAAAGCAGATTGCGGCACTTGAAGCAATGGGCTGTGCAAATCTTCCTGTTTGTATGGCTAAAACGCAGTACAGCTTCTCCGATGACCCCACAAAGCTCGGTGCACCCGAGAATTTCACCGTAACAATTAAGAATGTCAAAATTTCCGCAGGCGCAGGTTTTATCGTTGTTCTTACAGGCGACATCATGACTATGCCCGGACTTCCCAAGGTTCCCGCAGCAGAAAAGATTGATGTTGACGAAAACGGCAAAATCAGCGGACTCTTTTAAAAATTTAATGTGTGGGGAACGGCCTTGACCGTTCCGAATACTCATACCGACAAAACCGCCCGAGTTCAATTGAACCCGAGCGGTTATTTATATTACCTTTTCTAAAATCTCTCCGACCTTGCCGTATATAACCAATCCGAATTTTTCATCCATGGCGGTTGCATCTTTATTGATTAAAACAAGATTTTTTCCGCCGAAATATCTTATAAATCCTGCCGCAGGATATACAGTCAGAGATGTGCCTGCAACAATGAGCATATCTGTGTTTGCAATGGCGTTCACTGCCCCCGAGATAACGTCGTTATCAAGTGATTCTTTATATAAAACAACATCGGGTTTAACAATTCCGCCGCATTCGCATTTCGGAATGCCGTTCGTTTTATAAACAAAATCAAAATCATGGAATTTGCCGCATTTCATGCAATAGTTACGAAGTGCGGAGCCGTGAAGCTCATAAACGCATTTACTGCCCGCAAGTTGATGCAGTCCGTCAACATTCTGTGTTATTACAGCCTTTAATTTGCCTGATTTTTCAAGTTCTGCAAGCTTAATGTGCGCCATGTTGGGCTTTGCATCGGGAAAACAAAGAAATTTTCTGTAAAAATCGTAAAAATCCTCTGTGTGCATCTCAAAAAAACTGCGGCTCAAAACGCTTTCGGGCGGATATTTATAGTTCATGCTGTATATGCCGTCGGCTGAACGGAAATCTTTTATACCGCTTTCGCATGAAACTCCCGCACCGCCAAAGAAAACAATGTTGTCACTTTCTTTGATCATTTGTCTGAGTATTAAATCCGAATTCATCTTATACGCTCCAAACAGCCTAATATAATGTAATATTAACTACAAAATAAACCGCTGTCAAGTAAAAACATAACAAAATATTGAGTTTTTTGTTGCAATGGTTGATAATTAATGATATAATATTTAAAATATATCATTGCGTTTAATATCAGTCTTTTTGAGGAATACTAATTTTGTTTTATCCTCAGAAAGGGTGTATTAAATTTGAAAAACAATGAGAATAAAAGAGATAATTTTTTTCTTCCGTCTCCTCCGTGGCAGCCCGATTTAAACAGCGGAAACAACGAAGGCGGCGATGACTCATCTGCGCTGAGCGGAATAATCGAATCGGGCTCCGTGACTGTTCGTAAGGGCGAGCATCTCATCCATTGTCTGACAATTATCGGTCAGATTGAGGGCCATTATATTCTGCCCGCACAGAATAAAACCACCAAATATGAGCATGTTATTCCCCAGCTTGTGGCGATTGAAGAAAGCGATGAGGTTGATGGCCTTATAATGATTTTGAATACGGTTGGCGGCGATATCGAAGCGGGTCTTGCCATTGCCGAATTGGTGGCGGGAATGACAACTCCCACCGTTTCGCTTGTTCTCGGCGGAGGGCATTCAATCGGCGTTCCTCTTGCGGTTTCAACCGACAAATCGTTCATAACACCGTCTGCAACAATGACAATCCATCCCGTTCGCATGAACGGTCTTGTTCTCGGCGTGCCGCAGACGCTTTCTTATTTTGAACAGATGCAGGAACGAATAGTTAAATTTGTTTCCGATAATTCCGAAATAAGCCCCGACAGATTCCGCGAAATGATGCTTGCAACGGGTGAGCTTGTTCTGGATGTCGGCACGGTTTTGAGCGGTGAAGCGGCAGTTAATGAGGGGCTGATTGATTCCCTCGGCAGCCTTTCTGATGCACTTAACTGTCTGTATGAAATGATTGAAAGAACAACAAGGAATAAAAATTCCGAAAGGATGACATAAATGGCAAACACCCAAAACAAAAAATCAGGAGCGTCAAAGAAGAAAACAACATCAAAGAGTGCTTCAGCTCCCAAGAAAACACAGGCAAAGAGTGAACCTGTAAAGAAAGAGGTTTCAACAGCCGTAAAACGCCAGAAAACTGCCATAATTCTTATGGCGGCTGCTGTTTTTCTGCTCTGTGTTGCGTTTATTGAGGGAGAAAGTATATGGCTCAGCCTCCATGAAGCTATGTTCGGCATATTCGGATTCTGCGCATATATTCTGCCGATTGTGCTTGTTTATATGGCGATTGTTTATGCAAAGGACAAACCGCTCGGCAGTGTTGCCGCTAATCTCACGGGTACCGGCGTTTTTGTTGCCCTAATCAGCGGCGCAATACATATTTTTTCCAATTCCGCCGAATACCTCAGTGAAACAGGATTGGCTGTTCAGGTTTCCGATTCATGGAATAAAATTTCCTCTTTGTCAAACGGAGGCGTTATAGGCGCAGTTATCGGCAGACTTCTTTCATGGCTTTTCGGAAAAACAGGTGCAGGTATAACCATCGTTTTGCTTTTGGTTGTTCTTGCAATGTTTCTTACGGGCACAACTCTGCTCGGACTCTTCAATGCAATTCGCAAACCTGTTAAAAGGGTCGGCGAGCTTACCAATGAAAAGCTTGAACAGAACGCTATCCGCCGCGAGCAGCTTGAGCAGGAAAGAGAAAAGGATAAAGAGAAGGAACAGTCTAAAAAAGCCTTTAATCCTCCCAAGCAGCCGACGGTTGCCGTTGAAAAATTTGAAGATAATTTTATAACAGATGAGTCCACATTTACACCTGTAGATGATTCTCCCATGCCTGAAATTCCTGTTGTGAAGCTCCCCGATGCACAGCCGACCGATATTATTGAAGAAACAATCGAAGCTGCCGTTGAAGAAGAAAAACCGAAGAGAAAGAAAAAGGCTCCTGCAGTTCCCGACGGAGAACCGCTTGAAGAGCAGGTTGAAATTCCGGTTGAAACATTACCTGGAGAGCCTGAAAAGAGCGACTATATCTTTCCTTCAATCGAGCTTCTTAATGTTGTTGAAAGAGACGGCGCAACTGACACAATGACCGAAATGCAGATAGGCGCCAAAAAGCTTGTTTCAACTCTTGAAAGCTTTAAAATCAACGCTGAAGTAACAAATATATGCCGCGGACCGTCGGTAACGAGATATGAGCTTGTTCCCGAAGCAGGTGTAAGAATAAACAAAATAACGGGTCTTGCCGATGATATAGCTCTGCGTCTTGCCGCAACAAGTGTAAGAATAGAGGCGCCGATTCCCGGCAAAGCGGCTATCGGTATTGAAATTCCCAACAGCGCAAAGTCAATGGTTTCAATGCGTGAGATTATTGATACCCCCGAATTCAGAGATGCCAAGAGCAAGCTGAATGTTGCTCTCGGCAAAGATATAACAGGCAATATTATCTGCGCAGACCTTGCAAAAATGCCTCACGTTCTTGTTGCGGGCACAACAGGCTCGGGTAAATCCGTTTGTCTTAACTCGATGATCGTCAGCATTCTTTATAATGCATCGCCCGATGAAGTCAAGCTTCTCATGATTGACCCGAAGATGGTTGAGTTTACCATTTATAACGGCATTGCTCATCTTGAAGTTCCCGTTGTTTCCAATCCGAGAAAGGCGGCGGGTGCTCTCGGTTGGGCAGTCGGTGAGATGGAAAAACGCTACAAGCAATTTTCCGAGAACAGTGTTAGGGATATCAAAGGATTTAACAAGCTTTGCGAAACAAGAGATGACCTTGTTAAAATGCATCAGATTGTTATTTTTATCGATGAGCTTTCTGACTTGATGATGGTGTCACCCAAAGAGGTTGAAGATGCAATTTGCCGCCTTGCGCAGATGGCGAGAGCTGCAGGTATTCATCTTGTAATTGCAACTCAAAGACCCTCTGTCGATGTTATCACAGGCATTATTAAGGCTAATATTCCCAGCCGTATTGCGCTTTCTGTTTCATCCCAGGTTGACTCCAGAACAATTCTTGACTCTGTTGGTGCGGAAAAACTTCTTGGCAACGGTGATATGCTTTTCAATCCCGTCGGCGCATCAAAACCCACCCGTGTGCAGGGATGCTTTATTTCTGATGC
>JAZLCS010000101.1:0-1507 GCA_045614385.1 Acutalibacteraceae bacterium | reverse complement strand
ACTTCTCGTCATCGCACCGAGCTTTTCGAAAACGGTATAATAAAGCACCGTCTGAATACCCGTTACGGAATCCTCCGTGAGAATTTCAAGAGTTGTTGCCTCGTCATCCGATTCAACATACAGCGCGGGAAGTCCTTCAATACCCGGCTTGCCCGCATATATTTTATGAGACACATATCTCATATCTGTTGCATTGTTGCCGTCTGCATTCTTTATTGCAATTGCAGATGTTCTGAAATCGCCCGCGCCGTTGCCCGAATATTCAAACGGGTTGATATCGGGCGAAAAACGCCAGTCGTCAACCTTTATGTTGTTGGGGCTGAAGGACGCAAAACCGCCTGTATAACGGAACTCCGAAAGGTTATAATCGGGAATTTTTGCACCGTAATAGAGATGGACAAGATAATTCTGCTCATAAATTTCAAAAATATAGCTTGAAGTTGCGGTGTCAAGCTTGAAAATCTTTTTTTCGCTGTCAAAAATAATAGGCATGTCAATTCTCCTTAATCATGTTATTGACTTTTTGGCGCACGGAAAGAAGCCAGTTGTTATTGCGCGGATACTCTTTGAAAGTTAAAGGTTTTTCAAGACCTTCTTCAAGAATTTCAATCACCTTTTCTCTGCCGATTTTCTTTTCAAGTGCCTTCAACGCCGACAAATCCTGAAAAGCATCATAAAAAACCTTGAGCCTCAGAGATTCCATTGCTTCTCCGTTATCGGCAGGATAAACCACGAATGAATCGCCCGAAGGAAAGCTGCCGCCCGCATCGGTTATTTCATAAGGATTTATTGCTTTGACAGAATACTGAAGATTATAGAAATTATAACCCCACTGCAAAAATCCCTTAACATCGTATTTATAGAGAAGAACTCCCAGAATACGGTTGCGCAGCGACGGCATTGAAACAAATCTGTTCGGAACATAGTTATCATACTGACCGCAACAGTAATATGTCCACAATTCGGGAACATTTCCGACGAAGGGTTCAATATGGTCTTCAGAGGGAATGGGGTTTTTGACCGCACCCTTACCGTAAAATTCATAGTCTGAAAGAGCATCGATAATCTTGAAGCCGGGGAAGCATTCTTCAATGAGCTTTGCACGGCGTTTATATGTTTTCAGATGATGAATTCCAGGCTCATCGGAAACATGGAAGAAACATTTTTCACGAATATTCTCAGAATCGATAACCTTCAACAGTTTCTTTGAAAACTGACGAAGGAACTTATCGTATTTTTTACTTGAAGTTCTGGTGAACCAGCCAAAAATCTTCTTTTCTCTGCCATTTCTGTCGGTTGCAATAATTTTCGGTGCATGCTTTGCGCCCCACTGGGTAAAAAGATGGCTCATCTCAAAATATTCAATCCCGCATTCGCGGCATAATGATATCCACTTGCGGAGATTTGCGAAATCAAATGAATATTTACCGCCTCTTTTATAAACCCTTACAAGCTGAACGGTCTTTCTTTCGCCACCAACCTTTGTATCAAGAGGAGGAGTGAAAAG
>JAZLCS010000100.1:0-3215 GCA_045614385.1 Acutalibacteraceae bacterium | reverse complement strand
GGCTTGCGGATTTCACAAGCTGTGACGATGCCCGCTATAACGCGATGCATTTAAAGCCCGAAACCAACCTTGACCTTGCAAGAGCGTTGCTCAACCAGACAGTTGATGCTCATATGTTGCTCGCCCGATTCGGCGGACCGTCATTCGGCGGACTGAAAAATGTTAATAACGCATTGAGCCGCGCCAACGCAGGCAGTGTTCTCAACACCAAGGAGCTACTTGACATCGGCGGCGTTCTGCGCGTCATACGCACCTTGTCACAATGGAGAGCATCAAACGCGGGCGTTCAGAGCGTTCTTGACACACTTTTCAATGCTCTTGTTCCCAACAAATTCCTTGAAACATCAATATTCAATGCGATTATATCGGAGGAAGAAATTTCGGACAACGCCTCCCCCACTCTTGCCGCCATCAGGCGAAAAATCCGAGTTCAGGAATCAAAAATCAGAGAACAGCTTGAGAAATTTGCTCGTTCTCAAAGCCATTCAAAATATCTTCAGGAAAATATCATAACCCAGAGAAACGGCAGATACGTTGTGCCGGTCAAGAGTGAGCACCGCGGTGAAATAGCCGGTCTTGTGCACGACACCTCGTCAAGCGGCGCAACCGTTTTTATTGAGCCGATGGCTGTTGTTGAAGCCAACAACGAAATCAGAGTTCTTCAGACAAAAGAACGCGAAGAAATCGAGCGCATTCTCGCCGAGCTTTCTGCAAGCGCCGGTGATTTTGCGCAGAGCATCAAGAGCAGCTACGAATGCGCACTTGAACTCAATCTTATTTTTGCGAAAGCACAGTATGCATATAAAATCAAAGGCTGCCCGCCGATTCTCAACGATAAGGGAATAATTAACCTTCGCGCGGCAAGGCATCCGCTCATTGACCCGAAAAAGGTTGTTCCCGTTGACATCATGCTCGGTGCAGACTTTGATACGCTTGTTATCACAGGCCCCAACACGGGCGGTAAAACCGTTTCAATCAAAACACTCGGTCTTCTTTCGCTCATGGCAATGTGCGGTCTGATGATTCCGGCAGGCGACAGAAGCGAAATTTCCGTTTTTGATAAAATTCTTTCCGACATCGGTGACGAGCAATCCATTGAACAGTCTCTTTCTACTTTCTCGGCACATATGACTACCATAATAGACATATTCAATGAGGCTGACGGCAAAAGCCTTATCCTCATCGATGAGCTCGGCGCCGGCACAGACCCCGTTGAAGGCGCGGCGCTTGCGATGGCAATTCTTGAGGCACTTCATTTCAAAGGCGCAAAAATTGCCGCCACAACCCACTATGCAGAGCTTAAAGCCTATGCTTTGGAAACTCCGAGAGTTGAAAACGGCTGTTGCGAATTCGATATTGTTTCTCTGCGACCTACCTACAAACTTCTGATAGGGGTTCCGGGTAAATCAAATGCTTTGGCAATCAGCGAAAAGCTCGGGCTTGACATAAGCGTAATCAATCGCGCAAGTGAGCTTGTTTCAAGCGAAAACAAAGAGTTTGAAAATGTTGTTGACAAGCTTGAAGAAACCAGACGCCGCATGGAGGACGAATACGACAGAGCAAAACAGCTTTCCGAAAAAGCTGACAAAGAAAAGGAAAATGCCGAAAAATTGAGAGAAGAAATCTCCAAACTGCGAGAACAGGAAATGGAAAAAGCCCGCTCGCAGGCAATGCGGGTTGTTGAGCAGGCAAAACGAGAAGCATATGCCCTTTTGCAAGAGCTTGAAAAGCACAAAAAAGAACAGCAAAAAACAAAGGATGCCGCCGAGCTTGCAAGGCGTGCAAAGGCAGCCGTTCGAAAAGGCATTGATTCCATTGACTCCGCCGCCGACCCCGTTATCGGAATTGAGGATGACGACAAGGACTATGTTCTGCCCCGCGCGCTTGTTGCGGGCGACACGGTTATAATCCGCGACATCGGAAAAACCGCAAAGGTGCTTTCCCCCGCCGACAAAAACGGCAATGTTGAGGTTCAGGCAGGCTCCATTAAAACAAGAGTCAAGCAGAGCAACCTGCGGCTTTGTGAAAACGCTCCGAAGAAAAAAGAAAAAAAATCAACCGCATCCTTCCAAGGCGAAAGCCGCCTGAATATGTCAGCCTCAACAAGGCTCGATTTGAGAGGAATGACCGTTGACGAATGCCTCATTGAACTTGACAGATTCATTGACCAGGGGCTCAGAACAGGGCTTAACGAATTCACTGTTGTTCACGGAAAGGGCACCGGAGCACTCCGAACAGCAGTTACCCGTTATCTGAAAGCTTCTCCTTATGTTAAATCAAGCAGACTCGGCGTTTACGGCGAAGGTGAAGACGGTGTTACAATTGTTACATTAAAGTGATTTTGTAAAGGCGATTGACTTTACAATCACTGAACACCGTGCGCGTGGAAAAAAGTTTTCCACTTCAAAAAGGTGAAAATGTGAATACATTTTGTGCCGACAAATCCTTTAAAACACAACTTATAGGGTTTTCCTCACCTATTATATAATATTTGTGAGAAAAAAGTGGAAAATCAGTGAAAACCCCGCTAAAATTCCTCTTGACAAGCTGAAATATTTTTAGTATAATAACGACCTGTAAAGCGATAAAACTTTACAGGTCGGTTGTTTTTCATCCGATAAACGGTGAAAAACGCCGTCGTTTTTTGTGTTCAAATCTCATCAAAAACTGAGGAAGGAGGGTCCCGAATGGCAAAAAATTATGAAATGGCCGTTTTGATTGATTTCTACGGCGAAATGCTTACCGTAAAGCAGCGCGATTTTTTGGAATATTATTATAACGATGACCTTTCTCTCTCAGAGATAGCCGAAAACGAAGGTATAACCAGACAAGGTGTGCGCGACGCTATCAAAAGAGCCGAAACTCAGCTTCAGGATATGGAAAACAGGCTGGGCATGGCAAAGCGTTTTGAAGAAATGCGACAAGGTTTGAATGATATTATTGAATATTCAAACATGATAGCCGAACATAATCTTCGCCACAGCCTTTCAAAAGAAATCAATGACTACAGCGTGCGCATCAAGGCAGCGGCAATGACAATGCTTGAAAGCTGAGATGCTCAATCCGATATACATTAGAGTGATGGGAGCAATCCGAACTATGCCTGAAAGCGAGTCTTTTCAACGCTTTTCGGCGTTTCGTGATTGAAAGGCGTCAGCCTTCCTGCCACTCAACCGCCAAAAATCATTTAAAAATCTTTCACTTTCAGGTCGAAG
>JAZLCS010000099.1:0-8157 GCA_045614385.1 Acutalibacteraceae bacterium | reverse complement strand
TATCTGTTGAAGCAGAAAAGAAGAATTTCTCTGCACCTCTTCCCGAGGTTTGCGAAGGCGACAGATTCGTTAAAATCAAGAGCGCTGACGTTGAATATACTTTTGATAAGCCTTACGGCAGAATTTCATCCGTTCTTTGCGGCGGCAAGGAAATGCTTGCAGAGCCGGTAAAGATTGAACTGTGGAAATCCCACGCATGGAATCAGCTCGGAACAGCCGATGACAGACGCTCCGCGGCAATTCAGGCGACGGTTCAGAAAACATATTCCGCAACCGTTTCTGCAGAAGCGGACTGCATAAAGATAACCTGCCCCGTATCAATCGGCGGCCCCGCGGTAGTGCCCATTCTCAACGGCGAGCTTACTTATAAATTCTATGGTGACGGCAGTGCGGTTATGGGCTTTAGCGGCGGATTCAGAAAGCTTCTTGAAGAAATGAACATCAAGCTTCCGCGCTTCGGCTTTGCGTTCAGACTCAACGGTGGCTATGAAAACATGGAATATTTCGGCAAAGGTCCCCATGAATCATATGCAGACCGCCATCTTGCCTGCCGCTACGGTAAGTTTGAAACAACCGTAAACAATAATTTTGTGCCCTATATCAGACCGATTGAAAATGGCGCGCACTTTGGCTCAAAATACGGCGTTGTTACAAACGAAAACGGCGAGGGTGTGATTTTTGCTCCCGCAAATGAGAATGCGTTTTTCTTTAACGCAACCCATTTTACTCCTTATATGCTTGAAGAAACGAAGCATAATGATGAGCTTGTTCCGCTTGAGGACACAATGGTTTATGTTGACTACCGTTTTGATATCAGAGGCAATCACGGTTATTATGACAGCGTTGAACCCGAGCGCAAATGGGGATTTGAACCTTTCGAATTCTCGGCAGCGTTCAAGCCGTTCAGCTCTCAAATAAATCCGTTTGAGTTCATTAAAGATAAGAGATAAAGAAAGAGCCCTCGGTGAAAACCGGGGGCTTAAAACTATTTTATTATTTCAACAACCTTCAAAACCGAATTTTCAACCGTGAACCTCACGTCAAACCCCGCAAATTCTATTCCGTAGATTCTTCCGGGGTCATCCTGATAACCGGGTCGCGGGTCTTGCGCCAGCACCGCTTTTAATGCCGCCTGTTTTTCGGGCGGTATTTTTTTCAGCAGATCTTTGGAAAACTCAACAGACAGCGAGCCGCATTTTTCATCAAACGCAAAGCCGTTGCTTGCCTCGGGATGCGAGTCAACATAGGGGAGATAGGGTTTTATGTCATAAATCGGAGTGCCGTCAAGCAAATCGGCACCTGCAACACGCAGAATATATCCGTGCTTTTCCGTTTTTTCAACTCCGAGGAGCTTAACACTCGAAAGACCTATCGGATTCGGTCTGAAAGGGGAGCGGGTTGCAAAAACTCCCATTCGCTTGTTGCCGCCGAGTCGAGGCGGTCTGACTGTCGGAGTCCATTCCTTGTCAACACACTCCGAAAACTGCCACAGCAGCCATAAATGGGAATATTCTTCAATGCCTCTTAAGGTATCGGGATTTCTGTATTCGGGTTCAAAAATAATCGTTGCTTCAAGCTCGTCAACGAGCCCGCTCTGGCGTGGGATGCCGAATTTTGATGTGAAATCGGTGTGAATACGTGCAATTATTTTCATGTTTGTTCCTTTTCTTTCGTTTACTGATGTTTATTATACATCAGCCGCAAAAAAAATTCAATCCGTCAATGACGAGGGGATCTTGCAGGTCGATTCACTTGTTACCTATTATTTATTACCCGCCAAGAACACATAACTATGAATTAAACCGCCGACCACATTCTTACCAAGCGATATTTTAACAGGTTTGAAAGAACTCTAAAACATGGATTAATCATATTTAAAGTTTAGAAAGTATCCTTCGCTTGTATTCCAGAAACTCTGCAGTAAGGTTGAAATCATCTTTTCTCGGCTTTGGTTCTTTGATTATAATTTCATCCGTTATTTCTCCCGGTGAACCCGAAAGAAGATAAATTCTGTCTGAAATAAGAATCGCTTCGTCAATATCGTGGGTAATGAAAAGTGTTGAGAGCTGAATCTTTTCCATAACGTCAAGATACCATTTGTGCATAGCGCTCTTTGTCAGGGTATCCAACGCTGAAAAAGGTTCATCCAACAGGGCAACATCTTTTGAGAACATATATGTCCGCAGAAGTGCCGCACGCTGACGCATACCGCCCGAAAGCTGAGAAGGATATTTTTTCTGTGTACCTTCAAGTCCGAATTGTTCAAAAAGCGGTGATACTTTTTTTCGGGCATCTTTCTTCTTTTCACCTTTAAGCAACAGCGGCAAAGCGGCATTATCCTCAATCGTTCTGTAAGGCAAGAGCAAATCCTTCTGAAGCATATAGCTTATGTGTCCCGATTGATTTGTGATATCTTCGCCGTCAAGCAAAACCTGACCGTTATCGGGTGATAACAAACCCGAAATAACGTTGAATAGCGTTGTTTTTCCTCCGCCGCTGACACCGAGCAAGCATACCAATTCGCCACGGTTAAGCTCGATAGAAACATCTTTCAGAACAGGTTTTCCGTCAAAACTTTTGCTTATATTTTTTACTTCTAACTTATTCATATCATTAGGGAAGATAATCGTTTGTGAAGCCGAAATCGGGATCGAGCTTTTCTTCAAGAAGATTCTTTTCGTTCAGCCATTCATAAAATGCCGACCAACGCTCGGTGTCAAATTCGCCCCATTTTGAAGCATCTGAAATATATTCGGATGCAAGATATTCCTGACTTGCATAAACCAGTTCGCTGTTTGATTTAAGTTCGGGTGCGGCATTCATCAGAATGTCTGCGGCTTCTTTGGGATTTTCAACCGAGTATGTATATCCTTTTGAAAGTGCTTCAACAAAAGCCTTTGCTGTTTCGGGATTTTCAGAAAGCCAATCGTTATTGCCGATAATAACGGGTGTGTAGTAATCAAACACGGGATTAATGTCGGCAAATTCAAAATAATCAGTTTTAAGACCTGCAGTCTGACAAGCTATACCTGCCCAAGCATAGAAAATCCATATTGCATCAACCGAACCGCTTTTCAATGCCGACACTTCATCGGTAACCGTTGACGGAATAAGTTCAACGAGGTCGAAGTTACCGCCATCTGCTTTCATAACGTCACGGATTGTTTCTTTTTCAACGTCAAGATCCCACGTTGCATATTTTTTGCCTTCAAGACCTTTCGGAGTGTCCATTCCTTCGCCTTTGCGTGAAATGATACCCGAAGTGTTATGCTGAATAACAGCGGCAACCGCAGTAACAGGAACGGGATTCTCTCCGATAAATGCAGGTGCAAGTGTATCCTGGAATGAAACGCCGAACTGCGCTTTCCCCGAAGCAACCAATGCAGTTGCGCCACCTTCGGGTGGCTGAACAATCTCAACATTCAGACCTGCATCCTTGAAATATCCGTTTGCTTCAGCAACAAAAATGCCTGTGTGGTTGGTGTTCGGTGTCCAGTCAAGAACGATTGTAATTTTGTCAGACTCGGTTTTTTGGCAAGCGGATAATCCGAAAATAATTATAACCGAAAGTATTAATGCAATTATTTTTTTCATAGTTTTTCTCCTTTTTTATCTGTGTTGCGATAGGGCATAATTTTTTTCTCTGCGAATCCGACCAACGCCATAAGCGACAGAGAAATGGCTGAAATAAGAAATATTACGGCAAACATTTTATCAAAAGCAAATGCCTTTTTCACTCGTGTCATATAAACGCCCAGACCGCCGAAACCGCCGAGCCATTCGCTTATAACCGCACCCACAACGCTGTATGCGGCGGCTATTCTCAAACCCGAAAATAATTGCGGCAATGCCGACGGAAATTTGATATATCGGAAAATCTGAAAACGGTTTGCGCCCATTGAACGAAGAAGCCCTATTGAATCTTTGTCTGCACTTCTGAAACCGTCAAGAAGTCCGACGGTAACGGGAAAGAATGTTGAAATAACTATCAGAACAATTTTAGGTGTCATTTCATAACCGAACCAAAGAACAAGAAGCGGTGCAATTGCAACAGACGGAATTGTTTGAGTGATAATGAGCAACGGATAGAATGCTTTATACAGAGTTTCAAAAGTATCCATCAAAACAGCCACAAAAAATCCAACGCTCACTCCGAGAAGCAATCCTATAAACGCTTCCTGCAAAGTGATAACGGAATTTTGGGCAAGCAAATAAAAATCGCTCACAAAAGCCGTGATTACTTCTATCGGGGACGGCAGCATATAAGACGGTATAAGTCCGACTGAGCAAACAGCCTGCCAGACAATCAGAAATAAAACAACCGCCACGATTGAGGGAACATTACGCTTCAGCATGTTTTTTAGTCTTCTTGTCAATGGTCAGTATTTCACCTTCGGGTCTGTAAACAATCTTCACATAAGCCGAAACATTTTCTGCACCTGCTCTGATTGCAACGTGCTGACACTCTTTGGCAATGTCCATCAGTTGGTCATAATCTTCGCCCTCAATTGTTGTTTCAAACGGACCTACGTGGCAGTTTAATCCGCTGCTTTTGATGAATGCGATAACCTCATCTACAATTCGGATGAGGTCATCTGTGTCTTTTGCTTTGGGTAGAACCTGGATTGCGATACTTGCTTTCATAAATTTACCTCCAAAAATAAAAATTGCCTCCGCCGATAATGGGCGAAGGCTTTGAAAGTACGGTTTGTTTACTGCAGATTCACAATGTACTCTTCCTACGCCGGCATTATCCGGATCAGGTTTGCGGGTCGCAGGTTTACCTGCCTCTCAGCCGTTCACATCGGCTCCCCGGGTAGATACTTTAATTAACAGCAATCCATAAGGTTTTGAAAGGCATATTTCCGCCTCGGCTTCGTTTAAAATCCTTGAAATAGCCTCGTATTCCTGCGGGTTTTTGCCTTGCCGAGCCAAAAATCCACTCTTTCAAAACTGTTTACATATAAGGCTTATGTATCGCTGCAAATTAAAGTGTTAATAAAAACAGGAGACAACCTTTCGGAAGCCTCCTGTAAAAAATCCTTGTGTATGACTTCCTACGGCGGCATTATCCGCATCAGGTTATAGGGTCGAAGTTTGATTACTTCCTCTCAGCCTGCAACCACAAGCTCCCCTGCGTTTATTTCGTTTGTTATTATATACCTCTTCAAACAAAATTTCAATAGTTAAAATTAAAATAGCGGTGCGAAATTTTAAAAAAGTAAGGAAATATCCAAGTTGTAAAAAGAGAAACTTGTGTTGAAACGGACCGCATTCCTTACCAAGCACACAAGACCGTAAAACGGTCTTGTTTTCAGTCCTGTTCATAGTGATTTTTCTGCTCATAGTTAGACCGCATCCCTTACTAAAAAATTGCGATTTAGGGATGCGGTCTGATGAAATTTATAAAACATAAGAAAAATCCCTTGAAACCTTAAGTTTCAAGGGATTGGAGCTGCTAGGCGGAATTGAACCGCCGACCTCATCCTTACCAAGGATGCGCTCTACCGCCTGAGCCATAGCAGCAAATATATGGCGACCCGGAACGGGCTCGAACCGTCGACCTCCAGCGTGACAGGCTGGCGTTCTAACCAACTGAACTACCGGGCCATAGCGCATTTGTATCGAACGCATGTTATAATATCACATTGTTTGAGATTTTGCAAGTCTTTTTTTGAAAAAATTAAATATTTTTTGGCTTTTATTTTTCGGATAAACGTATTCTTTTATCTTTGCGGTTATTGATTTTATGGACAAGCTGTGATAAGATTTTAATATCTTAATTCCGAAAAAGAGGAGTTTGAATTAAAAAATCAAACGGCTTTATTGACTGCGGTGGTTGTGCTTATTTATGTGTTTGTGCCGTTAGCTGAGAAAAACTCAATATAGTTTATTCCGATTTCTTACAGGAAGAATTCGCACAAGTTTATTTATTCGTTGAAAAATAATGCGGAGTATATTTGATTGATAAGCCTATTCATGCCTTTGCCTCCCCTGAAAAAGCGTTGATTTTCAACAATTAATATAAAATTATAGATAAAAATGAAAAGGAGTTTTATTATGAAAATGCGTGTTCCTGCTTTGCCGATAATCAATATCGACCCTTATTTTTCGGTCTGGGCTCAGGAATCGTTGCTTAAAACGACTGTTCACTGGACCGACAGCCCCAACACTATTCTTGGAAGAGTTTTTGTTGACGGTGAAGAATTCCGCTTTTTGGGCGATAATGTCAAGGGTTCAAAAATTCCCGAAATGAAGGTTGAGAAAGTTGAACTTGATGCTTTTTCAACATTTATTACATATTCAAATGATAAAATAAAGCTTGATGTCTGCTTTACTTCGCCCACGCTTATTACGGAGCTTTACTATGTTTCTCGTCCCGTGGCGTATTGTAAAGTGTCCTACAGTGAAATTGACGGCAAAAAGCATGATGTAACGGTTAAGTTCAGTTGCAGTGAGGAACTTGTTCTCAATAAAAAAGGAGAGGGCAGGGCGTACAGCAGAAAAGTTGATATTCCCGGCATGACAGCTGTTAAAATGGGCAACGGAGAACAGAAAGTGCTTTGGAGAAGCGGTGATGATGTCAGAATTGACTGGGGATTCTTTTATTTGGGCGTTGTCGGTCAGGCGCAGGCAGATAATGAAGCTTTCTCGGGTATGTACGGAGTTTTTTGCGAAAAAGAGCTTGATAATGATGCTTTGTTTGTTTTTGCTTATGACGACATTGACAGCATGGTATATTTCGGTGACAAACTGAAAGCCTATTGGAAAAAAGACGGAAAAACCATCGAAGAAGCAATCGCTGAGGCTGCTGAGGATTATGATGAGATTTTTGAGAAGTGCAAGGCTTTTTCGGATAAACTAAGGGCGGATGCTGTTGCGAAGGGCAGCGAAAAATATGCAGAACTTCTTATTCTTGCTTACAGACAGGTTATGGCCGCTCATAAGCTTGTTGTTGATAACGATGGAAACAATCTTTACATTTCAAAGGAATGCTTTTCAAACGGTTGCGCAGCAACGGTTGACGTTACATATCCCTCGGCGCCGTTGTTTTTGCTTTATAATCCCGAACTTCTCAAAGGTATGCTCAGACCCATCATGAAATATGCTTTAAGCGATGCATGGGTTTTTGATTTTGCTCCGCATGATGTCGGTCAATATCCTCTCGTTAACGGTCAGGTTTACGGTGCAAACGAACTTAAATGGCAGATGCCGGTTGAAGAGTGCGGCAACATGATTGTTCTTTTTTCGGCCATATGCGATGTTGAAAAGGATGCTTCGTTTGCGAACAAATATCTTGATACAATTCTGAAGTGGGGCGAATATCTGATTCAATACGGTCTTGACCCCGAGCATCAGATTTGCACCGATGATTTTGCTGGACACCTTGCACATAATGTTAATCTTTCGATAAAAGCGATTATGGGTATTGCTGGCCTCAGCAGAATTTTGGAACGTATCGATAAAAAAGAACTCGCTGAAAAAATGATGAGCACCGCGAAAGATTATGCAGCATCGCTTGTGAAAAACGCCGCAAACGAAGATGGCAGTTTCCGTCTCGCGTATGATAAGCCCGGTACATTCAGTCTTAAATATAATTCAGTATGGGATAAGATATGGAAAACAGGTCTTTTTCCCGATGAATTTTATAAAGGTGAAATTTCGCGTTACAAAAAAGAGCTTTTGCCTTATGGAGTTCCGCTTGATTCGCGCGAGAAATACACAAAGTCAGATTGGCTTGTATGGGCCGCGTGTCTTAGCAGTGACGAAAAGGACTTTGAACTGTTTACGGATTCACTGTGGATGGCGTATAACACGATGAGAACGAGAGTTCCCATGACAGACTGGTATTATTGTGATACTTCGCACATGAGAGGCTTCCAGCATCGCACAGTTCAGGGTGGCCTTTACATAAAACTTATGCTTGACTGATAAAAAGCCTTCGGCAATTGCTGAAGGCTTTATACATTATATATATTTTGTCGAGCTTTAACGAAAACCCACGAAACGCACGGAGGAGTTGAGAAGAATGGGAAAAAAGATTAAAAAAAGGTGTTGACAAAGTGGTTGGGATTTGGTAATATAGTCGAGCACTCCGCAAGAGAGCGGAGAGGATAGCACCTTGAAAATTAAACAACGATTTAAGAAAAACCCTTG
>JAZLCS010000098.1:0-3819 GCA_045614385.1 Acutalibacteraceae bacterium | reverse complement strand
GAAGAAAAGAAGCTTAAAATTACAGGCAGAGCAGACGGTGCAACATGCGAGGATTTCGGCAACTACGTTATGGAAACCCTTACAACTCTTTAATATCATATTAAGATTGTATAAGAATACCCCGAAAAGGAATCGCTCCTTTTCGAGGTTATGTTATTTATTGATTATCGGTGTTACGACGGGCTTTCCTTCACGGTCAAGCAAAGGAGTCAAACCGCCTGCATAACCGTTGGCAACAAAAAGATAATTGACTCCGGTTTCTTTATCAACATAAATTATCGTCGAACCTAAATCCTGTGAATATGTTTTTTCAAATCTTTTTTCTTTTGCCATTTTGCCTCACCTCAGCTGACGGTATAATCGCTTGCAATTTCAAGGTGTGCATCTTCGCCCCAACCCTTTTGCCTGTAAACATGGTCTCTCGGCGGGCAGTACATTTCAAGCACACCCCTTTTTGCACCGCCGATTATCATCATAATCTGAGTTATGGCAGGAATAAGAAGCGAAAAATAAGCATCACCGGTAACGAAATTCCAGATTGTAAAGGCAAAAGTTGCGCAGTTACCGCCGAAGCCCCAGTAATTCGGATAATTGATGAGTTTGTCGCTGAGAGTTTCAAGCCGGTCTGCATCAATATCTTTCGAAATTGACCAAACCTTGTCCATACGGTTTTTGGTGTTCTCTTTATAAGCCTCAATATTATAATAAAGACCCCAACCGTCATTTACCGAAAATGAGAAAACACCGACCGAAACGCCCTCGCCTGCAGGAACCTCATAGTGACCGACTTTGATAGGTTCATCGGAATTATTATGAACATAAATCCATGTGTGCCCCGAAATCGGCCACACATAAATGGCAGTGCAAAGCGAAATGGTCGCAACTGCCCCATCTTCTGCGGTTTCTTCTTCATTTTCTGAAAATTCTCCATCCGCAACCGGCTCTGTTACTTCTGCCGAAGTGCTTTCTTCTGTCTCGGCAGCATAAGCACAGACCGCTGTTGAAGAAACACCGAAAACCACAACAATCGCCATTACGCATGCCAATATCTTTTTAAAACTGTTTTTCATTTTTATCACCCCACATCATTTTCTTTTAATAACAGCTCCCGCAATGCCTGCGGCAATTGCCGAGCCTGCAAGAACGGCTGCCTTGGTTTTTTCCAATTCGTCGGCATCCCAGAAATATCTCATCTTCGCACCGACTCCCCTGCCGCACAAATCAGCATAGTTAAAGAAATACGTCATATAATTCTCGGGGTCTCTTTCATCAATTTCAAAAATCCTTACCCCCCTGTTTTTATCGCCGTAGCATCGGAATGAAGCACACGAGGTCTGAATGAAATCAACCCCCATATATTTGCCTTCAAAACAATTTCTGTGGTCATGACCCGAAACAATCCCCTTAACGTCACCGCACTCAACAACGGCGTCAAAAAGCCCGTTATCATCTTCGAGAATGCAGGGATACTCTTTCATAGAGCCTCTTGCAATATCCGGGCGAAGTCTGACCCAGCCTTTATCTGTTTTCAAAGCTCCGATATCATTCTGACCGCATTGTTCAATAAGATTTGTAATTGCAGGCAGCGGAATATGCGCGAACATCAGCGACGGCACGGCAGCTCCTGCGTTTTCAGCCTTTAATTTGGCAGAGGTTTGTTTATACCACTCAACCGTTTCCGGCTTGATTGCCTGATAACATTTATCTTCTTTGCGGTCATACCACGCGCTGTCAAGCATCCAGAGATTGAATAAAAATTTTTCTCCGTTGCTTGAATAAACGGGAATGTTATATGTATCGCAGTCCAACTTGCCGTTACGGTTATTCATCGGAAGGCACATTGAATAGCTGCGGTAAATATCCGCCTGCTCATCCTTTGTAACAAGATTCATATCATCATGATTTCCGTATATCATTGCAAAAGGGATTTTTCTTTTATCAAGCGGGGCGCAGATATGATGAATTGATTCTTTCATTATCTGCATTGTTGCCGCCTTGCCGCTTGCTATCTTTCTGTCACCAAAACGGGCATCCAGCAAGTGATTGCCGAGAATGTTATCGCCCGTAAAAAGCACAAGATCGGGCTTCAGCATATCATATGCACTGTCGAGCATTTTCACCATAGCTTTGCGGACATATTTCATATCCTGCGTGTCGCTGACCTGCATTATTTTGAGCTTACCCGATGGATTGAACCTGATTTCATTTGTATTTCTCATAGATTCACCTCAAAAAGACGAAAAGGCTTTGCACCGGGCGCATTGCGCCTGATGCAAGCCTATTTTTATTTAAGAATTCTGTATTTGCCGATAAGCGGAAGCTCCTTTGCCTGCCCCTTAACAACATTGATTATACCGAGAACAATCAACAAAACGCAAAAAACATTCGCGGCAGCTGCAACAAACCAGCCGATAAAAGGAATTGCGCCGCACAAACTTCCTACAAACTGAATAATAAACAGCAGTATGCCCTGATTTGTATGATACCTTGCAAACGGAGATTCCTTTGCAACAAAAAGAGGAATGAGGAAAAGAAGACCGAGATATGCAAAAATAGCCATTATTCTGTTTTTTTCGATATCATCGGGAGCATACTCCGCCGTTGTGTCGGGAGTATTATTGAAATTGTTAACTGCCTCTTCAATTTTACTGCGGATATCGTCTTCTTTGCTTTCAGCAGTTGAATTTCCTTCTGTCGATGAAGAAGATGCACCGCAAACCGAACAGAATTTCGCATTATCCTCAACAGGATTTCCGCATGATGTGCAATACTTCATTTTATATCAGCCTTTCGGATTAAAATTTATTCTGCCTGAGCAATGCGTGCATTTCTGTCCTTAAGGAATTTTGATTTCGCGGGAACAACATAAGTCATACCCTTTTCCACGATTTCAAAAGATGCCTCATTCACAAATTTGCATTCGCCGTCAACATTAACCGCCGCAGGTTTTTCGCTTTTAATAACAAGCTTTTTGCCTCTCTTGAAGGTTGTGATATCCCAATCGAGGTGTTCGCCTCTCTTATATTTGTTGAGAAGTGTGAGAAGCTTGGGTCTGCTTACGCTTGCTTCAACAAGAACAAAATCAAGAAGTCCGTCTTCGGGAAGAGCAAGCGGTGCAGCCATAAAGCCGCCGCCGTACCATCTTGAATTTCCGCAGAAGCAGAAAAGATAGTCATTCGTTACGGGCTCACCGTCATCAATACTGTAAGTAAACTTATTTTTAAACTTTTTGGCAATTGCATAAAGACATCCGAGATAATACGCACCTTCGCCCGTTACAAGAGGAAGCTTTTTAAGCTCGCCCTGCATTGCACACACTTCAGCATCCATGCCCATTGAGCACTGATTTATAGCAATTTCGTCGCCGCATTTGATAAGGTCAAATTCAACGGGAACGCCGTTAACAACATCATCAAGGTTCATATATTCCTCTTTTGTGCCGAAAAGACGGATAAAGTCATTACCCGAACCGAGAGGAATAACAGCTACCTGAACATTTTTAAAGCCATATGCACCGTTTACAACCTCATAAAGAGTTCCGTCGCCGCCGCATGCATAAAAACGAAGCTCTTCGCCGCTCTGAGCTCTGTTTTTAACGAACTCTATTCCGTCACCCTTTTTTTCGGTAACATAAATTTCGTGTTCGAGAGAATATTTTCTGCATACTTCTTCGATCTTGGGCTTTATAAAGTCCATCGACTTCCCCTGACCTGCGGCAGGATTGATAACAAAAATGTGTTTCATCTTAAAACATCCCCTAATCAATTATTTAAAATACATAAACAACTGGCATTTGATCATACCGTTGTAAAGCTTTCT
>JAZLCS010000097.1:0-3168 GCA_045614385.1 Acutalibacteraceae bacterium | reverse complement strand
ATTTTTTAAAACAATAATATTAAATACTGATTGGAGTGGATTTATAAGTGAGTGAGAATATTATCCAGTATGTTGAAGCTGCTCGCAGCGGTGATACAGATGCAATGGCAAAGCTCTACTCAAAAACTCTTAAAGCCGCCTATTTTCTTGCAGATACTCTGTCAGCGGGGGACGGCTCCGCAATTGATATAACCCAAAAAGCTTATGCAAAGGCGTTTTGCTCCGTTGATAAGCTTAAAAGACCTGAAGCTTTTGAAATCTGGATGAAGCAGAATGTTGCTGCAGTTTTCAAAGAAGGCAGAAAATTTGTTTTTGCCGATGCTCAGGCGGGTGCCTCCGAAAATACCTCCGAGTTCCTTTCGGAAGAAATTTTTGCGGATGAAGAAAAGAGTGCAACGGTTATCAAGGCTGTTTTGAACCTTAAAACCGAGCTCAGAACCGCTGTTGTTCTTCACTATAACAACGGAATGCCCGTTGCTGCTTTGGCTAAGTTCCTTGGTGTTTCCGAAAGCACGGCAAATGCGCTTCTCGGCAAGGCAAGGGAAGAAATTGTTGCTGCTGCAGGGGTTGAAGTTTCAAATGAATCGAGCGGTTCGTTACCTGTTTTAACAAAAATCCTTCAGCGTGCCGCTTCATCTGTTACTATTGACAACGCTGATGTCAGGGATATATTCATTTATGCTATAGATGCATATACAGCATCAAAACCCGCTGAGCCCGTTGTTCCGGTTGAAGAAACTTCCGTCAAAGAAGAAGCTGAGCAGCCTGCTGAGGCTGTTGCCGAGCCTGCTTCTGAGGAAAATACCGAGTCGGAAGAGCATGATGCTGTTCCTGCCGATAATGTAATTTCATTTAAACAGAAAATAAACGAAATACTTGATAAAGAAAATATTCCTGCGGCTGAGGAAGAGCCCGAAGTTCAGGATGAAGAAGCGGAAGAAAATGAAAACCTTGATATTCCCGCTTTTGTTCCGACTGAACCTTCGGAAGAGGCAGAGCGTGCCGTTGAACAGTTTTCGGAATATGAAAAAAGAGAAAGACCTGTTAATAACGGCGGCAAGAAAAAGCTTAATCTCAACAAAAAGACAATCGGTATAATATGCGCATGTCTGGTTGGTCTTGTTGTTATCTGTGTTGCAATTTCAAAGATTGCGGGCAGCGACAAACCTGATGTGCCTTCTGACGGCGGCACAAGCGCTGCTGTTGATGCTATTGCAGCAGGATATGAGTGGAAAGCCGGCGGCTTTGCCGAGTGCGCAGAGATTGAATATCTCGACGAAAACTGCGCTAAATTCAAATCAGCCTCAACCGGTAAATACGGTCTGCTTGACTATCAGGGCAACATTATTCTTCAGCCTTATTATGATGGCTTTACCCGTTGCAGCTACGGCAGAGATTATTCCGGCAGAAACAGCTATCACAGCCTTGTTCAGCTTAACAGTGAGTTCTATGAGTTCACAGTCGAAAACGGAAATGTTACTATTTCAGACACTCCTCACACAGCTCATGCACCCGAAGAGGATTCAATGGGCGGCACTTCTTATGATGAACGCGACCGTTATTTTGAAGGCTATGCTGCCGCAAGAAAAGACGGCTTGTGGGGTTATGTAAGCCAGGAAAAAGATAAAAAGGTTATACCTTATGAATATGAAGCCGTCAATGACCTTCAGGCAAGCGCGGCAGCAGCAAGTGACTATTGCCGCCCCGTAACAGGTGGTCTGATTGCCGTTAAAAAAGACGGAATGATGGGTATTATTGACCTTGAAAACGAAATTGTTGTTCCTTTTGAATACACAAGCATTATGCCCGGCAGTGACGGTGTGTTTGTTGCATGCAAGGGTGGTACATGGGGCGTTATTCTTGTCGGTGATGCAGTAGCATCGTTCAAGGGTGTCAATATTTCCGTTGACCCCGATGCTACAATTCCTTCAACCGAAGAAACAACAACGGGCAGTTCAGCGAATAATCTCGGCAGCTATACGGTTATTTCGGAAACCGGTGCAAATGTCAGAGTTGATGCAGGCGCTGAGTTTGATAAAATCGGCTATCTCAGTTACGGTGACACAGTTGTTGCTTATGACACAAAAACAGCCAAAGATACCGGTAAAAAGTGGATTAAGATTAAGTATAACGGTGAATACGGTTGGGTTGCAATGAGCAATGTCGAAGAAGAGGGCGCATAATCCTTCTTGACATCATGCGCGAAGATGATATAATGTTTTTGCATTAAATTAATATAAGAAGCTTTGAAGGGGAAGAATTATCCGTTTGCTTTCAGAGAGACGGTCTGGTTGCTGAAATGACCGTCAGGCATAAAAATGTTTAAAGGCCGCCCCTGAGCTCTGCCGCGATGAGTGGTAGCGTTGCCTGCGTTAAAGGATTGAGTGGTGCAGTTTTGCGCAATTTGGGTGGTACCGCGGTTTATGCCGTCCCATTACCGAATTGGTTCAACTGCACCTTTTTTTATTAAAAAAGCAAAAAAATCAGGGCTGATTTGCCCTTTGGGAGGAAATTTTTTATTATGAAATGGACAGGTCTTAACGAATTAAGAGAGAAATATCTCTCATTTTTTGAATCCAAGGATCATCTGAGATTGCCCAGCTTCTCGCTTGTTCCGCAGGGAGATAAGAGCATCCTGCTTATCAACGCAGGTATGACTCCCATGAAAAAATATTTTACAGGTGAAGTGACTCCTCCGAGAAACAGAGTTACAACCTGCCAGAAGTGTATCCGTACACCTGATATTGAGAATGTAGGTAAAACAGCACGTCACGGCACATATTTTGAAATGCTCGGCAACTTCTCGTTTGGTGATTATTTTAAACGCGAGGCAACTGCTTGGGCTTGGGAATTCTTTACAAAAGTTCTTGAGATTCCCGAGGAGCTTCTTTATGTCAGCGTTTATCTTGAAGATGATGAAGCTTATGACATTTGGACAAAAGAGGTAGGCGTTGACCCCTCACATATGGTACGTTTCGGTAAAGAAGATAACTTCTGGGAGCACGGCGCAGGTCCTTGCGGTCCTTGCTCTGAAATTTATTTTGACAGAGGTCCCGAAAAGGGTTGCGGCAGTCCTGACTGCAAGGTAGGCTGCGAATGCGACAGATTCATCGAAGTATGGAATCTTGTTTTCACGCAGTTTGAAAATGACGGTAAAAATAATTATAC
>JAZLCS010000096.1:0-4913 GCA_045614385.1 Acutalibacteraceae bacterium | reverse complement strand
GTTACTCACCCGTCCGCCACTAAACTTAAACTTCAATCAACCGAAGTCTCAATCCATAAAAGTTCCGTTCGACTTGCATGTGTTAGGCACGCCGCCAGCGTTCATCCTGAGCCAGGATCAAACTCTCTAAAAATTATATCTGGACACCCGTAGGTGTGCAAATCATTCTTAGAGCATTAATCGCTCATGATGCCATCACTGACATCTTATTTCTCGTTTTTCTCGAGAATTACTGCTGTACTTGAAGTACATACTCAAATTAATCTTCAAGGGTTTTTCTTAAATCGTTGTTTAATTTTCAAGGTGCTATCCCCTCCGCTCTCTTGCGGAGTGCTCGACTAATATATCACAATAATTTTGATTTGTCAACACTTTTTTTACAGGATTTTTCATGAGTTTATCAACTGTCCCGTGCGTTTCGTTTTCTTTTGCCCTTTTATATAGATTACATTATATTTTTAGCGGACTATCACTTCATCTGCTGTCCCTTACTCCTATAAAAACGCCCGCATAAGGGCGACACTTCACAAGAAATTTAACTTCTTTGTGAAGTGTCGCCCAAGCGAGCGTTTGAACCATTATTCGTTTATTTCGGGTTCGGCTGACGATTCTGCCATAGGCACATCTGTCATTATTGCAGCAAACTCCTCGCCTGTCATCTTTTCATTTTCAAAAAGCTTCTGAGCGATTATATGAAGTTTATCCATGTGTTCGGTAAGAATGCTTTCGGTTCTGCCATAAGCATTTCTGATAATTTCTTCGATTTCTTCGTCAATCTGAGAAGCAACTGTTTCCGAATAGTTACGTACCTGACCGTAATCCTTGCCAAGGAAAACCTCACGGTTTCCGCCACCAAATGCTATGGGACCAAGTTTTTCGCTCATGCCGTATTTTGTAACCATATTTCTTGCGATTTCGGTTGCTCTTTCAATATCGTTTGAAGCACCGGTTGAAATATCCCCGAGAACAAGAGCTTCCGCAACACGTCCGCCAAGAAGGCCTACAAGACTGTCAAGCATTTCGTTCTTTGAGGTATAATTCTTTTCTTCGGTCGGTCTGTAAAGCGTGTAACCTCCTGCCATACCTCTGGGAATAATTGAAATCTGGTGAACGGGATCCTCATTTTCAAGATAAAAGCTCGAAACAGCATGACCCGCTTCGTGATAAGCGGTAAGCTTCTTTGCTTTTTCATTCATCTTATGGGATTTCTTTTCAGCACCAACCTGAACCTTAAGCGCCGCCTCGTCAATTTCTTCCATTGTTATCGCCTTCTTATCGCATCTTGCAGCAAGAAGAGCGGCTTCGTTGAGAAGATTTTCAAGGTCCGCACCCGTGAATCCGATTGTTGCATGGGCAATGCTGTTAAGGTCAACATCGGGAGCGATTGGCTTGCCCTTTGCATGAACCTTGAGAATTTCAAGCCTGCCCTTTGTATTGGGATAATTTACGGTTACCTGACGGTCAAATCTGCCCGGTCTGAGAAGCGCGGGGTCAAGAATATCGGGGCGATTGGTTGCAGCAATAACAATAACACCTTCGTTTGCACCAAAGCCGTCCATTTCAACAAGCAGTTGGTTAAGGGTCTGCTCTCTTTCGTCGTGACCACCGCCCATACCTGCGCCTCTGTGACGGCCGACTGCATCGATTTCGTCGATGAATATGATCGAAGGGGAATTTTTCTTTGCCTGGTCAAAAAGATCGCGGACTCTTGATGCACCGACACCGACATACATTTCTACAAAATCCGAACCGGAGATAGAGAAAAACGGAACATCGGCTTCGCCCGCAACAGCTCTTGCAAGAAGAGTTTTACCCGTACCCGGAGGGCCGACAAGAAGAACGCCCTTGGGAATTCTTGCGCCGAGAGAATCAAACTTTGAAGGGTTCTTAAGAAATTGAACAATTTCTTCCAATTCTTCTTTTTCCTCATCCGCACCGGCAACATCCTTGAAGGTTGTTTTTCTCTTTTCGTCCTTTGCCTGCTTGATTCTTGCCTTGCCGAAACTGAGAGTGCGGTTATTCTCATTTGTCATTGTCTGATTCATGCGTTTGAACATGAAGAAAGTCAATGCGCCCATTGCGACAAGAAGAAGCAATGTGGGAACAATATTATAAAGCCACTGACCCGTTGAACCTGCAACATAGTCTGCTTTTATCTGCTTGTCGGGATTTTCACGGTTATACTTTATTACACTGTCGTGGATATCCTCAACAAAGAGGCTGACGCTGGGAACGGAATAAGAACGCTGTTTTTCTTCCCCCTGCAAGGTATAGACAAGAGCACCGCTGCTGATATTCAGCTTATATTCGCTGACCTTACCTTCATCAAAGAGGGCAACCAGCTCATAATATTCTGTTTTTTCTCTGTTCTGATTCCCCATATAAAATGTCATTCCGCCTATGAGCATAAGTGGAATAATAATATATGGAAGAAAATTAATCAGCTTTCTTTTAAAATTGCCCGAGTTGTTGTTTTTAGTACTCAATTGGAATAATCACTCCTTTGATTATCTTGCCCTGACAGGAACAATTTTATTTTTCATATACTTCTCTTTTAAGAACTCCGATAAAAGGGAGATTTCTGTATTTTTCATCATAATCAAGACCATAGCCAACAACAAATTCATCCGGAACTTCTGCGCCCGAATAATCCGCTGTGATATCATCAACAACCCTTCTCTCCGGCTTGTCAAGCAGGGTGCAGATTCTGATACTCTTAGGATTTCTGCTTATGAGGATTTTTTTAAGATTGCTGAGGGTTCTGCCTGAGTCGAGAATATCCTCAACGCTAAGAACATCCCAGCCTTCAAGGTTGATATCAAGGTCTTTAACAATTTTTACCGCGCCCGAAGACTCGGTTTTGTTCTGATAGCTTGAAACGCACATAAAATCGATTGCGCACGGAACGGTTATCGCTCTCATAAGATCCGCCATAAAAATGACAGAACCTTTAAGCACGCTGACAAGAAGAAGATTCTTGCCTTCATAATCTTCACTGATTTGCTTGCCGAGTCCTTTTACTATTTCGCGAAGAGTTTCTTCACTGTAATATACTTTTTCAATATCATTCAGCATTATATCTTTTCCTTCCAACTCCCA
Source organism: Acutalibacteraceae bacterium (assembly GCA_045614385.1). Lineage (GTDB taxonomy): Bacteria > Bacillota > Clostridia > Oscillospirales > Acutalibacteraceae > CAG-177. Next base: position 1,814 of record JAZLCS010000096.1, on the reverse strand, counting down.
TATTATTGTTTTATAAGTCTGACAGCCAGCACCCTTTCGGTTTCTCTGCTGACCGTTACTCTCGAATCACAGCCGACACTTTCAACCAAAATCACTCCGCTCTCATCGGCAAAAACAGCTATTCCCGAACGTTTTTCCGGCGCAACGGCAAGCTCATTAAAAAGCTTTTTGAGAGATTTGGTGCAGCCTCTTGACTTGAGCGATATTTTATCGCCTGCTTCACGGCTTCTGACAACAATACTGCCGTGTATTTTATCATAATCCAAAAAATATTCCAAGTCCTGTTTTGAAACATTTTGTAAATTATTCATATCTTTTATATTAACTATTCGTGTTTCGATGCAAAAATCCTGAAATTTCGCTCCGTTATAAAGTTCTGTTTGCTCTGTTCGAGAAATTTCTCCGGGAAAATCAAGCAGACCTTTTCTCACTCTGACAACAACACCGCCGTTAAGCTGAAGGCTGCCGGATGTTTCAAGCAAACCGCAAAGCTTCGGAATAAATTTTTGCTCCGGCGTGATGCCGGCACATCGCTCTGCTATTCTTATTAAAGCACGTTTTTTAACGGAATTGGGAGCTGAGGCAATAACAACCGCATCAAAGCCTGCTTCTTGAACTGCCTTTTCTATCAAATCATCCGCAAGAGAAGAGAGAAAAGACTCGTCTTCATTGACGGCATCAATGCATCGGCCCGCTGTCTGTTCAAAAGACGGATTGATTGCAGAAAGCTCCGTAACAACATTATGCCTGATTCTGTTACGCGAATATTTAACATCCGAATTTGTTTCATCTGTTACATATTCGATTGAATTTTCTTCACAGAATTCAACGATTTCTGCATTTGTGCATTCAATAAGCGGTCGTACTATGTTATCGCGGCGCGCAGGAATTGAGCATAAGCCACGCAAAGCACTGCCTCTTGAAAAATTAAAAATAAAGGTTTCAACCCTGTCGCTGAGGTTGTGCGCCGTTGCAATAACAGCCTCATCGCCGAAAGAAGCGAAAAATTCATATCTGATTCTGCGCCCGCATTCTTCGAGCCCTTCGCCGCTTTTCTTCGCTTCGGCAGCAACATCGACTCTGAGGATATGAACGGGAATACCGAGTTCTTCACATTTGCGGGCAACGAACTCTTCATCTCTGTCGGCATCTTTACCGCGCAGACCGTGATTGACATGCGCCGCAGAAAGCTCGATTGAATACTCTTTTCTGACAGAATTCAAAACGCTGAGAAGTGCCATTGAATCGCTGCCGCCGGACAAAGCAACAACAACCTTTGCGCCCTTTGGGAGCATATTGTATTTTTCAACCGTTGATTTTACTTTATCAATCATCGTGAATTTTCTCCAGCTGTACAAACAAAGTATGCTCTCCGTCCCACGCGAACTCAACCGTACCCGTTTCGCCGTGGCGGTTTTTAACAACAATAACCTCGGCGATATTAACATCTGTCTGAGGCTCTGCACCTGCTTCGTCATCATCCTTTTCGCCCTTATAGTAATCGGGGCGGTAAAGCATCATAACGATATCTGCGTCCTGCTCGATTGAACCTGATTCGCGCAGGTCGGCAAGCTGAGGTCTGTGAGACTTTCCTCTGCCCTCTGTGCCTCTGGAAAGCTGGGCACAGCAAACAACGGGGATGTTCAGATCTTTCGCCATCATTTTGAGATTACGGGTAATCTCCGAAACCTCCTGAACGCGGTTTTCGGTTCTTGTGCTGCCCTTAATAAGACCGAGATAGTCAATGATAACGCAATCAACCCCGCCCAGACGCCTTGTCTTCGCCTTCATTTCAGGAACCGTAATGCTTGAAG
>JAZLCS010000095.1:0-26944 GCA_045614385.1 Acutalibacteraceae bacterium | reverse complement strand
ATTCTTCCGGGTGATATTTATATTAAATCGAGAGAACTCAGATTCACTTCGGAGGCCACAAGAGTTGTTTTGCTTATCAGAATAACAGACCATAACGATGCTGCTGTTTTTGATGCGGTTCAGAATCTTTTCCCCGACAAGAGCAAGGATTATGTTATCAACATAAATGAGCATGACATTGCCATTGTTAAGGAAGTCCGCAGCAACATAGAGCCCAAGGACCTTGAAAAGCTTGCACGCTCAATTTCGGATTCGCTGAGCACCGAGCTTTATACTCATGTTCTTGTCGGTATCGGCACAACGGTTGAAGGCATAAAAGATCTTGCCCGTTCATTTAAAGAAGCACAGATTGCGCTTGAGGTCGGTAAGGTGTTTGACACCGAGAAAACCATCGTCAGCTATGAAAATCTCGGTATTGCCCGTCTTATCTATCAGCTTCCCACAACTCTTTGCGACATGTTCCTCAGAGAGGTGTTCAAGAGAGGCTCAATCGAAAGCCTTGACCATGAAACTCTGTTCACAATCCAGAAGTTTTTTGAAAACAACCTCAACGTTTCCGAAACATCAAGAAAGCTGTTTGTTCACAGAAATACGCTTGTTTACAGACTTGAAAAAATCAAGAAGCTTACGGGTCTTGATTTGAGAGAGTTTGACGATGCAATTGTTTTCAAAGTAGCTCTTATGGTTAAGAAATATCTTGACGCAAAGCCCGTCAAGTATTAATCCGCAGAGTTGTCACGAGTTCGTTCTAAAACAATATTTTTAAGGATTTGATACTGTGATTGAATTTAAAAACGTATCCAAAAAGTATGACGGTGCGCCCGCTCATGCTTTGAAGGATATCAACTTAACCATTGATAAAGGCGAATTTGTTTTTGTTGTCGGTTCTTCAGGCGCAGGTAAGAGCACCTTTCTCAAGCTTATGATGCGCGAAGAAGTGCCCTCAACGGGAACAATAGTAGTCGATGATATAGATTTAACAAAAATTAAAAAGCGTGAAATCCCTAAATTCCGCCGCAGACTCGGAATTGTTTTTCAGGATTTCAGGCTTATTCCCAATATGACCGTTTTTGATAACGTTGCTTTTGCAATGCGTGTTATCGGAACAAAAGAAAAGAAAATCCGCAGAAGAGTTCCTTATGTTCTCAGCCTTATGGGTCTTAATGAAAAGGCAAGAAACTATCCCAAGGAGCTTTCGGGCGGCGAGCAGCAGAGAGTTGCTCTTGCACGCGCTTTGGCCAACAATGCCGAAATCATCATTGCGGACGAGCCAACAGGTAATGTTGACCCGCAGATGAGCTATGAAATCGTTGATTTGCTTATGCGTCTTAATGAAGCAGGCACAACTGTTATCATGGTTACTCATGAACACAGCCTTGTTCGCTGCTTTGACAAGCGCGTTATTATTCTTGATAAAGGAAGCGTTGTTTCGGACGGCGGGGCGCTTATCAGAGAGGCGGCAACCTCTCATATTAATCCTGTCAGCGAGATTTCAAACGAATATGTTGTGCCTCCCGAGGAGGATTATTCCGCGTATGCAGGCATCGGCGAAGCGCAGGATGCTGCTTCGGATAACGATATCCTTGTTATCGAAGAAGAATTTATTGTGGGCGGAGGCGAGAACTGATGGGAAAATTAGGTTATCTTACTAAAGAAGGTTTTCGCAACCTTAAAGTCAACAAGCTTATGTCTGTTGCATCAATAACGGTGCTTTTCAGTTGCCTTATGCTTATCGGCATTGCTTTTATGCTGCTTGTTAATATCGAAACGTTTATTTCAAGCATTGAGGCTGAAAACGTAATCATGGTTTATGCGGATTTGGATTCCACAAGCTATGACTATATCAGCCTCGGCAACAATATCAGAAATATAGATAACATTGCTTCTGTTGAAAGCGTTGACAAGGATGTTGCTTATCAGCAGATTCTTGATGAGCTTGATGAAGGGCTGAAAAACTATCTCAGCGGACTTAACGAAAATCCGTTGCCTGATGCATACAGAGTTACCGTTGCTGATATGACAGGCTTTGAAGATGTCGTTTCAAAAGTCAAAGCTCTTAACGGCATTGAGCGCGTTTACGAAAACAGCTCTCTTGCAAGGCAGCTTTCGGGAATCAGAAATTCCGTTACCTATATCAGTGCGGGTATGATTGCCCTGCTTCTTGTGGTTTCTCTGTTTATTATTTCCAATACTATCAAAGTAACAATGTTCAGCCGCCGTCTTGAAATCAGCATTATGAAAAGCGTCGGCGCAACAAATTCATTTATCCGTTGGCCGTTTATGGTTGAAGGTGTTATCATCGGAGTCATAGCCGGTCTGCTTGCGACGGGAGCGGTATGGGGTGTTTATGAATTCGCTCTTCGTTCGTTTACTGCAATGCTTACGAGCTTCGGCGGTGAAGCTCAGGTCAATTTCCTTGATTATGCTCTTTATCTTGTTGCGGCATTTGTCGGTATCGGCATTTTTACGGGCATTTTCGGCAGTGCCACATCAATAAGAAAATATCTTAAGGAAAGGAAGTTTGTTGAGCTTGAAGACTAAGAGTGTAAGCACAAAAAAGAAGCTGCTTTGCTTTTTGCTGGCTGTTGTTTGCGCTTTCTCTGTCGTCATTCCTTATTCTCAGCCGGTTTCCGCTCAGGAAAGCCTTGAAGATTTAAAAAATCAGTATGAAGAGATAGAAAAAGAGATTGAAAAGAATCAGCAGGCATATAACGAGGTTCAGAGCGATATTAAATCAAATAAGAAAAAGCTTGATTCTCTCAATGAGCAGCTTGACAGCATTTCAAAGCAGATGGATTTGCTTGATGAAAGCATCAGCATAATTAACGGTGACATCGATTCACTTCAGGGTGACATTGATATAACGCAGGGCGATATTGATGAGATAAATTCGCAGATAGTTGAAACCGAAATCATGATTTCCGAAACAAACATGCTTATGGATTCAACCCGCGAAATTCTTCTTGCGAGAATTCGTGAGAATTATATGTCCGGCAATGCGTCAACCGTTGAGCTTCTTCTTACCAGCGCAGATCTTTCAACCTTCTTTGCGCGCAAGGAGCTCATTACCCGCGTTTCGGAAAACGATCAGGAGCTTATAGAAGAGCTTTCCGATAAAGTTGTTCAGCTTAACGAGCTTCAGACAGAGCTTGAAACTAAGCAGACGGATCTTGAAGCCAAAAAAGGAGAGCTTGATTCGCAGATGGATACATTGAGCGACAGGCAGAACGAGCTTGAAAGCAACAGAAAAACTCAGCAGAGCAAGCAGGAAACAGCAGCTTCCAAATATAAGGAAGTTCAGAATATTATCAGCGAGCTTGATGAAGAAAGCGAAGAATATAAGGCTCAGATTAAAAAGCAGGAAGCAGAGCGAGAAGCTCTTGAAAATGCGATTGACGATTATATCAAGCAACACGGCTCAAGTGTCGGTGATACTCCCGATGAGGAATATGAAAACGACGGCGAGCTTGCATGGCCTCTCAAGGAAAGATGCACCATTACTGCGGGATATCCGTATTATCCCAGCGGCGGCCGTCATTGGGGTATTGACATCTGCCTTTGCACAAAGAGCGGCAGCACCAGAGATTCAAACGGCAACAGCCTTTCTTACGGTCAGCCTTATTATGCTGCTCAGGGCGGCGAGGTAATTATTGCAGACTGGCATAAGAGCTTCGGCAACTATGTTGTTGTTGACCATGGTGACGGTAAGCAGACTCTTTATGCGCATTCAAAATCCTTGAATGTCAGCAAGGGCGATATCGTCAAGAAGGGTCAGCAGCTCGGCTTGATGGGTGACACGGGCAACGTTACCGGCCCTCACCTTCATTTTGAGGTCAGAATAAAAAATGCCGACGGCAGCGTCAGCAGAGAGAATCCTCTCAACTATGTTTCAAAGCCGTCATACGTAATATAATCTAAAATAACCACCGGCTGAGTTTTTCTCGGTCGGCGGTTATATGTATTACAGAGGTTATTTTTATGAACAAAAAAATTTCAATGGGAATTTGCATTTCCTTAATAATTATCGCAATAACGGCAACTTTTGCAATAACAATGGTTCTTTCGGGAAGAATTTATGACAGCATCATAAGCGATATTTCCAAACGCTCTCAAACCTATAAATCGGTTGAAGAAATCAATGAAATTGTTGTTAACTATTTTTACGGCACGGTTGAAGATCAAAGCAATCTCAATGCCGCGCTTGCCGAAGGATATGTTAACGGACTTGATGATGCAAACAGCCTCTATCTTAACGCTTCGGAATATGCTGCTTATGCATCAAAGCTTGAGGGCGGTGTGACCGGAATCGGCGTTGAAACCGCATTCAACTACCAGACCGGCAGATTCGTAATCACTCATGTTTATGAAGGCTCTCCCGCAGAAAATGCCGGGCTTCAAAAACTCGATGTAATTACGGCTATCGGCGATACGGCTGTCAGCATGTTTAATTTTTCTCAACTTCGTGAGCAGCTTTACGGCGACAAGCTTTCGACAGTTAAGGTTGAGTTTGAAAGAAACGGCGAAACCAAGGTTGTTGAGCCGATGCTCGGCTTTTCGATTCCGAGTGTCAGCGGAGAGCTTATCAGCAATGTCGGCTATATCAGAATCAGCGGTTTCTATAAAAATACCGCCTCCGAATTCAAAAAGGCGGCTGAAAAGCTTATTGAGCAGGGGGCAGAAAGCCTTGTTTTCGATGTGAGAAACACATCAGACGGCAGCGTTGATTATGCGGCTCAGGTTATTGACGTTGTTGTGCCTGCAATTTCGGGGAATATTGCTGTTGTTAAGGACAAAAACGGCAACACATATAAAGATAAAGTTTACACAGCCGAAAACAGTAGCATAACAATGCCGTTTGTTGTTTTGGTTAACGGATATACAAGCGGCCCGGCAGAGCTTTTTGCGTGCGATTTGCGTGATATCAGTCAGGCTCAGATAATCGGAACAAAAACTGCAGGTGTAGGTACCATGCAGGAGCTGTTCCCGCTTGAAGACGGCGGTGCTGTTCTTCTTACCGTTGCAATGATTGAGCCGAAAATGGGTGCAGACGCAGTTTATAACGGCATCGGTATCACTCCGTCGGTTGAGGTCAGCCTGACAGCAGGCGATGATTTGAACCTTGATTTGCTCACCAATGAGCAGGACAATCAGCTGCAGACAGCTTTGAGCATGCTTGCAGCTTAAAGCTTGCGGCGAAGCTCAATCGCTTTTCCGAGGATGAACAACGGCAGTGTTTCACATTCCGCTTTTGAAAAAATAAGCGGTTCATAATTTGTATTTTCAGACACAAGCATAATGCTTGTGTCTTTTTTTATTATTTTTCTGATGATGGCATTTCCGCCGCCAATGGCAACAGCCGCAAGGTCACCGCTCACCAAATCGGGGGAACGCGCAATTACAACCATGTCGCCTTCAAGCATTGCAGGTGACATACTGTTGTCTGTGACGGTCAGCGCAAAGTATTCTTTCTCACCAAGCTTGGCGCATAGCTCAGCTGCGCTTGTTAAATCAAAAACGGGAACTCGATTATCTTCGTCAGTCTCTTCCGGTGCCCCGTTCAACAGCATATCGACCGAAACAGCAAAGGTTTTCGCAAGAATTTTCAGGCTTTCAGTGTCCGGTTGGGTTCTGCCCTTTTCCCATTGACTGACCGCGGTTTGGTGAACATGGCAAATTTCGGCAAGTTCCTTCTGAGACAATGATTTTTGCTTTCTCAGTTCTCTTATTATATTCATTTCAAACACCTCAGTTTGTAAAGTTTATTATCTTGACAAAAATGCATACAACAGATAAATATTAGCACAACTATTTAAAATGTCAAGAAAAAACAATAATAATTTCGAAATTCTATTGACAAACGAACAAATGTTCACTATAATCAATAGTACAACTATTGAAAGTGAGGCGAACAAAATAACCGAGAGAATACCAGATATGCAGAAATTTGCATATCCGAGCGAAGAAGAAATGAGTGCGGCACAGCGGGCGTGTTGCGGCAGGGTTTGTCACGAATGCGAAACACCGGCAGCCTATGCATGGCGTAAGCGCGAGGTGGATATGGCGATTTTACTGGAAAATGCGATTCAGAATGAACTCAGCAAATCAGAGAGGGAGATAGTTATTGACCATTGGTTTAATTTCCTTTCTAAAACACAGATTGCCCAAAAACGCGATATAAGCCGGTCGGCTGTCAGCAAAGCAATTAAACGCTCAGTTGAAAAATTGGAAAGAGTTTTAAAATATGCTTTTTATTATCAGCAGGATATCTGTTCCGAGAGCATTATTCCTCTTGCTTTGGGCAGAGCCCGTGTTATTGCTGCGGCCAGGAATGCAGTTGGCGGCAATTCAGGCGACAGAATTCTTCGGCTGAGACAAAGCCAGTGTCTGAGCCGTGAGATGCTTTCACGCGCAGTTCAGATTTCTGCCAATCGGCTTGAAGCTATTGAAAGAGGAGCGGAAGTCAAAGCGGATGAGGTACTGTCTTTCTCAATTTTTTTTAATGTGACATCTGATTATATTTTGAAAGGAGAAAGCGATGACAGAAAATAAAAGTTTAAGTGAACTTGGAGCAGAATATGAGTCTGCGGCGATTTTGGTCAAGCAAAGAATTGCGGAAAAGCGCGCTAAACTCCGTGCTCTGAAAAACAGCTTATGTTCAAACGAGGCTTATGTTTTGAAAAGTGAGCTGAAATTGCTGTATGCCGAATATCGCGAAGCGAGTGAAATAGCACAGTATTTGAAAACATATTATGAACCCCACGAGGGTAAACATGAATTATTTTTATATTAGTTTAATTTAAAAAAACACTTGACAAACAAGTGCGGTTTCATATATAATAACTCCTGCGTTGATTAAGGACGCAGTTTTGGACGTTTAGCTCAGCTGGTAGAGCACTCGCTTGACGTGCGAGTGGTCAGCGGTTCAAGTCCGTTAACGTCCACCACTTAATGCACGGGTATATTTATGCCCGTGCATTTCTATTGCAACGGCTTTTTGAGAGATTGGAAAGCAATTTTTCTATGAACCGAAGTTTTTGCGTGCAAAAACGAGGAAATGAAAGCTGCTTATATTCTCAAATTGAAAAAATGTGGCTGTTGCGACTTCGTTCGGAACGGTTCAAAAAAGCAAAGAGTTTGGGCAGACACGGTGTTGCGTCTGCACAAATTTTAGTCTCTGTAGTTGAAGGATTTTAATCTGTTTTTAAACATATCAGGATTAACATATTCTTCTTGATTCAGGGCTTTATACTCTTTTATATTTTTTCTGCAGTCGGTTAACTGTATCGGTGATCGACTGCAACCTAAAAATCACAGAAAGGAGCTTTCACAATGGATTTCACAGCTATTCTCGAAACCATCACAGGTTTGTTCGGTGATATCGATCTTTCCGCAATCACAGAATTACTTGGAGATATCGATTTTGAAGCAATTCTCGAATATATCACACCCGTGATCGAGATGATTACATCACTTGTCGGCTAATACCGATGACTCGCAAAGGGGGAACACCCCAAGTTGTCCTTTCATAATCGGGCACAGCTTTTGCTGTGCCCGATTATTTTAATGCCTGAATAAAAGAAAATCCCCGGTATAGCCGGGGATGATGATATAAATCAGAATGAAAAAAATATATGCTTTTTTGCAAATTTGCATATTGCAACGTGTTAAATCGACCAGTTGCTGTCGCAGAATCTTGTATGACGGTAAGGGAAAGCTCTGAAGAAATCATCGGCATTACCGTTGATTTCAACTCCGTCTATATAAATTGCGGTCTGTGAGGTGTGACCTTCGCCTGCAAGCATCAGTCTTGCGGCGGCAGATGCGGTCAGAGAAATATCATAGTCGCCATCGTCTTTTTTTGTGACAACAGCTTTTTTATTCTGATACTCCACCTCAAAAATTCCGTTGTTATGCTCAAATTCATCAATGCTCAGAAGACGGAATTTTCCGTACTTTTCGGGATAAATGTTATTTTCAAGCAGCTTTTTCAAATTGTAAATTCTACCTGCAACTCCGCCGTCGTATTCATAAGCTATGCCGTCGATGCGGTCTGCAACACATGCGAAATCCGAACCCTGATACTGCTTTCTGACTTTTATATTCTTGACTATTCCGTCATAGTTGCGCAGGAAACCGATTAAGCCGCAGACAGCTTCGGGAGTGAGTGCAAACAGTTCTTCAACGTTAAGTGTTTCGGGTCTGTTGACGGTGAAACGGACATAACCGTCAGCAATGCCGTTTGTATCGTATCTTATGTAAGTATAGTCGGCACTTTCGAAAGGTGTGTCGCAGAAATGCTTCTTTTCTTCGCGGAGAGTCATGAGATTCTCTCTTAACGCGCATTTTGCGTGGAGTTCGCTGAGGTCTGCAAACTGCTCGCCCGTATAGAGAACAACATCTGTGTTGCGGGGGATATGCTTAAGTTTCTCGAAAGGGACTTTTATCGCGAACATGCGGTTGAGATTTGCATATCCGAATTTTTCATAGTATTCAATTGAGAATGGATGCAAAAATCCGAAAGTCCAGTCGTTTTCAATAGCGGTTTCGCCGATTTTTTTCATAATTTCACGGATGCCGCCCATTCTGCGATATTCGGGCTGACTGCAGACACCGCTAACAACAATTGAATTAAAAAAGTTTCCGCAGTAGTTGGTTCTGAAATCAAAAACCTCAACCCCGGCGATAAGTTTTCCTTCATGAAAAGCCGCAAGAACGGGCACATCAACCGTGCTGTCTTCTTTTGCGTCAAATTTCCATATGAATGATGCTGCCGAAACGCGCTGATAATCAGCGGCTTCTTCGGGTTTTATATATCTTATTTCCATAGTTCTCACCTTACTATCTGCGCTTCTGTTGCGAGCTTAAGCATGTTTTCATCGTCGCTTTCAACGGCATCCGACATAAGTTTTCTGCGTTCAAGAAGTTCCGCATACATTCTTTCTTTTTTATCATTATTAAGGTCATAGAACAGCATGGGAATAATACCCAGCGAACCCGTCACAGCAGGAATAATTGTAAACATCGCAAAAAGGAAGAATTTAACTTTGTCGGTCTGTTCCGTACCCATTCTGAATGCATTTGCTTCATATCCAATCATCTTCTTGATAGCTGTTGTAACAACGGCGCTTGTGTTGGATGAAACCTTGGCGGCTATACCTTTTGCAACAGAAGCCATTGCCTCTGTTCTGTAGCCGTTTTTCCATTCGCAATAGTCCATAGCCTCATTATACATTTCCGTTCCGATAACGGACTTAAGACCAAAGAAGAGAGTCCAGATGATTTCCCAGAGGGCCATCGCAAAGCCCATGGGCACAACTTTTTGATACATGCCGCCCGAAAAATCCTTTTTCATGCCTATACATCCGAAAAGGAAAACCGGGATATACAGAATGTTTCCGATTTCCTTGGCAAGTATGTAAAGCAAACGGCTGGAGAAACGTCTTCTCATCCAAGGCACCCACGCATAGCTTGCAGGGCTGATCGGCGCGGCAGGGATGCCTGCCACAAGGGTCATTGATGAGAAATGAAGAACATCCGTATAGTAGTCATCCTCGCTGCCTTTGATTGCAAAGCCGCTCAGGAAATCCGAAAGAGTTATCAAAAGCAACGGTTTATTTCGTATAACCGATTTTATCGACATAAGAACGCTTGGGGTTTTTATGGACTGCATAACTCTTTCCTGAGAATTATAGAAGAACCAGAACGAGGATGCGCTTGATGCTATGGTTGTGAAGCAACCCATGCCCACAAAAAGGTTAGTATAGGCTTTGGCGAGTTTGCCGGCATCGTTGAGATACATGCTTCTGAGAACGTCGATAAGGATTGTTACCGCCTGTTCGGGAAGCTTTTCGCCAAAGAATCCCGAAGCAAAATTTGCAAGAGTGATTAATCTTGTTCTGTCGTTTGGGTGTGGAGTTATGGTGGACATAAGACCCGTTCTTGAAATTGTCTGGAAAGTGGTTATGCCTTCTCTGGCAATTGTCAGAATCAGATAAAATGCAAGCTTTGTTATATCTGTCTGTGTTGTGCCTTCAAAAAGATGAGGCATGAGCCAATACAGGCAGGTAAGAACGCAGCCCGGAATTGCAAGAAACATAAGATATGGTCTGAACTTGCCCCAACGGGTTCTCGTTTTATCAATAACAGCACCGAAGAAAATGTCGTTAACGATATCCCATACGCTGTTGATGGTGTTTACAATCGTTTGCAAGCCGAGGTCAACGCCTACAATGCTGGTTATAAATCTGGTTGAAAAAATATTAATATTAAAACTTTGCGCGGCATCCCAGATTATAAATCCCACAGATTCTTTTGTTCCGACATACCGGCGATCCTGAGTCTTTGCCGCAACGGAGTTTTCTTCCTTTTGCTGCTGCATACGGCGGAGTTCCTCAAACGCTTTTGCGTTTGAATTAAGGTCGCTGTTTGACGGCATAGTCCCACTCCTTTTTATTTGTTATCGGGTTCGACTGTTGACGATTCAACAAGTGCGTTGAGAGCACCGATAACTGTTGAACCTGCTTTACTGCCCGTTGACAGCATTTCTTCATAGTGGCGCTGAGGCTTGCCCCAGAGCTTTTCGCCGAGCTCGGTATTCCAAAGTGAATCTGCGATGAAAGGAGCATAATCGTTATCGGGAACAATATATCCGATTGCATCGTTGCAAAGTCCCATAACAAGAACGGTTTTATCTTCACCGATAAGGTCTGCGGTGTAATCAAGCTCCCAATCAGTGCCTGTATAGGACTGCGTTTTGTCAACAACGTTACCGTAAACAAGCTGAGGAATAAGTTCACCGGGAACGGTAAGCATCGCTATATCCTTGCCGATTTCGAGATAACCGACTTCGGAAATAACGGAATAGCCCGCCTGAGCGGATTTGTCGCGCACAACGGTCATTCCGAGAAGACCCGAAACTGCACCGAGCTCCATAAGACCGTATTCGAGCGGAACGGTAATCTCTGCCATTGTGACGTTGAGCATGGGCTCAACGCGCTCTGCGTTTTCTTCGGCCTCAATAATGATTCTTGCGAATTCATAGCCGAGCTTCTTTGCCTGTTCATAATCCTTGGTTTTGGGGTCGGCTTCGATTTCTTCTTGGATTTCAGCCAGAACCGACTCGGTTTCAACAGCGCCTGCGCTGACCGAAATGGGTGACTGCGCGCCCTGAATGAACATGAAATTCATGCCTTCAGCATTCATTTTGTATTCAATATAATTGGGATAATCGGCAGAGAGAAGCTTGGTTGCTCTGTTGATTGTTGTGGGATGACCGCCGATGTTAGCAAAAACCGTTGGTGCGGACTCCGCATTGTCGGGAACAAATTTGAAGCAGGCAATCACATGCTGATAGCCTTCCATATCGTATCTCTTGTTAAAAATATAACCGTATTCATCGTCGAGATAGTTGTTATTTCTTTCGCTGTAGCCGATGCCTGCGGTTTCAAAATAATAAAGCTCACCGGGTTCTTTGTTCATATATGCTTCAACAATCGCATCGGATGCTCCGTCAATCATATGCTCATAAAACTCGGGGTCAATGCTTCTTGTTTTTTCAATAAAAGGCAGGAACGAGAACAGGTTTTGGAACATGGATTTGATAAGAGTTTCAAGACCGAAGCCCTGAGTGTCGATAACCGTGTGGCAATGTGTGCTGTTGATATTGATTGCAACGATATCACTTTCTATGCCTTTATCCTTAAGCTTGCGCTCAGCTTCCGCACGGATTGTGCGCACATCGGCATTGCAAACACCGATGCCGTCAATCGCAGCCATAACAACCGTGCCTCTGCCTGAATTATCGCTCAGCGCGATTGCATTTGCACCTTGGTCGTCATAAACGCCGTTGATTTTCTGGGTGAAATAACCTCCGGTGTAATATTCTTTTGAGCCGTCCTTGAGATTTTCGGGCACCATGCTTGCTTTTCCGAAACCGAGATACCACTTGGCGTTTTCTGCAGGCTCGTCAAGAAATTGTTCTGTGCCTTCATAGAAATTTTCGCTTTTTTCTGAGTAATATTCATCAACGGTCACGAAATCCTTGGGGAAAAGAGCACCGAACCCCATAAAAACAGCATTCAGAAGTCCGTTTATCGCATTTGTGCAGAACATTATTCCGCTGTTATCCATTGCTGCGGCATCCGCTGCTGTTGCAAAAACAGTGCCTGTAAGCAGAATGACTGCAGAGAGCATAACCGAAATAAGTTTTTTAACATTCTTTTTCATCGATTCAAATCTCCTTTTTATTTTCGTTACGACACTTCGTAAGGTTATAGGCATGCTTTTTATATGCTTTTCCTCCGAGGAGTTTTCTTATAATATAATAAAGCTCATCGAATGCATATTTATTATGAAACTCACCGATTTTAAAGGTTATTGAATATGTTCTGTCAATGAATTTGTCAAGCAGACGCTCTGTTCTGCTCGGATACATATTCTTTATTGCGTAATCGGAGAATTCATAGTCAAATTTTCTTTTTTCAAGCTTGTCAAAGTGAGAATCCCCGTTTATGAACATCCTGTCATCTTTTAAAGCTGTTGCTGCAAAGATAACAATATCTTTATCATCGGGAAGCGTTATCTCCGTTTCGCCGTTAAGATGAATTTCAGAATGGAAGATATAAAACTGTTTTGCAATCAAATTGCCGTTTTTGCTGTGGGTATGGGATAAAGCAAGAGCCTGAGGAACAGATTTTATGTATCCCGTTTCACCCGAGCGAATCAAATCCCAATGACCGAGAGGCTCAAAACAGTCGGGCACGGTAACTTCCGTAACAGAATTTTTGCATTGAAAAACAGCTTTTTTATCCCCGTTAAGTGATGCTGAAAGCAGATGAACGCTTTTGTATCCTTCGCCGATTTGAATTTTTTCGCCGTTGCATACCATGCAGTTTTTCTCGTTCGGCGAAAATGAATATTCAACACCGGAGAAAAGAAGCTTTTCAGGCAGAATTTCACGCGGAATTGAAATTCCGTTTTCAAGAGTTGATTTGTTACGGTCAGCGTCTGTTGTGATGCCCGTTGCGTTGAACTCAAGGGGAACGGGAGTTCCGCAGTCAACGTTTTTTTCAGCTTTATCAAACTTAATTGAAAAGCTTTTTATTTCATTCCGCTTTATGTTGAAACAAAGTCTGCCGTTTTGGATTTCTGCTTTATAAAGCTTTGTTTCATCACCTCGGATTGCATAAGCCTCGTTTATCGGGCAGGCAAAATCAGCTTCAATTGCTTCAAGGTCATTACCGGAGCATTCCGCAACGCGGAGAATTATTTCGTCTGAATCCTGAGCTTTTTTAACGGCGGTGATACGCACTTTATCGTTATTGAGTTTAACAAAAGAGTATTCTTTTCCGTAAATGCCGTTGTGCTTGTCCGTTATAAAAGCGTGCATCGGTTGGCAGAAGGCGTCGGCATATTCTGTGATATTTTCGGGTTTTCCGCTGTGACCCATTATCGCAAAGGAATAGCGGTTAAGACCCATATCCATAACATGCTGTGAGCATTCCCACCGATAGTTTGACAGGGGAGTGTGAATCAGCGTGAGTCTTAATGTTGAATTATCGGGCTTGTCCCAGCCGACTCTTGAATCGCTGAAAACAGAAACACCGAATTCTTCGTTTTCATCGGTGATATCTGCCCATTTCTGAGCAGGCACCTCATAAAGCTTTTCTGTGTTCGTTTTGCGTTTTGTGTATCCGATTCCGATGTCATAATTGGCATGTTCATTTCCGCATGCAAATCCGAATTCGGCTTTTAAAAGAGAAGCTTCTTCGCGCCAATCCGTTTCGTTGAAAACGGTAACGTATTTACTTTCCGCATCAAGCGAAACAATTTGCGTAAAAACTGATTTATTTGCGGTTTTTGTTATTTCCAAAGAACAGACGGCAGAGCCGCAGTCTTTTATTTTTATCATCGGATTATCCGCAAACATATAAGGCTCTTGGCACAAATCTTCGTATTTTATTTCCCACGCAGGCCAATCAAAGCTGTGGGTATTGTTAAGAAGCGCAAGTCTTATCGGCTTACTGAGAAGCTCTTTGCCAAGCATTTTGTCAAAAACAGAATATATATCGCCGTTTTTGTCAATTTTGACACAGAGAAATTTATTTTCTATGGTGTTTTCGGTTATGGCTAATTCGGTTTTTATATTGCTTGGCGAATCCGATTCTCTCAAATCATAAACAGAAAGTCCGCAGGATAAAACATCGGCAATAAATGCAACTTCTTTTTTGCCGTCGTCTGCCGTTTTTGTCTGCGACGGCACTTCGGCTCCGTTTTTATCAAAGACAGAAAAGTTTTCGGCATTGCTTTTCAGCGTAACCTTTACGGCTTCTTTTCTTGACGACACATTTTGCAGAGGGTTTGAAACAATAACCGGAATTCCTTTTACAAAAGAAGTGTCAAGATTTTCGGCGAGTGCTTTGCAGGCTGCCGTATATTCCTGTGAAAAGATATTCATAGCCTGAATATAGTCGTTATGGCTTCTCTTATAACATTTTTCAAACGAGGTTCCCGTGATATCATCGTGAAATTGATGTGCAATAACTTTTTTCCAGGCACAGTCAAAACCGTATGAGGGGTATTTAGCGTTTTTTGTCACGAATGCCGCACTCGAAAATCTTTCAGCAGCGTCGGCAAGGAGTTCGCATCTTCTGTTCCAACGTTTTGTCACGGTTCTGGATGTGTAACTGCCTGCACCGTGTGCGGTAAGAAGAAACTCACCGTCATAAACAGGCATTTTGTTTTTTGTCTCTTCGGGCATATTCTCAAGCATATCAAAGAATTCTTTTGTTGTTGAAGATTGAATATCAATGCTTGATACGGAGTTTTTCCTTTGAGCCTCAATAACGTTTTTTACCGAAGACTTGTGAGGCGAACCGCCTCTGTCTCCGATTCCGTGATATACAAAAGTAAACTCGGGAAAATTTTTGCTTTTACTGTCTTTGAGTTTTTCAAGGATTCTTTTTGCCTTGCTCATTTTTCCGAATGCCGTTGTGTATGAAAACGGCATGAGAGCAGCCCATATTCCGTTTCCGTCAGGTCCTCTCCATTTGCCGATATCAAACGGAATCTGAACGGAGCTTCCCCAGAAAAGCTTACCCGTGGAAAAACCCGTCAGCCCCGAATGAGCGGCAACGCTCGGCAATGCTTTGCCGAAGCCGAAACAGTCAGGCAGGAAAATGTCGTTTGACTCAACACCGAATTCTTTTCTGAAAAAGCCGTTGCCGTAAAGAATGTTTCGTATAAGTGCTTCGGGTGACGGAATGTTCACATCTCCGTTTTCATAGCACGCACCGCAAGGGTTCCATCTGCCGCTGCCGATATATTTTTTGAGCTTTTCGTATTCTTCGGGAAAATATTCTTTTATAAGCTCGTATCTGTAACTGCCTTCAAAATTGAATTCGTATTCGGGATATTTTTCGAGAAGCTCAAAGTTTCTTTTCAGAGTATCGGGAATATATTCTTTAATTGTCTGCTCAAGAGTCCACAGCCATGAGGTGTCAAGATGTGAGGTTGCTATGGTGTATATTTTCGGTTTGTTTTTATTCATAAGCTTATTTTATCCTATTCCAAATATTATTAAAATCTCCGGTGAATGTATGAGCGGTTTCATTGCGGTAAGAAACGAGGCACAAGCACAAAACAGAGAAACCGAAGTTTTAACTGACCGGTTCATAAGACAGCCTCTTTCTTCTGTTCATTTCATTGATGATTTTAACATTATTTTTCAGGATTGTAAATAAATTTTATATATTTATTCTATAAAATGACGAGCGTGTTTGCAAATTCCCGTTTCAATCTGTCTTTGCTGCTTCTCCTGCCGAAAAAAATCCCCCGGTAAAACCGGAGGATAGGATAAAAGGGAATCACCCCTTATTCTGGTTATTTTTATATATTCCGACGGTGTCATATTATAAAATCTTTTAAATACCGTTACAAAATATGCCTGTGAGGAAAAACCGACTTCTCTGCATATTTCTTTTGAATTTATTCCGTCGAGAAGCAGTTTTTTTGCCTTTTCGAGTTTTTGCCTTAAAATATATGAACTGAGATTCTCCCCGATTTCTTTTTTGAATATTTGCGACAGATAATCGGCGGAAATTTCGCAATACTCTGCAACGGCAGAAACACTTATTTTCTCACCAAGGTTTTCGTTTATATATCTGATACAGTTTCTTATGTGCGGAGAGAATTCGGGCTGTTTTTTGTTCTTGTTTACATCCTGTGTCAGTTTTAATATTTCAATACCGAGACACATAAATATTTCGTTTTTGTTTGTAAGAGAATCAAGATTCTTAATCTGCATCATCAACGAATCAATATCGCCTTGTCGGACACAGGAAAACAAACGGATTTCCGCGCTGTACGGTGTATGTTTTTCAAGAGTATTTTTCTCTATTGTCTTAACAGTTACGAGTTCGCCTGTGTTCATCAAATCACATCTTTTCTTTATGCTAAGGAAATTTGAAATACTATCCTCAGTTTTTGAAATCTTTGCGAAATTCTTCTTGCTTCAGAATTTTATGCAATATTTTTGAAAAACAAAATAAGTGCTCGTATTTTTCGGTTGTGTTTGTTTGCAGCGTAAACGGGATTGTAAATTCAACTGTTGACTTTAAAGTTGTACATATTCTATAATATAATACAGAAAATGAAAAGGAGACGGAAAAATGAAAAAAACAATCAGTTTGGTGCTTGCGGTTGCGATATTCTTTTCTTTTTGTGTTTTTGTTAGTGCGGAAGAAAGCAACGAGCTTAAATTCGGCACAGACGGAAAATTCACCGTTTTGCAGATAAGCGACCCGCAGGACGACCAAAATCCTGCCTATGATTTGGTTAAATTTCTTGAGCTTTCCATTGACGAAACCAATCCTGACCTTATTGTTTTCACGGGCGATATTGTTGAGGATAACCGTGCCGGCGATTTAACAAGCGATGCGGAGCCTTTCAGAGAAGGTGTTAAGGACGATGACTATAATCAGTCTTTGACCAATATAACAAAAACTTGTGAAACTGTTTTCGGTTATGCGGAGAAAAAGGGGATTCCTTTTGCTGTTTGTCAGGGCAACAATGACTATAAGGGCGGCATAACCAACGAAGATTGGCTCAAAATCTATGATACTTATGAAAACAGCCTCACCGTTGATGAAAGCAACGATAAAGACGGCAGAATTGATTTTAATATTGAAATTAAATCCAGTGACGGAAAAGAAACCGTTTTTAATATCTGGATGCTGGATAACGGCGGCGGAAGCATCACCGAAGAACAGCTTGCGTGGTATAAGTCCGAAAGTGCCGCTTTGAAAGAGGCTAACGGCGGTGAGACTGTTCCTTCAATTGTTTTTCAGCATGTTCCTGTTGCAGATATGGGTAACCTCTTTGAAGAATGTAATTTCTGGGATGAGGGTGCAAGCATAGCGGACGACGGAAAATGTTACCGTCTTAATCAGGAAATTGCAAACGGATATCATGCGGGCGCAATGATTCCCGGCGAAACAACCGAGCAGTTCAAGGCTTGGAAAGAATGCGGAGATGTTCTCGGCGCATATTTCGGGCATTGGCATACAGAGGGTTATACAGGCATGTGGGACGGCATTGAGCTCGGCTTTACCTACGGCTGTGAATTTGCAAAGCCGGGACCTTACGGCATCAGAGTTTTTACCCTTTATGAGGATGATATCAAAAATTTTGATAATGAACTTTATGTTTATGAAGGCAGCGTAAAAACTGACAATGCAAAATTTGAGCTTCAGGTTGATGTTCCCTATGCGGAATATGATAATTTCATTGAAGAAATAATTGCGGCTGTCAGGAACGTGTTCGTGCTTTTGAAAACGGAAATTATAAGTCTGTTTGCTTAAGAAAAAATAAAGATTCTTAATTTTCGATTAATCTGCTTGATTTTTGTGTTTGATTTGATATACTTAAGTCACTAAATGCGGCACAGACCGCCGAAAGGAAGTTATATATGTCAAACACAATCATCAAAATGTTCTCAGCAATCATCCTTGCATTTGTGGTTTTTATTAACTCAATAGGCAATTTTATAGGTGTTGGCGATATCATTCCCACACAGCCTGAAGAAGAGACCACGACGGTCGTTGATGTAACAGAATTTGATGAAGAGGCAGCAGCTGAGTTTCTTTCATTCTTTAATGCGGAAACAGCAAAAATAGCAAACAGCGGCAGCTATACTCTTGAGAGAGAAGCTGAGTACACAAAGCCCATAGATGTAGGCTCAGCAACAGGTGTTCTTAACGGAATTATCGGCGCTATTGACGAAAACTCGGATCTTAATTCGGTTGTAGGATATTTTCTTGGAATCGGAACGATAATCTGTGAGATTCCGGAAGAGAGCGTTAAGGATGATTATAAGCTTAAGGCATCCACTCTCCGTGCTACAGACCTTACTTCGTTCAGCGAAGATAACGGCGTATACACTTTCACAATTGCCGATGCAACAAATCCCAAGAAGAACGGCACAACACCTTTTTCAAACTTTACAAATGATTTTGTTACACATGAGGAAGTTGTGAACAATATTGCCTCATTTACGAGTGCAATCGAGGTTAAGGAAACCAATGCAGAATACAAAAACATCACTGTTGAAGTTGCTGTTGAAGAAGGTAAAATCACAAGCATCGGTTATTCCTATGATTTTGATGCAGAAATTGAGTTGAAGGCTGTTGTTTCAATTAACGGAACCGGCGTAATCAAAACAGTTTGCTCATACTCAGAAATTGAATATTAATTTGGCGTATTGCCCTGTATCTGTTGATGCAGGGCTTTTTTCTTTGATTAAATGCTACGGCAATATATTGACATTCATTGAAATTTTGGTATAATATATAAGGTTAGTTTAAATATTTTACAGGAGTGATAAAAATGGCATTAGTAACAACCAAGAAAATGTTTGAAGACGCTTATAAGGGCGGCTACGCTGTAGGCGCATTCAACGTAAACAACATGGAAATCATTCAGGGTATCGTTGAAGCAGGCAAGGCTCTCAATGCCCCTCTCATTCTTCAGGTTTCCAAGGGCGCAAGAGCTTATGCAAACCACACTTATCTTGTAAAGCTCGTTGAGGCTGCTGTTGAAACAACAGGTCTTCCCATCGCTCTTCACCTTGACCACGGTCCCGACTTCGAAACATGTAAGGCTTGCATCGACGGCGGCTTCACATCAGTTATGATTGACGGTTCACACCTTCCCTACGAAGAGAACGTTGCTCTCACAAAGAAGGTTGTTGATTACGCACTCGCTCACGGCGTTGTTGTTGAAGGCGAACTCGGTCAGCTCGCAGGCATCGAAGACGATGTTAACGTTTCTGCTGAAGACGCTTCCTACACAAACCCTGCTGAAGTTATCGACTTCGTAACAAGAACAGGCGTTGACTCACTTGCAATCGCTATCGGCACAAGCCACGGCGCATTCAAGTTCAAGCCCGGTCAGGATCCCAAAATCCGCATCGACATCCTTGAAGAGATCGAAAAGAAGCTTCCCGGCTTCCCCATCGTTCTTCACGGCGCATCATCAGTTGTTCCCGAGTTTGTTGACCAGATTAACGAATTCGGCGGCAAGATGGAAGACGCAATCGGTATCCCCGAGAGCGAGCTTCGCAAGGCTGCTTCACACGCAGTTTGCAAGATTAACATCGACTCTGACCTTCGTCTTGCAATGACAGCTGCTATCAGAAAGTACATGGCTGAGAATCCCGGTCACTTTGACCCCAGACAGTATCTTGCTCCCGCCCGTACCGCTATCCAGGGCATGGTTGAGCACAAGATTAAGAACGTTCTCGGTTGCGACAACAAGGCATAATTAATAAAAACAATTAACGCCCCCGAATCCAAACGGATTCGGGGGCGTTGTGATTAATGGCTTAAGCCAGTTGAGGACGGAACGTCCGAAACAGACACCCACCCGCTATGCGGGTGGGTAATAAAAGGTTATACCAAAAAACAAATAGTATGACACACACAAAATGGATGTGTAAATATCACATAGTGTTCATACCAAAGTATAGAAGGAAAGCAATATATGGACAGTACAGAGCAGATTTACAGAAAATCATAAGAACGCTATGCAGATATAAAGGAGTAGAGATACTTGAAGGACACATGATGATAGACCATGTGCATCTGCTTTTAAGTATACCACCAAAAATAAGTGTGTAAAGTTTCATAGGATACTTAAAAGGAAAAGTGCGTTAATGATATTTGACAAACATGCAAACTTAAAGTACAAATATGGAAACAGGCACTTTTGGGCAGAAGGGTACTATGTAAGCACCGTGGGATTAAACGAAGCAACGATACGAAAATACATAGAGGAACAAGAAAAACACGACATAGCACTGGACAAGTTAAGTGTAAAAGAATACGAAGACCCTTTTAAGGGTAGCAAGTAGTACAAACGCCCTTTCAAGGGCTGCAAAAGAGGCAAAGGCAATAGGCTTGAACAAAGTGAAAGCCGGCGACTTTAGTCGCTGGCCGGTAACTGCCCCTTATAGGGGCGAGCAAACCACCCGTTTGACTGGTGGTTATGATTTAACTTTTACAATCGGGCTTGTGAGAATGCCTACATCGCGGAGTACATATTCATAGCTCCATTCTTCCTCATCGCTGCGCCATGCGCCGGGTCCGTGCCATGAATGCTTGCTGTCACTCAGGTGAATGGGGCCAAAGCCGTTATAACGGTTGCCGAAGAGCGTGATGTCAACCTTATGCTTGCTGTCTGCAAGTCCGTCAATATCAAGAATATAGGGCGGATAAACAATCTTGCCTTTTTCTTCGCCGTCAACGGCAACTGAAATGAGAGCGCCCTTATATCTTGTTGCCTGAATGCAAAGGCTGTTGCCCTCTGCTTCAAGATGATATGTAATGTTTCCGCCGTAGAAGGGGAGTCCCTGACCGATTATTGAGCCGAAGGCGAGTTTTTCGGGAAGAGCAGTAATAACAGCCGCTCTGCCTGCAAGGCTTACGCCGAAATCGCCGAGAAGATAGCACCACTCGGTGTTTGTGGTTTCGCCGATGGGCAGGGTGATTTCAAGAATGTTTTCGCCTTTTTTGATTTCGGGAAGTGCAACTGTCTTGATATCCTTGTCAACATACCAGCCTGTGATGTCGTTTGCAACGTTTTCACCGTTGAAAACGATTTTTGCTTTTTCGGCATCTTCGAGAGCAAGTTCTGCGCCCGCATAAACGATTTGGCTGTTGATTGTGAATCTGAGAGTTACCGAATGATTGATAACCTCTTTGTCAAGCACCCAGGGCTGAGGCACATGGCCGCCTCTCTCTTTGAAGCCGAGAATTTCTCTGCACACGTTATCAAGGCGCAGAATTTCTTCCGTGGGCTTGAATTCGCCGCCGTCGATTGCAAATTCCGCCATGTCAAGCAGAAGCGCATTGCGCTCGGAAAGTGTGTAAGAAACAAGCGCGGGAGCAACAGATGCATCTATGAGGTCTTTGCCGTCAAAGCTGTTGCCTATGAGATCGGATTTGCCTTCATCAAGCTTGAGAAGCAGGCTGTCATAGTCATAAAGAGTTTTTGAAATTACGGTACAGCCGTTTTTGTATTCGCAGGCGATTTTGCCGATTTCGCCGCTGATTGTGTCATAAACATAGGGAGTGAATTCTCCCTTTACGCTGATGCGAAGCTCGCTTTCGCTTACAACATCTTTGTTATAGGGCTCACAGCAACGGCTGATAAAGAGCCAGCGGCTGTTGCCGTCTTTACGAAGCTGATAAATGAATTTTTCGGAAAGATTGCCGTTTGCAAGGCGAAGAGTAACGGTTCTGTTATCTTCAAGAGCAGAGAGAAGCTTTGCTTTGTCATAGGAAATAACGGTTGATTTGCCGTAAAGCTCTTTGCCTCTTTCGCTCGGAATGCCGTTTTCATATACGGGAGCGCTGCCCATGAAAATGAGCTTGCCGCCTGCCGCACGGAAATTTTCAAGGCGTTCGAGAGTTGTGCTTCTGAGAGTTTCGCATTCGGGCACAACGATTGCATCATATTCCATTTCGCCCACTTTGAGCGGAGAGCCTGCATTTTCGCAGAGCGAGGGAAGAAGCGATTCGCTGATGAAGTTGAAATCTATGCTGCCTTTGACGAGCCAATCGGTAACGTCAAAGAACTTTTTATCCATATTTTCTCTCATGAGAGCCGTTTTGTCGTTGGGTCCCCAGTGGAGCCAGAAGCTTTCAACGGGATGGATAACGCCAACCTTTACAATAGGCTTACCTCTTGTCATTGCGGCATTGACTCTTGCAAAGTGGTCTTCAAGATATGAGAATTCCTCCCACCAGGGTGACTGATAGTGAATTGAAGCGGGGTAGTCGCGCTTAGCTTCGCCGCCCATTGCATACCATGAAAGATGGGGAACTCTGATTGTGACGCCATGGCATGCCTGCCAGTCGCCGTGAAGCTTGTAGCCTCTGAAATCGTAGTCCCAGCCCGTAACGCCGTAAAGCTCGGAAAGCATGCCTTCTCTGCCGTACTGATGAACTGCGGACTGTGCCTGTTTTGCTGTTGTGAATTCAAAGTTTGCGCAGAGCATGTCGATGCCGGGCAGGTCAAAGCCTCTGTATGAGCGCATTGCATCGCCGAGGGCGGCGGTCTGGCTGTGAAGCGAAGGCTCCTCCATCATGTGACCGGTGAGAGCAATTCCGTTTTCTCTGCACCATGAGCCGCAGACATCCGCAAAAGCCTCTGCGAAACGTTCTGAAATATGGTCATGGTAGTGATAACGGGTAACGGAAACCTTGCCGCCGGGAAGCTCCCAGAAGATTTCGGGAAGCGATTCAATTATATCTTCGCCGTACTGCGCCTTGTATGTTTCGGGAATACTGTCAGTCCATGGCATGAGGATGTCATCAAGGTCAGTTGAATTTTTGAGAACCTTTTTGCGGGTGAACTGAGGCTCATCCGTGAAAATTGCGGGAACAACGCCGCCGAAATATTCGCCGACGGTTTCTTTGTATCTTTCGTGTGTAACTTCAACAAAACGCTTGACAGCTTCGGGGTTGAGCGTATCGAGATATGTTTGATTGTTATACCAGGGTGAGGGAGTATGAATTTTAAGGTAGGCATACCATTTTGTGCCTTCGGCCGCTTCGTTTTCGCCGATAACCCTATAGCTTTTGAGATAGCCGTTTTCGTCAAGAACGATGTCATAGCAGGCGATGAGCCAGCCCTTGCCTTCTCTGCCGCCTTCAGCGCGGGAATCAAGGAATTTTGCCTCTCCTTCGTTGTTGTCGCAGGGGAACGGAGTCATGAGCAGGCAGCGGGCTCTGTATTTTTCTTCTTTGGTAACAAGGCCGCCGGCTGCGCCCGAAGGCCATCTGTCCTCATCATAAAGCCAGGCAAGCATATGTTCCTTGTCTGCTTTTTCCGCACAGCATTTAATGAGTGACATAAATTCATCGGAGAGATAGTTTGTGGACATGCCAGTGCGCACGTGCATGTGGAAACCGCCGAGACCCATTTTTTTGAAAACTTCAATCTGTCGGCAAAGCTCCTCTGCTTTCAGGTCACTGTTCCATGCCCAGAACGGAGTGCCTCTGTATTCACAGGTGGGATTTTTGAAAAGCTCGTCGGTGAGTGCGGGAGCTGTATTTTTTTTATAAAGCATAATCATTCCTCCTCGGGATGTTTACATAAAGGTTTATCTTCGCTGGGGGTGTTCCAGTTGATGAAGTTGTTGCGTTTGGCGTGATACCATTCCATTTCAAACATTTTTGCACTGTCATCAACGGGAACATAAAGCTGGTTACGGTGAAAATAGGGTTCGCCGCTCATTTCAACCGTTCCGAGATCGGTTTTTGCAAGGCGGCTGCCAACGGTGAAAGTTGCTCTGTGGTCATACGCCTCGACATAAAGAGTGTCTTTCTCTTTTATGACTTTTCCGCCGATGAACTGAATGACCACTCCGAAGGGGGCATACCAGATTCCTTTTTTGTTTTCGGCATAAAGCTCTCTTGAAATCAGCTCGAGCATTCTGCCCTTGAACGCCATTTTAGTCCAGTCATAAGTCGGAGCGAGCGCATAGGGTGTAATAAGGTCCTTTGTTTTATCGATTGTAAAAACGTCAAATATTCTGCCGTCTGCAAGATATGCCGTTGCGGTGAGCTTATCGCCGTCAATTTCAACAAGGGTGTATGAGCCCATTCTGATTTCTTGCGGATAAAACGCCGCGTGCCATGTTTTGGGCGCGTTGGAGTGATAAATGTTGCCGCCGCCGTTGCCGACGATGTAATGCACCGTACCCTCAGAGGGCTTGTCAAACAGTTCATCACCCTTTGTGGGGAAGGTTCTTGCAAAAGAATGCTCATGGCCGGCGAAAAGAATATCAAGCCTGCCTTCTTCAATCGGTTTTCTCAGCCACGGATAAGCGTCATTGTTCTGCCCTTCGGGCATAACGGGATAAATCGGGAAGTGATATGCACCGAGCTTCCATGTTTTACTGCTGTTTTGCAAATCATTATATGCCCAATCCTCAACAACCTGCGGAGCGTTGATACCCATAACAAGAAAATGCGTGTTGCCGTAGTCGAAAGAATAGTTTTCGCCCGTGTATCCTTCGGGTCCGTTGGCGGGATATGCGGGACCGAACTGAAAATCAAAGAAATCGGCATGTTCAAGATAGAATTTTCCGGTCGGTTCCGGGAAATATGTTATATATCCGCGGTTGTCGTGGTTTCCGGTTGTCATCATATAAGGGATGCTTTCGATGATTCCTTTAAGCCCCTCAAACATTCCGTTCCATTGCAATTCGTTCTGACCGTTGTCGCAGTTATCGCCCGCAGTGAAGATGAATTTGCATTCGGGGTGCTTCTTCAACGCATCCCTCAGCATATTACCCACCATTGAATAATCGGGCAGGTGGCAGGGGTCACCCTTCTGATGGTCTGCAATTACAATAAAGCTGAATTTATCAACATTTTCAGCCTCGGTTTCAAACGAAAATTCCTCGCTGCGGTGAGCCTCAGAGCCGACGGTATAGTGATACTTTGTGCCGGGCTCAAGATTTGCCAGCCTGACGGAATAATAATTACTGATATCGATATCGGTTTCTTTGGTTTCGTATTTTGCATCCGCTCTTATCCAATTATCGGCATTTTCTTTTCGGTAAAGAATGAAGCCTTCTTCAACATCCGTGCAGGTGCGCCAGATAACGGACATCTCTGTTTTTGCATCGCCGCAAAAGGCGAGCATAATATGGTCGGGAGCAGGCGAAGAACCTCGCTCGGGCTTGTAAAAATTGCCTTTTTCATCAAACATAGAAATATGTATCTCCTATTTATAATATAAAACAATTTTAGTAATTTACAGTGGTTTTGTCAATAATAAACAAAAAGTTTTTATTATATTATTTAAAACTATTGATTTTTTTATTATATTTAAGTATAATCTAACATGTGATATTATTATCGGGGGGATTCCAATGAAGAAAATCACAAAAAGAACAGTGGGTGTTTTGCTCACGCTGCTGATTATTTTTTCGTCAGCAACTTTCGGCATGACCGCTTCGGCAAACAGTTTTTTAACAATTAGCGGCGGAGTGCTTACATACTGCAACAAAAACGCGGTCGGTGCTATTGAAATTCCGTCAACCGTCACTCAGATCAAAAGCAATGCTTTCAGCGATTGCAATGCGATAACCGAGGTAACCGTTCCTTCAAGCGTCACAAGCATCGGCTCAAACGCTTTTGACGGCTGCACTTCTCTCAAAAAGGTTGTTATTGAAGGCGACAATTGTGAAATCGGTTCTCGAGCCTTCAGTTCATGCGGCAGCCTTGAAGAAATTAACCTTCCTTCAAATCTGACTGCGATAGAAGACGGAACCTTTTCAAACTGTATTTCTCTTGAATCAATTATTATTCCTTCAACCGTTACCCTTATCGGTGCGGAAGCTTTCGGTATGTGTCAGTCTTTAACGGAGATTGAAATTCCTGCAAGCGTTAAGACAATCAGAACAACTATCGAAAAAAGCGGCAAAAAAACAGCGGCAAATCCGTTTGTCGGTTGCACAGCAATAACCGCATTTGCAGTTGAAAGCAGCAACACTGTTTACAGCAGCGTTGACGGCGTGCTTTACGGTCCTCTTGAAAGCCCTTATGATCCCAACGGTTCGTCAAGTCCCGTAACCGACAAAACTCTCATTAAATATCCAAGCGGTAAAACCGCAACATCATTTACAGTGCCGTCAGATGTTCGCAGAATCGGTAATTCTGCTTTTAACAGCGATAAAAACATCAAAACCATGATTCTTCCGAGCAGCCTGAAGAGTATTGAGGACTATGCTTTCTATATGAGCGCATTGGGTTCGGTCAGCATTCCTTCAACGGTAACTTTTATAGGTACTCATGCTTTCGGAAGCTGCGATTCTCTCAAAACAATAACAATTCCTGCATCGGTAACGGATTTTTCAAGTGCTTTCGACTATTCGGGGCTTACTTCCGTTGTTATTTCCGACGGAGTAAAAAACATCAGCTCCAGAAGCTTTGACAGCTGCAACAGCTTGACAAGTGTTTCAATTCCGTCAAGTGTTAAAACGATTGAATACGGTGCTTTCAGCAATTGCACGGCTCTGAAAGAACTCCGCATCCCTTCAAGCGTAACTTCAATTGAATCCGGCGCTTTCGGCGGCTGTTCCTCACTGACCCTGACTGTTGAAAAAGGCTCATATGCTCATACATATGCTCAGCAGAATTCAATTAAATTCAATCTCAGCACAGGAGTTAATAAAACTGTTGCAAGTATATATGTTGTTGAAGAGCCGGATAAAACAAACTATTATTATAAAGACAAAATCGATACCGAGGGGCTTATTATCAATGCAGTTTATTCCGACGGCACGGTTGAATCGGTCAGAAGCGGTTATTCCGTAAGCCCCGGAACAGTCAGCAAAGTCGGCGACATTGATGTAACGGTTGAATACGAAGGC
>JAZLCS010000094.1:0-13000 GCA_045614385.1 Acutalibacteraceae bacterium | reverse complement strand
TTTCTGGTCAGCTGCGTTAGCTGCCGTGAAGCTCCATTTAAGACCGGTGGGGAATCCGCCGCCGCCTCTGCCGCGAAGACCTGAGTCCTTAACAACCTGAACAACCTCTTCGGGCTTCATTTCTGTGAGAACCTTGCCGAGGGCGGCATAACCGTCCATAGCAATGTATTCATCAATATCTTCGGGGTCGATAAGACCGCAGTTACGAAGAGCAACTCTCTTCTGGGTCTTATAGAAGTTTGTGTCGTTAAGAGAAAGTGTTTTGCCTGCTTCCTCGATAACGCTTTCGTCTGCATCTTTGTAAACAAGTCTGTCAACAAGACGGCCCTTGAGAAGATGCTCGGAAACGATTTCCGCAACGTCTTTTTCTTCAACGCGGCTGTAGAAAGTGCCTTCGGGGTAAATGATAACAACGGGGCCGAGAGCGCAAAGGCCGAAGCAACCTGTCTGAACAACCTTAACTTCGTCGGCAAGACCGTTCTTTGCGATTTCTTCTTCAAAGGTGGAAATGAGCACCTTGCTGCCCGATGAAGTACAGCCGGTACCGCCGCAAATCAATACATGGGAACGAATCATATCTTTTTAACCTCCATTATGAGATAGCGTTACTGATTGTGTATTCAGAAACAACCTTGCCGCCCTTGAGGTGCTTTTCAACAACCTCGGCAGCCTTTTCGGCTGTCATCTTGATATAAGTAACCTTTTCTTTGTCTGCCTCAAAGATTTCAACAACGGGCTCATACTGGCAAACGCCGATGCAGCCTGTCTGTGAAACGGTAACCTTATCACCAAGGCCTGCCTTGGTAACCTCTTCAACAAATGCGTTGAGCACGGGTCTTGCGCCTGCAGCGATGCCGCAGGTTGCCATGCCGACAACAACTCTGATTTCGCCTGTGCCCTCGCGAAGAACAACCTTGTCCTTCATTTTTTCTCTGATAGCAGCAAGCTCAGCCAATGATTTCATAACATCTATCCTCTCTTAAAAAATTAACTATTTTAAATGGATTCATAGCCCTCTTTGAGATAGTCTTCAATCCATTTTATAACCTCGTAAGTATCCAGCGGAACATCGCCGAGAATTTCGCGCAGCTCCTTTGTGTCCAGCTCAACGGTTCCCTGCGGCATTTCATGAACAAAACGCCAGTTAATATCGGGCGCGCCCTGAATCAGAACCGTTATGCTCGAAACAATGTCGCCGAGCGGGGTGAAATCAAGATGGTTTTTGAAAAATTCCGCTTTGACCGTTGTTCCGTGTCCGTTCGGATTTTCGTTTTCGCAGACAGAGCGGATTTCTATTCCGCCGCCCGTCTGTTCCGCCGCCATTTTCAGCAAAGGAACTCCCATTCCAACTTTGCGGGTTGTTCTGGTTGTGCAAAACGGGTCTATAACGTTGCGGACCATTTCTTCGCTCATTCCGCAGCCGTCATCCTGAATAACAAGTGTCAGGATTTCTTCTGTTTCATTAAGCTCTATCAAAATGTTCTCTGCTTTTGCCTTAACGGAGTTTTTTGCAATATCGAGAACATTTAAAGATAACTCTTTCATTGGTTTTTTAACCTTTCAAAAAGCTTTTTGCGAACGCTTTCGGGAGTTTCTTGCGCAACATCAAGCTCAAAGCAGTTGAGCCTGCCGCTTATATCCCAAAGATAATGGGCATCCGATGAAACAACGCACGGCTTGTCCGCAAGAAACGGAAATCTGCCGATATATTCGTCTTTTTTATCGCCGTCGTGCAGTTCATAGCATGGGAAATACGGAAATTCCGGAAAAACACCGAGCGTTGCAACAATTCCGTTTGCTTCCCTGTCGATATGCGCGGGATAGCAGATTCCGCCGTGGTCATTAACAAGCCTCGGGGCATCGTCAACGGTTATCATCGTTGCATTTGAAAGCAGATTTTCTTCCGTGGCAATAACCTCGTCGTCTTCGTCCATTATCATCTGCTCGCCGAAAATATCGACACGGTTTTTAAAAGGTATCCTCTGTTTATTAACGGCTTCGTCGAATTTCATCGCATCCTCAAGCTGCTCAAAAAGGCAGACAAGGTGGATATCCTCAGCCGTTGTCAGCTCCATGCCCGCAACGGGAACAATCCCGTTTGCCTCGCAGGTTTTAAAGAAAGCGGGGCAGTTGCGGCAGGTGTTGTGGTCAGTGAGCGCCATTATATCAAGCTTTGCAACCACTCCCATGCCCGCCATGTTGTTGGGGGTCATTTCGTCATCGCCGCAGGGCGACAGGCATGAATGCATGTGTAAATCGTAATAATATTTTTTCATATCAAAGCTTTTCGCCGATAAGCATCGCCGTTTCGTAGGCAGGCATCTGCGATGAGATGATGTTAACACCCTTTGCCTTGGCGGTTTCAATAACCGATGCATCAAGCGCAACGCCCTCGGCAAGAATTATGCAGGCAACATCGGCAAGGGATGCAACGGCAACAATGTTTATGTTGGACATTATTGTTATCCACGCATTGTCCGCCTTCGCTCTTCCCATTACCCAGCTGAGCAGGTCGCCGATATAAACACCGTTGATTTCTCTTTCCCCTTCGGGCAAAGCAACGGCAGCCATGCCGTTTATTGCGGCAAGCTCATTAACCGTCAACCGACTCACCTCCGTCATAATTCTTTATATATTTTTGAAGCAAGTCTTTGTAAGCAATTATGCATTCGTTTCTGTCTGCATTGCCCATAACGATATCCTCGGCAAAAGCGCGGCAATTCGGCGCACCGCAGGAGCCGCAGTCAATTCCGGGCAGCTCTTTTCTGAGAGCCTGAATTTTAGACATGAGCCTCATTGATTCGCCGATGCTGTCGCTGAGTCTGTTGAGGGGTCTGTATTCGGGCAAATCTCCGAAAAAGCTGTTTTCGGGAATATATTCGTTATCAGCCGCAGAGCTGAGAGAAACCGGCATATATCGCCTTAAAGTATGAAGCCTGTTTTTGGCAACATAGGGGTTTTCAATTGTCAGCACTCCGCCGACACAGCCGCTCGGGCACGCATTCAGCTCAACGAAATCTACGGGCGGGATATTGCCGTCTTCAATCTGGTCAAGCACGGAAATGACATTGTTTATTCCGTCCGCCGCAATGATTTTGTCATTGAGAAGAGCGGAGCCTTCGCCGCCGCAGATTGCCCAGCTCAGACCGATTCTGCCTGCCTGTGACGCCATATCACAGAGATTGTCGCGATTCATAACGTTGATAAGCTGAAAATAAATTTCGCTCATGGAAACAACGAGGTCAACCTCGCTCTTATAGCTTCCGAAGCCGTTCTTGGCGTAGCTTGCCTTTGCGGGACAGGGAGAAATAAAGCAGGTGCATATATCCTCTCTTTTAAGCTCGGGATTCTTTTTCATCGCTTCTTCAACCGCCAGATGAGCAGCAACCTCCATGGGAGAAAGAAGCGGAATAAGGTTATCCTTAAGGAACGGGAAGCGCAGCAGAATAAGTCTTGTCACAACGGGGCAAGCCGTGCTGATAACGGGCTTTTTGATTCCCTCGGTCTGAAGATAAAGCCTTGTGTAAGCCGAAACCAGCTCAGCCGCTTTTGCAACCTCAAAAACTTCATCAAAACCGATATCTATCAAGCCTTGCAGAACATAACCGATATTGTCAAGGTTATCAAACTGAGCAAGAAGGCTCGGTGCGGGAAGCGCAATCTTATGCTTATAATTTTTTATTTCGTCAAAAGAATTGCAAATGCTTTTTTTTGCGTTGTTGGGGCAGTTGCGGATGCATTCGCCGCAGTCAATGCAGCGCTCGGCGTCAATCACGGCGCATCCGTTTTTGATTCTTATTGCCTCAGTTGGGCAGTGCTTCATGCAGGTTGTGCAGCCTGTGCACTTTTTGGCATCAAGCGATACCGAATGGATGTATGTATTCACCGGAACCACACTCCTTCCTGTCAGACTGCTGTGAATCAGTAGTTAACCCTCATTGTGATGGTTGTTCCTTCTCCGACAACAGAATCTATCTGCATGTAATCGGTATATCTTTTCATGTTTGGCAGACCCATACCGGCACCGAAGCCGAGCGAGCGGATGTTATCGGGAGCTGTTGAGAAGCCCTCCTGCATAGCCTGCTCGATGTTGGCAATTCCCGGCCCATGGTCTGTAAGTTTAATTTCGATGTTCTCGTCGCTGACGGTAACCTCTGCCTCGCCTCCGCCCGCATGAATAACCATATTTATCTCGCCTTCATACATGGCAATGGAAACTCTGCGGATTGTTTCGGGGTCAATTCCGAGCTGGCGCAGATTTTTCTTGACCTGCACGGATGCCTGACCCGCGGAGGTGAAATTATCGCCGTCAACATCAAATTGGAAAATCAAGGGTTCAGCCATTTGTTTCACCTCTGAGTCCGTTTGAATAGAGGATTCCGCAGGCGTCATACATACGCTTTGGCGATGTGAGAACCGCGATTCCGCTTTCTTCGGCAAGGTCAATCATATCCTGTGACGGACGCTTTGCGCGCACGAAAACGATGCATTTCATATCCATCATTTCAGCCGTACGGATTACCTGTGCATTAACAAGACCCGTGAGGAGCACCGCCTGGTCTTTAACATATGCCAGAACGTCGCTCATCATGTCACTGCCGCAGGCGGAGTGAATCTCATGTTCAAGTCTTTCGCTGCCGCAGAGAATTTCTGCATCAAGCAGCTCTTTAATGTCGATTATCTTCATGGCAAATCCCTCATTTTCCGCTCAGCGGTTAAAATTAGTTGTATTTTGCAAGGATGGCGGGGATTTCTTCGGGAGTTACTCTGCCGTAAACATCGTCATTGATTGTGAAAACGGGAGCAAGGCCGCAAGCGCCGATGCAGCGGCAAGCTTCAACAGAGAACTTAAGGTCTTCTGTGCATTCGCCTGCTGCGATGCCGAGAACCTCACAGATTTTGTCAAGAATTTCCTGAGAACCCTTAACATAGCAAGCTGTGCCGAGGCAAACGGAAACGTTGTACTTACCCTTGGGAGTCAGCGAGAAAAGAGCGTAGAAGCTCGCAACGCCGTAAACCTTCTGAAGGGGAACGTTCATTCCTTCGGCAATCATGGTCTGAACTTCGATGGGAAGATAGCCGTAGATGTTCTGGGCTTCCTGCATAACATGCATGAGCATGCTCTTGTCGCAATTAGCCTCTGCGATAATCTCTTTAAGCTGTGCTTCCTGCTCGGGAGTGCCTGCGAAAGGCAA
This sequence comes from Acutalibacteraceae bacterium, assembly GCA_045614385.1. Lineage (GTDB taxonomy): Bacteria > Bacillota > Clostridia > Oscillospirales > Acutalibacteraceae > CAG-177. Next base: position 7,805 of record JAZLCS010000094.1, on the reverse strand, counting down.
TGTGCTGATCTTTTTAATCATTAAGTCATTCCTCCTGAATGATAAATTAAACATAGTGAATGTTTATGCAAAATCCGCGCCGAAGCAGCCGCAATCCTGCATTCTAAGCCATTATAACATATAAATATAAAAAAAGCTACTTTTTTATCGATTTTTTTTAACGATATAAAGTAATTTTTATTGTAATTTTTGTATATTTTTACTGCATTTCCGATTAGTTTTCGCTAACACCCGCCTTGTTGCGCGTTGACAACGGGTAACGTGTTATGATATTATAATTGCATAGCGTTTAATTGAAATATGAGGAGAGAAAAAACATGTTCTTCAAAAATTGGATGTCTTATATAAAAGACGACGCCGCAATAACCAAAATTGCCATGCCCGGTTCCCACAATTCAGCCACAATGGGCATGAACAAATTTGCAAAGTGCCAAAACGGCTCTCTCTATGAGCAGTATGCCTGCGGTGTCAGATTTTTTGACATCAGAATAAAAGCGGACAAAAAAGGCAACCTTTTCATCGCCCACGGCGTTATGAAGGGAATGCCCGCAGAGCATGCTTTTGAAAGCCTTAAAATGATTCTGGATGAAACAGACGAATTTTTTGTTCTCAGCATCCAGACATATATGAACCAGAAAATCGGGCCGATAAAGCTCAGCTATGACGGCAACACGGCAGAAACAAACCGCCTGATAAAAGAATATCTCTGCCCCGAAAAATATGCGCTTACCGATTGCGAAAACATCGGCAGCCTGACCATGGGAGATATCAGAAAATCGGGCAAAAAATATATCATTATCAATGAGAAAAAGGAATATGAATTCAGCACCGACTGCCCGATGTACGGCCCGTGGGATTCGGTTGTTTACGGCTATAAACCCGAAAAATTCGCAAAAGAAATCCTCAATTATTTCCGCAACGCGGATGCTGAAGGATTCTTCTGGTTCCAGACCCAGCAAACGCCGAATATAGGAACCGAAAACGGCTGGACAAAATGGCCCGACGAGCTCGACGAAATAAGCCGCATGTACTTCCCGCAGATTATAAGGGATATCGCTGCTGACCCGTCAAAGCTTGAAAGGGTTAATATTGTTGCAGGCGACTTCATGACCCGCGACCTCATGAAAGCGCGCAGGATTCTGGAGCTTAACCTGCTCAAAAATATTGTTAAAGACGAGCTGAGAGCAGAATATGTTGCCAAAACAGCGTTATAAACACCTATTAACAAAATATCCTACAAACGTTAAAAATGAATTCATACCGAATTAATAAATTCGGGTTATTATCAGGGTGTACCGAGCGGGAGCCGCAACCCGCAAGGTGCTGCTCATTTTGAGCAAGCAATACCCCTCCTCAATTCAACCCCATGCAAAAACCCACCCTTTTCGGGTGGGTTTTTTGCATTAATATGTGCGGTCACATATTTCTTTTATTTTTCTTTGAAGCGCAAGAAAATCCTCAAGCGCATCGGGTTTTTGGTTCGGATTTCTTAGAAGCGCCGCGGGATGGAAGGTTCCCATAAAAAGGATTCCGCCTTTTTCAATAAAATCGCCGTGCTGCTTCGTAACCTTGAAATCCTTTGAAATAAGCCTTTGCGCAGAAATTCTGCCGAGGCAAACGATTATTTTCGGGCGCATGAGCCTTGTCTGTTCGCGAAGCCAGCCGATGCACTGCTCCTGCTCCTCGGGGAGAGGGTCGCGGTTTTTCGGCGGACGGCATTTCACCATGTTTGCAATGTAAATATTCTTCTTTCTGTCAAGATCAATCGCTTCAAGATATTTGTCAAGCAGCTTTCCTCCCCTGCCGACAAACGGTTCGCCCTGCAAATCCTCATTTTCGCCGGGTCCTTCGCCGATAAACATTACCTCGGCATTTTCGTTGCCGACGCCGAAAACAAGATTTGTTCTCGTTTCGCAAAGGGAGCATTTTCTGCACTGCATGCAGTCTGCCTTAAGCTGTTCCCATGTTTCATACATCGCCTGTTTCACCTCGTTTTCCGAATATTTCCTTCGACATCTCGGCATCCGCATGAATCTGAACGCTGAGAGAATCGATTGAATCAAATTTAATTTCATCCCTGAGATATTCCAGCAGGCGCACCTCTATATCCCGGCCGTAAAGATTGCCGCTGAAGCCTAAAATACAGGTTTCGCTGCGAAAATCCTCATTCTCAAATGACGGCCTCAAGCCAACATTCGTCACCGACGGATATTCCGAGCCGTCAACAACCGTTACCGAAGCATAAACGCCTTTTTTCGGTTTGACAAATCCTTGGTCAAAGCGTTGATTAATCGTCGGCGCGCCGATAAGCCTGCCCCTGTGCTGACCGTTTACAACAACGTTTTTATAGCGGAATTCTCTGCCGAGCATAGCATTTGCAAGCGGAATATCGCCGCCTTCAACCGCGCGGCGAATTCTCGTTGAGCTGACCGGCTCACCGTTATAATCAACCGGCGGAGTAATTATAAGCTCCACGCCGTTTTCTTTGCAAAGAGCTTTCAGCTCCTCGGTGCCGCCCTCGTTGTTTTTGCCGAAGCGGTAGTTCCAGCCGCAACAGATGCCGCCCGCATTGAGCTTTTCAACAAGAATTTTTTCAAAGAAATCACGGCACGACATATCCTTGACTTCTCTGAAAGAAACAATTCTTTTGCCTGCGCCGGTCTGAGCAATCAGCTCATCTCGCAGCGAAGGCTGCAGAATCATGTCGGGCGCTTTGCCCGCAACCGAAAGCATCGGATGGCTGTCAAACAAAAGCACAAGGGGCAAAAGCCCGTGCTTTTGCTGCATTTCAAAAGCACAGGCAATAACCTTCATATGACCTTTGTGTAAGCCGTCAAAGCTGCCGAGCGTAACGGCAGTTTTCTGATTCATCATATTATTTCTTCCTGAATTGTTGTTTCATTCGCAATTCCTTGGAAAGAATGCGTTTGCGGAGCCTGAGCGATGTGGGAGTAACCTCCAGAAGCTCATCGTCCTTTATGAATTCCATGCACTGCTCAAGGCTGAGCACACTGTGAGGAACAAGGCGCAACGCATCATCCGAGCCGGATGCGCGGGTGTTGGTCAGATGCTTCGTTTTGCAGATGTTGCAGACGATATCTTCATTTTTTGCGCATTCGCCGACTATCATGCCCTCATAAACCTCAACACCTGCAGGGATGAAAAGACGTCCCCTGTCCTGAGTGTTGAAAAGTCCGTATGCGGTGCTGACACCTGTTTCGTGAACAACAATCGAACCTCTCTCACGGGTCTGAATATCGCCTTTATAAGGTGCATAGCCGTCAAAAAGCTGGTTCATGATTCCGTTGCCGTTGGTATCGGTCAGGAATTCTGCACGGTAGCCGATAAGACCTCTTGACGGAATTTTGAACTCAAGATGGGTTGAGCCGCCTTCGCGCGCGCCCATATTCTCAAGTTCGCCCTTACGGGAACCTAATTTTTCAATAACCGCGCCCACATACTGCTCGGGCACTTCAACAATCAGCAATTCCATGGGCTCCATGAGCTGACCGTCAATTTCTTTAAAAATAACCTTGGGTCTTGAAACCTGGAATTCATAGCCCTGGCGGCGCATTGTTTCAATGAGGATGGAAAGATGAAGCTCGCCTCTGCCCGAAACCTTGAAGGTATCGGTTGATTCGGTTTCTTCAACCCTCATGCTCACATTCGTTTCAACCTCTTTAAAAAGACGGTCACGAACGTTTCTTGATGTCACGAACTTGCCCTCTTTGCCTGCAAACGGGCTGTCATTAACAATGAAATTCATTGAAATGGTGGGCTCGTCTATCTTGATGAACGGCAGAGCCTCAACGTTATCCGGATGGCATGCCGTTTCGCCGATATTTATGCCTTCTATGCCCGAAACGCAGATGATATCGCCCGCTTCCGCTTCTTCGCATTCAACTCTGGCAAGACCCTCAAACTGATAAAGGCGAGAAACCTTAACATTCTGGGTTGTGCCGTCTGTTTTGCAAAGAACAATCTGCTGATTCTTCTTTATTCTGCCTCTTTCAACTCTGCCTACACCGATTCTGCCGACATAATCGTCATAATCAAGGCTGGAAAAAAGAACCTGAAGCGGCTCGTCGGGGTCGCCCTCGGGGGCTTCGATATTTTCGAGAATCGCATCAAATAAAGGCTGCATGTTGCCGCCTCTTGCGTTGGGGTCAAGGCTGGAATATCCGTCTCTGCCGCTGGCATAGACAACGGGGAATTCAAGCTGATCTTCGTCTGCTCCGAGGTCAATAAAGAGGTCAAGCACCTCGTCAACAACCTCATAGGGACGGGCGTTGGGTCGGTCAATTTTGTTGATGACAACAAGAACCTTCTTTTTGAGACCGAGAGCCTTTTTAAGAACGAATCTTGTCTGAGGCATACAGCCCTCAAACGCATCGACAAGCAGCAGCACGCCGTCAACCATCATAAGAATGCGCTCAACCTCGCCGCCGAAATCGGCATGACCGGGGGTGTCAACAACATTGATTTTTGTGCCTTTATAATGAACGGATGTGTTTTTTGAGAGGATTGTTATTCCTCTTTCACGCTCAAGGTCGTTGGAGTCCATAACTCTGTCGGCAACCTGCTCATTATCGCGGAAGGTTCCGCTTTGCTTGAGCATTTCGTCAACCAGGGTTGTTTTGCCGTGGTCAACGTGAGCGATGATAGCAATATTTCTTAAATCTTTTTTATTGGACAAATGGGTCACCTTTTCTTTATGAGAAAATTTAACGGCGGGATGCGGGCATCCCGCCCCACATTATAATTATTCTTCAACTTTAAAGCCTTCGTTTGCGCGCTTTTCGGCAAGGTCGGCAAGCATCTTTTCTTTGTTTTTGCCCGAAATCTTATAGAAGAACATCGGAATTGAGCAAAGCATCATGCTGATGCCGGGAAGAAGAGATACAAGAGTAAACATCGCAAATCTCTGACCGAAATCAACGTCAAATGCAGGCATGATGGCTTCTTTTGAGAGCATTGCAGCGGGGTCCATGCCGATTACCATATAAAGAACAATGATGCCGCAGGTTGAAAATGCGTTGCCGATTTTGTTGATAAAGCCCTGACAAGCCGAGCCGAGACCGTTTTCTCTTGCGCCTGTTGTGAGCTCCATATAGTCAAGGCTGTCGCATATCATTGCGTAGGAAACAACGTTGATAACACCGAGAGGAATTGACTGAACAATAATGAACGGAGCGAGCACATAGATGCTCGAAAGGTCAGTTACATAACCGATAACCGTTGTTACAACGCTTGCCGCAAAACCTGCAAGGCAGGTTGTGATAACGATTTTCTTATAATCAAACTTTTTCATAAGCATGGGCATGATGAGGGTTGTACCGAACATGCCGACGATTGTGCAAACCTGGAAGATGGTCTTTACAAGGCTGATGCTGTTAAGAATATCTGCCTGAGTGGGATTTTCGGGGCCGATATAGAAGGAATAACGCGCAACGTGAATTGCCGCCGCCTGAACAAGATATCTGCCGCTCGAAAGAATACCCATAATCACAACAAGCATGAGGGGCTTGCAGTGGAAAATTCTTGAAAGGCTGCCGGGCTGACCGGGAACTTTTTTCTTGTTGGGAAGAGCAACTCTTTCCTTAATATGGAAATAGCAGTTGACATACATAATTCCGCCGATAACAACCGCAAAAAGAGCAATAAGAAAATACTTTTTCTTTTCGAAATCAAGCGGATTGGGTTCGTTGCCGAATTTTGCATAAATCGCATTGAGGACAAGAGGAATTATGAGGAAAAGAACCTCGGGAAGAGCAGAACCGATGCTGTTGATAATCTTTGTGAAAGAAATAACATCGCTTCTCTCTTTTGAGTTGGGAGTAAGCACGTTGGGAAGAGTCCAGAAAGGAACATCCGCCATTGTGTAGGCCATACCCCAGAGAACATAAACGATAGCCGAGAACGCCATAAGCGGAGCCTGCTCCATGTCGGGGCTGAGATACATAAGAAGGGTAAGCACCGCAATAATGGGAGTTGCTATGATGATATAGGGCTTCATTCTGCCCTTTTTCATTGTCCTTCTGTCAACAATCATTCCCATCATCGGGTCATTGATTGCGTCCCATACTCTCGCTGCAAGCATGAGAACAAGAACAAACATGAGCGGAAGCTGAAGAACGTTAACATAATAGTCGCTGATATAGCTGGACATCATGGCATATATCATGCCCTGACCGCCTGCGCCGAGCGCAAACATCCACAGCTCTTTTTTGCCGACAAACTTTTTATTTTCCATAAAAAAGCCTCACTTTTTATTTGTTTTCGGAAATTCTTTTTGCCCATTCCTCTTCGAATTTCTTCTTGATTCCTTCGTAGGTTTCGGCAGGAACATCGGGATTACCCTTTGAATAAGAAGGAACAAACATATCGCCTGCAGCCTTTGCAACGGTGCACTCCGTATCATTTCTCCACTTTTCTCTCTCTTCGGGGTTGCGGAGATCGGGAATGTCAAGAGGAATTCCGCCCTGAAGCACCGAGCGGTAAGCAAACATGCCGGGCAGGAACATGTCCATTGCCTCGTAAACGTCGATAACATCCATGTTTTCTCTGCCTCTGACGGCTTCGACAACATTGTGCATAACATACCAGTCCGAGCCGCCGTGACCCGAAGGCGCGGCAAGACGAGTGAATGTGTCACCCGTTGATTTTTCGTAGGGTTCGTTTGAATTTTCGCCCTCAAACTCGTCAAGGTTAACATAAAGCTTGTTTACATGGTCGCTTTCGCATGCATCTTCGCGGGCGCATTCCATTCTGCCCTTTGAGCCGTAGATGCTGTACCAAACGGAGTTTCTTGACGGGCCGACGCCGTGAATGCTCTTGAGAACAGCGCCGTTTTCAAGTGTTATCATTTCAATGCCCGTGTGGCCTGCCTTTGCGCCCATTCTTGCCATTCTTGCGTTGAACGGAAGCTCAAAGCCGGTTACCTTGACGGGCTTAAGACCTGTTATATGAATAAGCGGACCGATTGAATGAGTGCAGTAATAGCATGCATGCATGGTGTTGCGCCAATGGTCGGGTTCGCCGAAGGTAATCATGTGCCAGATGCTCTCGCAATTGTGCAGATATTCGCCTTCGCCGTATTCAAACTCACCGAGAGCGCCCTCGCGATAAAGCTCCCTCATCTTTTTGGGAGCACCCATGTAGCAATAATTCTCGGCATAAAAATATTTTTTGCCGGTTCTTTCAACGGCTTCAATAAGCTCAACAGCCTCCTTCATTGTCTGAACGGGAAGCACTTCGCTGAGAACGTGGAAGCCTTTTTCGAGAGCCTTAACAGCAAAGGGTGCGTGCTCGTTTGCATAGTTTGCAAGAACAACAACATCCATATCATGATTAAGGAAATCCTCATAATTGTCATAGAAAGTGATATCCCTGTCGGCGTAATCCTTCTTTGCCTTATCAAGAAGAATGTCATAATTATCGCAAATAGCAACTGTTTTTGCGCCCTTAACATTATCGCAGTGGTTAATCATTGTTCTGCCTCTGCCGACACCGACAACACCGATTCTGACAACGGGAGCCTTTTCGAGCCTTCTGCAGAATGTGCGATCCTCATAAACCATGTCAACGCTGTCAACGCCGAGCTCGCAGAGCATCCATTCCCAGCGGCCCTTCATATCCTCGCCCTCATCGCCGTCATATTCAACGGGAATAAAGCCTTCGGAAAGATAGCTCTTAACCGCGCCCTTGCGCCACTCATCGGTTGTGAGATACATATAATCCGCATCCTGTGCGGCAAGCTTCTTAACGGCGATATTGTTAAGATATTTGCCCAGACCCTTGCCTCT
>JAZLCS010000093.1:0-6702 GCA_045614385.1 Acutalibacteraceae bacterium | reverse complement strand
AATTTCAACATCGGGAGCATATTTTTTTGCAATACCCATAACACCGATATCGGTAACAATAAAAGCATTAACACCGCTTTGTGCCGCGAACTCAATAAAAGCCGGCAAGCGATTTAATTCTTCGTTTCTCGGAACAGTGTTGCAGGTCAAATACACTTTAACGTCATTTTTATGAGCATAATCGCAAGCTTTCTTTAAATCATCGCCGACGAAGCTTGCGGCTGCTGTACGCATACCGAAACAATCAGAGCCAAGATAAACAGCATCGGCACCATATGCAACGGCAGCAAAGAGACGCTCAAAATCACCGGCAGGTGCAAGTATCTCGGGTTTCAGAAAATCACTCATTGAATTAATTCTCCTATCGGCTGTTAACTCTGAGAACTTCTATACCGTTTCGGTCATGTTCTGCTTGAGTTTTTGCCATATAAATATCACCGTATTTATCATGACGGAAATAGTAATAATCGGTTTCGTCGGGGAAAAGAGCTGCATTTATAGCATCATTGCCCGGGTTGCAAATAGGTCCGGGAGGCAGACCCTGGCTTATATATGTGTCATATCTCTGCTCGTAAATAATAGCCTGAGACTGGCTCACATAGTGTCTGGCATAATTCTTTATATAGTTTGCAGTTGAGTCACAGCCGAGCAGAGGCCATGAAACAGAGTGTCTGAGTCGGTTATGAAGAACAGAAGAAACAAGACCCATCTGCTCTGCGTTTGCGGCTTCACGTTGAATAATGGAAGCAATTATCAGTATTTCATCACGTGTCATGCCGAGGTTATCGCACTGAGTCTGATACTCCTCAGTCCATTTATTTTCTGAAGCATCAAGGAATTTTCGGATAACGCTGTTGGCACTGCTTTCTTCATAAAATTCATAAGTGTCGGGATAAAGATATCCTTCAAGCTTGAAGGTTCGGTTGGGGTCATCGGCAATCTGATCAATGAAATCATAGTCAAAATCTGCTCCTCCGATGGAAGAAAGAAGTTCTTCCATCGAGCATACACCGAATTCATCTATCTTTTTGAAAATCTGATAAACAGTCCATCCTTCCGGGAAAACAAGAGAAACTGTGTCAGCGGTTTTTGCAATTTCCTTAAATTCAGTTAAATAACCCTCGAGACCAAGATTTTTTTGAACATAATAAATATCGCCTAAATAGACGGGGTCGGCAGGTTTCTTGTCTTTGTTGATATTTTTAACAAAAGTGAAAGCTTTGAAAAATATTTTACAGAATGTTTTTTGTTTGACCAATCCGTTATCGCTGAGTATATCAATGATTTCATCAGTTGTTGCATCGTTCGGAATATTAACGGTCACTTCCTCTTCGCTTCTGTTGAGACCGAGAATATCATTGATACAAGAAATAGCAAAAGCAGAAATAGCGGTTGAAAAAATCAAAACAACAGCGCAGAAAACAGCAACCACCGAGTTAAATGCACGGCCTTTTTGTGCGGCAGATGGTTTTGCGGCACTTGTTTTTCGCTGAATGGGAGCAGCAGGAACAGACGGTTTGGTAGGACGTCTGTTAGAAAAATAGATTTCACCGTTATATCGCGGCTGTTGCTCTTCAAAATCAAGCGACAAGGCATCATCGTCTTCAATATGAACTTCAAATTTTTTCTTTGTTGCCGATACGGGCGGCGGAACGATATTATCCAAATCTTCGGGATTCAGAAAACCGTCATCTTCGATATTAACTTTAAAGAGATTGTCTTTTCTGTTATTATCGTTATTCATATGTATAGCCTCCCACTATTTATAGTAATTGAAACCGTTTTCGGTTAAAACGGTTTTTATTTTCACATCAGAATTTTCTGTCGGTATAGATTGGCAAATACAATCGCTATACGCCAAACCAAGAGTTTTAACATTATATTTTTTCAAAAATCTGTCATAATAACCTCCGCCGTATCCGAGTCTGTTGCCGTTAACATCATACGACAGCGCAGGGACAACGCATAGCGCGTCAGCAAAGTTTGTGATAATATTCTCTTCACAGATCTTTGGAGTCGGAATATTGAAACGACCGGGTTCCAAATCGTCGAGAGAACTTATTTCGCAGAACAACATGTTATCATTTATACAAAACGGAACAGCAACCCGTTTTGTGTTTTTCAGTAAATAAGAAATTAACTCTCGCGTGTCAACCTCACTATTAACAGAAACATAGCAGAGAAACAAGATATGTTCCGTAAAAAAGCCGGAATTTACAAAATAAGAAAAAATATTTCTGTCAGCAGATATTTTAACGGAAGGGTTTATGCCGTTTCTTAACTGAGTGTAAAATTTTCGTAAATCGTTTTTATTCATTATGAGCACTGTAATGTTGATTTGAGCTTATCAGCAGTCTGTCTGTCTGTGAGAGCGGCAACAATTTCAAGACCGAAGTTAATTGCGCTTCCCATTCCCTTTGATGTAATGATGTTATCATCTCTGCAAACATAAGCATCGGATATAACCGCGCCGGAAAGTTCGCTTTCAAATCCCGGGAAACAGATTGCTTTCTTACCGTTAAGAAGACCTTTGCGGCCGAGAATCATGGGTGCGGCGCAAATGGCACACAGCAGCTTGTTATTTATATGACATAAATCAATAAAATCACTGACAGTCGCGCTATTCATAAGATTCATTGTGCCGGGCATTCCGCCGGGCAGAATAATGCCTTCAACTGTTTCGTCAAATAAAATATCACTTTCGGTTTTGTCACAAAATACAGAAATGTTATGTGAACCTGTTATTTTTTGTGAGCCGATGCCGACGCTTTCAACGGATATGCCGGCGCGTCTGATGACATCAAGCGTTGCAATCGCTTCAACTTCTTCAAATCCGTCCGCAAAGAACATATAAAGCATTTTAAGACCTCCGTTTAATCAAGTGTCAGACCAAGATAAGCATTGTTTATTTTGAACATCAGAGCATCGGCAGTATCGGTTATAGGCAGAAGCATGGCACTTCTGATTATTCTTTGCTCACCGATGTCTGAGGGATATTCAGCAGGCAAATGAAAAATAACTTTATCAAATAAATAATTATCTTTCAAATATGATGTGAATGAACGCAAGCAATCGGGTGTAAAGGTGAATTCCTTAACAACTATATTGCTGTCAATTTTGCTGTAAAGCGCATAGCCTTTATTGCGGATTAAAACTTGTCCACCGTAAAGCTTGGTATGCTCAAAAGCAAAATGTATTGATTTCAAATTCCATTTAAAGAAATCTGAATTTGAGAATGCACTGTTTCTTAAAAATTCGGAATCTGCGTTTGATTGCTCGCGAAAGATGAATTCATATTTTTCAATCTGCGAGCGATTGATTTCCAGAATTTGCTTTGAAAATACCGGAAGATAACCGTGCTTTGAATAATAATCAAATAAACCTTTTTCGCCCGGCATCAAACAGATGAAATTAACATTTCTGTTTTTAGCTATATTTGCAGCAAATTCAAGCAGCTTCGACATAAGTCCCCTGCCGCGGCAGTTTTTCGAGGTGCACGCCGCATATAGATAATAAGAAGGATAATCCGCGCCATCTATCCGCATAAAACCTTCAAGCAAAAAAAGCATCGAAACAACATTTGAGTTTTCTTCAACAACTAAAGTATTTTCAGGGCGAAAATTATTTTTCAAAAAAAATATTATTTCATTCTCAGAATCGCCGAAAGCTTCTTGCCAAAGCGAAACAATGCCTTCAATATCATTATTGGTTGAAAATCTAATCATAAATCAAAACCTAAAGCATCAGAAACGGCTTTAAGAACCGCGTCGGAGATAACCTCAACGGGAAGCGGCTCGCCGTTTGCGCTGCATTCAATTCGCTTCCAGCCAAGCTTGCTGCAGGCGTAATCGGCAGCCTGTCGGCAACTGTTCAGATATTCGATATCTTTTTCATGTATATCTTTTTTTGTTTCATCACCGTTATACCTTCCTGTCATGAGTTTTTGCGAAACTTCAATAGGCATGTCAAGATAAATAACCGCATCAGGCTTTGGAATTCCCATTTTGTTATATTCAAAATCTTCAAGCCATTCAAGATATGAATCCCATTCACGGCGATCTGTTTTGGTAAGTTGATGATAAGCGTTGGAGGTTGTGTATCTGTCTGCAAGAAAAATTTCGCCGTCAGAATAAGCTTCCTTCCAGTAGCAGTTATAACTTACGTATCTGTCAACCGCAAAGAAAGCGGAGGCTGCATAAGCGTTAACATCACCGGGCTTTTTGCCGAATCTGCCTGCAAGATACATTTTAACAAGTTCGCATGCAGGGTCATCATAATTTGGAAGCTTTATAAAATTGATTTTCAGTCCGCAAGCGGTGAGTCTTTTTTTGAGCAACTCTTCCTGTGTTGATTTGCCGCTTCCGTCAAGGCCTTCGATAACAATAAGCTTTCCTGTCATACTTCCTCCATATTATTCCATAATTATCAATATTATATCAACATTTTTTATATATTGCAAGTCTTAACTTAAAAGCCGCAATAAAGGCATTGCCAAATGACAATGCCTTGTATCTTAAATGAAAATCGGTTGAATTTGTTCGCCTTTGATTGCTTTAAATATCGCTTCTTGTGTTATCGAAAAATCGGCTACTACTGAACGCGGTTTGTTTTTACTGTCATCCTGTTGCATAGGAACAAAGAATACATTTTTATTGTTCAGCAATCTTCCGATATTTGTTGCCGCTGCAGAAAGAGCGTCATTTGTTGAAACGGCAATCAATATCGGTTTTTCATTTCTCAGATGAGCTTTTACGGCAAGGGTTACGGGAGTGTCGGCAATTCCGTTGGCAAGCTTTGCAATTGTGTTCCCTGTGCATGGCTCAATAACAAGAATGTCAAGCATTTTCTTCGGCCCTATCGGCTCTGCATCAGCAATTGTTGCAATAATCTTTCTACCGCAGACATCTTCTATTTTCTGAATGTGTTCCTTTGCCTTCCCGAACCTTGTGTCGGTTGAATAGGCATTAAATGACATAATCGGATAAATGTCAAATCCATTTAAAATCAGACTCTCAATTTGTTCAATTGCTTTTGAAAAAGTACAAAACGAACCGCAAAGAGCAAAACCCGCTTTAATATTATTCATGGTTTTCCTCCTCAAGAATATCAATGATTGCTTCCGCTATAATCCTTCCGGCTGTTTTCGGAGCAACTTTTCCCGGAAGCGAAGGGCATTGAACCGCTTTTATGCCAAGTTCGAACGCTGCGGCAAAATCGGTTCCGTAAGGTGCGGAGGCAACGTCAATTATAAAACAGTCTTCATTTAATTCAACAAGTATTTCTCTGCTGATAACAAGGGAAGGAACGGTGTTTATGATGTAATCAAAGTTTCTGGATATTTTGTAAAAATCAGATATCAAGCAGCTTTTTAATCCGTTAATCTCTGCGGTTGCAATATCATCTTTTTTTCTGGCACAGATTGTTACATCAGCCCCTAAAGCCGACAGCGTTCTTGCCGTTGTTTTTGCGACGCGTCCGTATCCGAAAATTGCGCATTTGCTTGAATTAACGGTATAATCGATGCTGTCTATTATTGTTTTTATGATTCCTTGAGCTGTTGGTACTGTGTTTTTAACCGTTACTTCCTCAAGCATAAAATAATCAACAATCTTTACGTTTTTAGACAAAAACTTTTTTTCAATATTTTTATTAATCATTCCCGCGAAAACAATATGATTTTCATTAAGTTGAGCTATAATTTCATCAATTGTTTCTTTAACCGGTACAACTGAAAATAAGTGTTTGCCGTTTTTGGTTAAAGGCAACGGCAAAATGATAATGCTTGCATTTTTAATTGCTTGTTTTATATCAGAAACATTTTTATTGCCTGTTTCTAATAAACCGTATAATGTAACTGAATAGCCTCTTGATTTAAAAAAATCCGACATATATTTCTGTCGGCTGTCACCGCCGATTATTAATATTTTTTTATCCAAATTTTCACCTCCATGCGGTTTATATTACATTTTATGTCGGCAGTCGGATGCTGTGACATTGCAAAATAAATGTTAAAAATAAAAATTTTACAAACTTCTTATTTTCCACTTTATTTTTGTAATCTGATGTTATATAATAAGTTTATATATTGAAAGGAAGATTTTTATGTTTGAAATAGATAAGCAACTGAAAACTGTTAAGCGCATTCATTTCATTGGTATCGGCGGTTCGGGCATGTGCCCTCTGGCGGAAATACTTCACAAAGAAGGTTATTCTCTCAGTGGTTCAGACAATAATGAAACCGATACCTTGGCAAGAATACGTTCTCTCGGCATTCCCGTTATGATGGGTCAGAGAGCAGAAAATATTCAAGGCGCCGAAATGATAGTTTATACCGCCGCTTTGCTTCCTGATAATCCTGAGTTGGTTGCTGCCAAGGCATCCGGCATTCCGACTTATGAACGAAGCAAGCTTCTCGGTGCTGTCACAAGAATCTATCCCAACAGCATATGTATCAGCGGAACTCACGGCAAAACAACTGCCTGCTCAATGCTCACACAGGTTCTTATTGAGGCCGATTTTGACCCGACTGCTGTTATCGGCGGCAAACTTCCGCTTACAGGTTCCAACGGTTTGGTCGGTCACAGTGAACACATGGTTTGCGAGGCTTGTGAATTTGTCGATACTTTCCTTGACCTCTCTCCCGACGTTGCTGTTGTTTTGAATGTTGATGAGGACCATCTTGACTATTTCAAAACCTTTGAC
>JAZLCS010000092.1:0-9232 GCA_045614385.1 Acutalibacteraceae bacterium | reverse complement strand
ATCGGTAAAACCAAGCTTTTTGAAAAGTTGATATGTACTCTTTACCTGAGTATCAGTGTAATCGTCTACGCTGCTCATTTTAATATTGAGCATACCGATTTCCTGTCCCTGATAAATGAAAGGCGTGCCGCTCTGGCAGATATACATCGTTGCAAGCATCTTACCACTCTCAACTCTGTAATTCTCATCGCCGTATCTGCTGATGATTCTGGGCTGATCGTGGTTTTCGATATAGTTTGCATTCCATGCTATTCCGTAAAGCTTATGCTGCCATCTGTTATAAGCATTCTTAAGCTTTTTGAGGCTGAAAGGCATGGGTACCCAGCTCACCATGAAGCTGTCTGCTTCCATATGCTGGAAATTGAACATCATGTTAAGAGTCTGTCCCGCACCCTCTTTTATAAAACGAAGTGCAAGCTTCGGAGTCATCATGGGTGCTTCGCCAACCGTCATGCAGTCATAATCATCGGTAACCTTTCTGAACTCAGCAAGGTATTCATCAAGGTGGGGACCGCATTTATAATGCTCCATGCCGCATGCAACGGGAATCGGGAATCCGTTGGGAAGGCCCTCTTTTTTGGAAATAAATGTGATAACATCTTCGCGGAAACCGTCAACTCCCATATCAAGCCAGAAACGGATGATATCCTTTATTTCTTCACGAACCTTGGGATTATCCATGTTAAGATCGGGCTGTTCCTTGGCAAAGAGTGTGAGATACCACTCGTCAAGATTTTCATTATAATGCCAACCGGGGCCCGCAAACGTTGAAAGCCAGTTGTTGGGCGGTTTTTTACCGCCGGCTTTCTTACCTTTGCGCCAAAAATAATAATCATGATAAGGGTTATCGCGGCCCTTCATGCTTTCCTTGAACCACTCATGCTCATCAGAAGTATGATTGATAACGAGATCCATAATAACCTTCAAGCCTTTGCTGTGGGCGGCATCAAGCAGCTGCTTGAATTCTTCAAGAGTTCCGTATTCGGGGTTGATATCTTTATAATCGGCAATATCATAGCCGTAGTCATGCTGGGGTGATTTATAAAGCGGTGAAAACCAGATTGCATCAACGCCGAGGCTCTTGATATAATCAAGTTTTTCCATAACGCCCTTTAAATCGCCGATACCGTCGCCGTTACCGTCACAAAAACTTCTGGGCCATATCTGATAAACAGACATTTCTTTATACCAATGCTTTTTTATCTCTGCCATAATATCATCCTTTTATTGATTATTGAACGGGCTGTTCTTCGGTTGTTTCTTCTTCAACGGGAGGAATTTCTGTTCCGATAACGTAATCCTGCGCGATTGTTTTTTCTCCCGCAGTTATGCTCAAATCAAAACTGCCGAGTTCCTCCCCCGCCGAATTAAGCACCGATGCAACGCCGACGCCTTCGCCGCCAACAAAAGAATATGTACCGTCTGAGAATAAAGTGTGTAAAACGCCGTCAAAACCGATTGAAACTGCGCCTTCGCCGATTATTCTGCCGCTGACCGTTCCGACCGAAGAATCGGTTCTTCTTATCGCCTCTTCAACGGCAAGCTTGGCGTTAACCATAGGATAATCCATGAGGTCAACATCATAATAATAGTCTTTTTCCGTGTTGATTTTTACAATATCTTCGGTTGATGTGCAAACTATGTCTTTTACCTGAACCGCAGAAAATGAAGGGTTAACAGACCAGACAAGAGAAGCAACTCCGCTGACAACGGGTGCCGACATGGAGGTTCCCGAAAGATGTGTGTAACCACCGTTGACCGAACAACTGTAAATATTCTCGCCGGGTGCGGAAATCGTTACCGCAGAACCGACATTTGAATATTCCGATTGCGTGTATTCCCCGTTACCGTCATTATCCGCACTGCCGACAATTATAATTCTGTTAAGAATTTCATCGGCAGAAACATCATAAGTGCCCGTAAATATGTTACCGGAATCCAACGCGCTGAAATGACCGTTTAAATCGGCGTTGAGAGGATCTCCGAAGAAATCTCCGTTGCCGGCAGACTGAACAGCCAGAAAATCATATCCCTTTGAAATCAACGACGACATCATCAAAGAAAGTGCAGCAGTGCCGAACACCGATTCAATAAAGCTTTCCGTGTCTGATGTTCTGGAACCGGAAGTTCCGAGAGAAAAGTTGACAACTTTGGCACCAGCTTTAACAACTTCAGAAAAGCCGAAAAGAATCGCAAGTTCGGTATGCCAGAGCTGAAGAAGCTCGGGAGACCAGTCAACACAAATAAATTCTGAATTATCGCAAATGCCGGAAATACCGACACCGTTGTTTCTGTTTGCTCCGATTATACCCGCAACATGGCATCCGTGGATATCGGGATAATTTCTGTTTGCAAGCCTGTCTGAAGGAAAGCTTATTCTTCCTGCAAGCTCGGGATGCTCAAGGTCATAACCGGCATCAACAACACCGATATCAATTTTGCTGAAGTATTCGGAATAATCCCATGCCTGCCTTGCCTGAATAGCTTCAAGCCACCAATTGCTTCCTTCCGGATTGAGTTCGTCCCATACAAGCGCTTCTGAGGTATCAAACGGATCGTTCGGGGTTGCATCGGATACAGTTTTATATGTTGAAACTGGAATTGCAAGAACAACGCCGTCAACAGCTTCAACGGTTTTGCATTTTGCAACAACCTGTTTATAAGTCATTGATGAAAAACGCAAAACATACAAATCCGCAGGAGCGCACCAGCCTATCAAGCTTCCGCCGCAGCGGTTAAAAAGAGAAATCTTTTCGGTAAAGCTCAGTCTTTCGTCAATAAAAACCGCAACCATATCATCAACAAAACCGCTGCTCTCATCAATTGCAACGACATCCGAATCCGTTATCCCGTCAAAGAAATCCGAATTAACCGCATCAACCGTATAGGGAATCCCAAAAATCATTTCAGTCACCGAATCAAGAAAGTTATTCATCGAAGTATAAATCAAGCCGGTTACGGAAATTGCAAACGACATAAAGATTGAAATCATCTTATTTAACATTCACTTTCAGCTCCTGACATTTCAGTCTTTTTTCTTGAAAACAAATTTTTCAGAAGGTATCTGTGTAAATATAATCGCAACAAACATTATTGCGCAGCCTATCATTTCACGGGTCTGCAATTTATCGTTCAGGAATATAAAACCGAAAATGACGGCAAAAACCGATTCAAGACAAAGCAGAATTGAAGCAACCGTCGGGTCAGAATATTTCTGACCGAAAATCTGCGCCGTAAAAGCAACACCGCAGCTCATGATACCCGCATAAAGAATGGGAACTGATGCGCCGATAACGGCATCCAATTGCGGCTCTTCAAAAATAAACATACAAATTATTGAAAGCAGGCCCGCAACGAAGAACTGAGCACATGAAAGAGCTATGTTATTGACTTTCTGACAGAAACGGTCAATAACAATAATATGAGCCGCAAAAGCAAAAGCACCGCAAATTGCAATAAGCTCTCCCTTGCCGACCGAAAAACCGCCGGCAGGCACGCTGAGAAGATAAAGGCCAACAACACCGAGCGCAACCCCTGCCCAGATATTAAGACCGATTTTCTTTTTCATAAAGATACCGGCAATCGGAACAAGCACCATATACAGAGCGGTTATAAAGCCGACTTTGCCGGGTCCCAAATCAAGATAAAACGCATGCTGTTGAAGGTTGCCGCCGAGAAAAAGAGGAATACCGCAGCATATACCTCCTATAATAACGTCTTTGAACGGAAATTTGTGGCTCTGACCTTCGGGCAATTTCTTTTTTTCGCTTATAAAGCTGATTACCACCAGAGGAACGAGAACAATGCCGCCGATAAGGGTGCGTATTCCGTTGAAAGTGAAGGTTCCTATGCTTGCGCCCTCGCTTTGTGCAACAAATGAAAGACCCCAGACAACGGCAGCAAGAATGCAGTAAAAAGGTCCGAGTATTCTGCCCTTGTTTTTAATATAAATCACTCCCATGCATTATTACGAAAAACCGCCCACAGAAATCTGCGGGCGGCGAAAAAACAATATTATTCAGCTGCTTCTTCAGCCACAGCTTCAACTGCGGGAGCTTCTTCTGCAACAACTTCTTCAGCTACAGCTTCTTCTGCTGCAACTTCTTCTGCTTCTTCAGCAGGCTCGATAAGAGCACGGATTGAAAGGCTTACGCGCTTCTTGTCATAATCAACGGCTGTAAGCTTGCAGGTTACCTTCTCGCCAACCTTAAGTACATCCTGAGGCTTGCTGATGTGTCTGTCAGCAATCTGTGAAATGTGAATAAGACCGTCAATTCCGGGGATAACTCTTGCAAAAGCACCGAAGGTTGTGAGGCCGACAATTTCAGCTTCGATAACAGAATCGATTGGATAGTTCTTTCTGAGGATTTCCCAGGGATTGTCCTCATCTTTTCTGTAGCCAAGAGAAATCTTCTTGTTTTCTGCATCAAGAGCCTTGATATAAACATCAACTTCCTGACCGATTTCGAAAACTTCTGAAGGATTCTTAATGCGCTTCCATGACATTTCGGAAACGTGAACCATACCGTCAACGCCGCCGATATCAACGAATGCGCCGTAGTTTGTCATTGACTTAACAACGCCGCTGTACTTCTGGCCAACCTCTGCCTGAGCCCAGAAAGCTTCTGTTGCTTCCTTCTTAGCATCCTTAAGAACGGAGCGGATTGAGCCGACAGCTCTTCTGCGCTGCTTGTTAACTTCAATAATGCGGAACTTAACAGTCTTCTTGAGAAGATCTTCGAGAGCCTCGTCACGGCGCTCTGTTGCAAGTGAAGCAGGGATAAATACGCGAACGTTGTTTGAAACAACAAGAACGCCGCCCTTGATAACTTCGGTAACTGTGCCTTCAAGAATTCTGCCGTCTTCTTCTGCTTCGATGATGTCAACCCATGACTTCTGAGCATCAAAGCGCTTCTTTGAAAGCATAACGGTACCTTCGGCATCGTTAGTTTTCATTATGATAAGATCAATTTCGTCGCCAACCTTGAGTTCTGCTGCTGCATTAGCTGTGGGGTCTGCGCTGTATTCATCCATGGGAACAAAGCCGGCATGCTTTCTGCCGATGTCAACCTGGATTTCTGTGGGTGTTATGCCCATAACAACGCCCTTGACTTTCTGGTCTGTGCTCATGCTGCTCAGAGAAGCTTCAAGTGCTGCGGAAAAATCCATATCGTCTGCTGTCATAGCTGCTTCAGAAGGCACCTCCTCTACCTGGATATTTGTGGTTTCTTTTACGATTTCGGACATTTCTAAAAGTACCTCCTTAATTATTGCGGAACGGGTTGACGCCCCTGCCGTGACGCCGATTTCGGCGCAATGGAAAAAATTTATGGTTTTGAGCTCATCGGCTCTTTCCACCAGATATGTTTCACAGTTTTCGCCGCACACGGCTTTAAGCTTGACCGTGTTTGAACTGTGACGACCGCCGATGATTATCATCATGTCGGATTTTTTCGAAAGCTCTGCGGCTTCATCCTGCCTTTGGCGCGTCGCAAAGCATATTGTATCAAATATTTTTGAATTTGTACAGTCTATTTTTATTTTTTCTTTACAATTTTTCCAAACATTTTGCGAAAAAGTGGTCTGAGCCACCGCTATTATTCCGTTTTCGCATAAAAAAGGATTTTCCGAAAGTATTTTTCCAAGCTCATCAGTGTTTTTAAAAACAAAAACCCTGCCTTTGCAATAACCCATAATGCCGATAACTTCGGGATGACTGCTGTCACCGGCAATGAGCACCGGAACATCCTCGGAAGAATTTTCGGAAACAATTGTGTGTATTTTTTTGACAAACGGACATGTTGCATCGCAGATTTCGGCACCTGCCGCTTCAAGCTCACCGTAAACACTCTCGGCAATTCCGTGGGCGCGGATAAGAACCGACTGCCCCTTTCGTGCCTGATTAGGAGAATCGATTATTCCGACTCCCATTTCGGCAAGTTCATTTGTGACATAAGTATTATGAATGAGCGGGCCGAGCGTTGCGGCGGGAATGCCCTTTTCGGCAATATCATAGGCCATTTTTACCGCTCTGTCAACGCCGAAACAAAAGCCGGCGGTTTTGGCAAGAGTTATTCGCAATGTCCCATCTCCCAAAGCTTAGTAATCTCTTCCATAATGAACTTTGCGCAATTTTTAATTTCTTCTCTTGATGCATCATCGCTCAGCCCAAGCTTTTCGTAGGGAATAACTTCGCCGAATCTTATTGTGAGCTTTGTGCCTTTTTTCATATTATCGGATGTATAAATCGAAACAGGAAGAATGTCCGCCTTTGATTCCTTGGCAATAAGAGCAACGCCGCTCTTTGCTCTGGCGGGTTTAAAATTCTTTGAACGAGTACCTTCGGGGAAAATTCCGAGAATATGACCTTCCCTTGGGATTCTGATTGCATATTCAAGCGCCTCGGTATCCGCACTGCCTCTTACGATTGGGAAACCGTTAAGCTTTGAAAGAGCCCACTTTGAAACAGGATTATCAAAAAGCTCTTTTTTACCCATAAAATGAAGCTGCCTGTCTTTAACGGCATTGCCGATAAACACGGGGTCAAGAGCATCAACATGGTTTGAAGCAAGAATCAAGCCGCCCTCTTCGGGTATATTTTCAAGACCGACATATTCGATTTTATAAAGCATTTTAACAATAACTTTACCAATAGGTCTGAGCTTGTCATATGTTTTGCTTTCTTTTATAACTGAATAGTCAAAACCCTTCATTATACATTCTCCTTAATAATTCTGATTATTTCATTGATGGATTCTTCAAGATTAAGACCCGTTGTGTCAAGAATCACTCCGTCCTCAGCAGGTTTCAGCGGAGCAATCTCACGGTGAGAATCATTATAATCTCTTTGAACCAAATCTTCAAGCACTTCTTTGTATTCAACCTTACTGCCCTTTTCAATAAGTTCTTTATATCTTCTCATTGCCCTCTCTTCGGGAGAAGCCGTGAGAAAAATTTTAACCTGTGCATCGGGCAAAACAACCGTGCCAATATCTCTGCCGTCCATAACACAGTTGTTTCTCTTGGCAATATCCCTCTGCAAATCAAAAAGAAAAGCTCTTACTTCGGGAACAGCCGAAACGTCGGAAGCCGCCATTGAAGCGGGCGGTGTTCTGATTTCAACAGAAACATCTTCTCCGTTAAGCAAAACCTTTTGTTCACCGTTTTCAAAAACAAGGTCAACACTTATATCCGCAAGAGTTGCCGCCACAGCGGGCTTATCTTTTGTATCAATGCCCTTTCTCAAAGCATTGACACCTACTGCACGGTAAAGAGCACCTGTGTCAACATAGATATAACCTACGGCTTTTGCCGCAGCGCGTGAAACAGTGCTTTTGCCCGCACCTGCAGGGCCGTCTATTGCAACATTGATGATGTTACAGCTCATAATCATATCTCCGTTCGTTTATTATTTCTTCGGCAGCGCTCAAGCCGGCAAGTCTGCCTGTTGAAAATGCAATCTGAAGATTGAAGCCGCCCGTATATGCATCGGCATCAATAACTTCACCCGCAAAATAAAGCCCGTTAATCAGCTTTGATTCCATTGTTTTGGGATTAATCTGCGAAATATCAATTCCGCCCGAGGTTATAATCGCTTCCGCAACGGGTCGGAATCCCGTGACTGTTATGCACATGCCCTTAAGCAGCATTGCAAGCGATTTTCTCTGCTCCTTTGTTATCTGATTAACCTTGGTTGAAAGATTGATTCCGCTGAGCTTAACTATAACGGGAACAAGCTTTTTAGGGAGCAAGGAATTTAACGCGTTAATAAAGTTTTTGTTGGTATTTTCCGAAAAATCGCGCAAGATTCTTGCATCAAGCTGTTCAAGAGTCAACGCGGGTTTCAAATCAATGTATACTTTATATTTACCGCTTTTCATGTTGCGCATATGAGCCGATGCACTTAAAATCATCGGACCCGACACGCCGAAATGAGTGAAAAGCATTTCGCCGAAATCTGTATAAACGGTTTTTCCGCTTTCGGTGTCAACAACCTTGATTGCAGTATTTTTCAATGACAATCCCATCAAATCGCTGCAAAAGCCCTCATGTATTTCAAGCGGAACAAGCGAGGGAATCAAATCGGTTATTTTATGGCCCGCCTGCTTCGCGAGCTCATAGCCGTCACCCGTTGAACCAGTTCCCGGATATGAAAGACCGCCGGTTGCAATTATTATTTTTTCGGCATATATTGTTTCGCCCGGCTCGGTTTCAACGCCGATTACTTTTGAATCCTCGGTCAGAAGCTTTACCGCTCTGCCCGTCATAAATCTTGCGCGGCTTTTGGCGTAGCCGGCAAGAGCATCAACAATATCGGCCGCATTATCGGAAACGGGAAAAACTCTGTTGCCTCTCTCGGTTTTAAGTTCAACGCCCCTGTCTTCAAAAAAAGCAATTACATCCGAAGGCATAAAACGCGAAAATGCGCCGTAAAGGAATCTGCCGTTTCTGGGGACATTTGAAATAAGCTCTTGAAGCGACGGGCAGTTATTGGTTACGTTGCATCTGCCCTTACCCGTTATCATCAGCTTTCTTGCGGGGCGTTCGTTGCGCTCAAGCACAATCGTTTCAACACCCTCATGTGCTGCACTGCCTGCAGCCATTAATCCTGCCGCTCCGCCGCCTATAACCAACAAGGAGGTTTTCATCTTTTCTCCTCCCCGCCCGTTCTGTAAACATGGTATTCATCCCAGATTTCTTCGAGAGCTTTAAAATCCTTATAGACGTCTTCAGGTCTCTCCCTTGCACACGCCGCAATAAGGGCGTTAATTACACTGAGAGGAGCCGCAAGTGAATCAACAAAAGAAACCATGCTGCTTTTGGCAACAAGAAGATGAGTAGCGTACGGAGCAATCGGCGACAGCTCACCGTCGGTAATCGAAATTATTGTTGCCCCTCTGTCCTTGGCAAATGACAAAGCTTTTACCGTCTGATTAGAATATCTCGGAAAACTGACGGCAATACAAACATCGTTGCTGCCGATTCGGAACATCTGTTCAAAAAGCTCACTCGATGCCGAAGTGTCAATCAAAACAACATTTTCATAAAGAAAACGAAGATAACACGCCGCGAAGCTTGCCAGTGCCGCAGAGCTGCGAACACCGAGGATATATATTTTTCTTGCGTTGTTAATTGCTTCAGCACTATTGATAATCGCTTTGCGCGAAATACTGTCACGCGTCGCTTTAATCATGTCGATATCTGTCATAAATGCCTTATCAATAAAATCGTC
>JAZLCS010000091.1:0-8136 GCA_045614385.1 Acutalibacteraceae bacterium | reverse complement strand
ACGGGAACATTCACGCTGCCGTCTTCATTGAGATTGTTCTCAAGGAATGCGATGAGCATTCTGGGGGGAGCGACAACCGTGTTGTTAAGAGTATGTGCGAAATACTTGCCATCCTTGCCGTTAACTCTGATTTTGAGTCTGCGTGCCTGAGCATCGCCGAGATTTGAGCATGAACCGACTTCGAAATACTTCTGCTGTCTGGGTGACCATGCTTCAACGTCAAAGGATTTAACCTTAAGGTCTGCAAGATCGCCTGAGCAGCATTCAAGAGTTCTGACGGGGATGTCAAGAGAACGGAAAAGGTCAACGGTGTTCTGCCAAAGCTTTTCAAACCACATCATGCTGTCTTCGGGTTTGCAGACAACAATCATTTCCTGCTTCTCAAACTGATGAATTCTGTAAACTCCTCTTTCTTCAATACCGTGCGCGCCTTTTTCCTTGCGGAAGCAGGGTGAATAGCTGGTAAGGGTGTGAGGAAGCGTTGCTTCGTCAACGATGGTATCAATATATTTACCGATCATGGAATGTTCGCTTGTGCCGATAAGATAAAGGTCTTCGCCCTCAATCTTATACATCATCGCATCCATTTCCGCAAAGCTCATAACACCTGTTACAACGTTGCTGCGAATCATGAAGGGAGGCACGCAGTAGGTGAAACCTCTTTCAATCATGAAATCTCTTGCATAGGAAATGCAGGCTGAATGAAGGCGGGCGATATCACCCTGCAGATAATAGAAACCGTTGCCTGCAACGTTTCTTGCAGCGTCAAGGTCAATGCCGTTGAAACGCTCCATAATATCTGTGTGGTAAGGTACTTCAAAATCCGGAGTAACGGGTTCGCCGTATTTTGTAACCTCAACATTTTCGCTGTCATCCTTGCCGATAGGCACACTGGGGTCGATAATGTTGGGGATAACCATCATTATTTTAGTTACTTTCTCGGCGTATTCGGCCTCAAGCTTTTCGCATTCGGCAAGTCTTTCTGAAAACTCGGTAACCTTTGATTTCGCAGCCATGGCTTCGTCTTTTTTGCCCTGAGCCATGAGCATACCGATTTCCTTAGAAACCTTGTTGCGATTTGCGCGAAGGCTGTCGGCCTCGCTCTTGATTGCTCTGGACTGAGCGTCAAGTTCAATTACTTCATCAACAAGAGCAAGCTTGCTGTCCTGAAACTTCTTTTTTATATTTTCCTTAACGATATCGGGGTTTTCTCTCAAAAATCTGATATCAAGCATATTTTCAACTCCTAAAGCTTTTTAACTATTTTAGTCCAACTTTGAAATAAAGTCAACGGCATCGGCAACATATTTGTCGTCTGCAAGTTCGATTGCGCCCTTGTCAACAAGATTTGCCGTTTTGGGGTCAATGGGGAGCTTTGCGAGAACGGGAACGCCGAGCTCCGCCGCAATTTCGTCAATCTTGCTGTCGCCGAAGATTTTGTATTCTTTGCCGCAGTCGGGGCATACAAAATAACTCATGTTTTCAACAAGACCGAGCACGGGGATATTCATGAGTTTTGCCATGTTGAAGGCCTTTTTAACAATCATCGTTACCAAATCCTGCGGGGTTGTAACAATAACAATTCCGTCAACGGGAAGATTCTGGAAAACGGTGAGCGAAACGTCGCCGGTTCCGGGGGGCATGTCCACAAACATATAGTCAACATCGCCCCATGCAACATCTTTCCAGAATTGCTGAATAACGCCCGAAATAACAGGGCCTCTCCACACAACGGGGGATTCTTCGCTTTCAAGAAGAAGGTTAATGGACATGATTTTGATGCCCGTTTTGCTTTCTTCGGGCAGAAGACCGCTTTCGTCAGCCTTTGCTCTGTTCTTTATGCCGAATGATTTCGGGATTGAGGGGCCCGTGATGTCGGCATCAAGCACCGCGCAAGAATTGCCTCTTGCCTGCATTGCGGATGCGAGCATCGAGGTGACCAATGATTTACCGACACCGCCTTTGCCGCTGACAACGCCGATAACCTTTTTAACATTGCTGAAAGGGCCGCAGGGTATTCTCATATCCTGCGCTTCTTTTCTTGAGTCGCAGTTGCTTGCACAGCTTGCGCAGTTTCCGCTGCATGCTTCACTCATAATAAATTCTCCTATCTATAAAAATCAGTTTTTTATTATAAATTCAATGCCGTATGCAATTGCATAGATAGCCGGCATGTGGATAACGTAAATGATAAGTGCTTTTTTACCCAGAAAGCCCAAAAAAGGGATTCTCTGTTTGTAAAGATGTTTCGGGTACCCGTTTTTTGAAAAATGAATGCCCGAAAATACGCCTGCAAAAAAGATGAAAATATTCGGCAAAAGCGGGAAGTAATCCGCCGAATAAAAAGAAACGGAATAAATGCCTAAAGGCATAAGGATATTTGACTGATAAAGACTGTCGGGCAGGTTAAGGGTCAGCAGCTCGCCGTATTCAAGTCTGCCGCCGCCGATGCCGCTTGTGAAAGCGTACAAAACCGCGCAAAGCAGAATGCCTGCAAAGGGTGAAAACTGCGAAACACTTTTTGAAAGAAAAGCGTATAGAAGTACCGAAACAGAAAGAAAATGAAGAATGCCGAAATATATTTCACAGTCAACAAAGCCGAACTTCGGCATGATAACCGCTGTTACAAAAGTCATTCCGAGCGCAATTGCGAGCAGTATGGTTCCCCGCTTGTGATTGCTTTTTGACAGGGAGCAGGATATGCCGCAAAGGAAGATGAAGATTCCTGCAAAAAACGGCTGAACAGGCATAAAAAACTCGAAAAAAGCAGTTGCCCATTCGGCAGCAAAGAATGAACCGAGGATATAAAACGCATGGTAAAATATCATGCATAAAACCGCGAGACCTCTCAGCTCATCCAGAAAATGTATTCTTTTTTCAGTCTGCACAGCTTTTTCCATAAATTCACCTCATATTATTTTATCATAACCTATTAAAAATGCAAGGGTTTATTGACTTTATTATTGTTTTGTTTTAAAATGTTTGTGTAATTGCGGTAAATTTTTATGTTACGGAGTCTGAAATGATAGATAAAATCAGAGAATTGCTTTTCAAAATTTTTAAAAAAGAGAGCTTTTTGGGCAAGCTTATTGACCGTTTTTTTACCCGCGAAATTGTAACATATATATTTTTCGGGGTTCTCACAACGGTTGTTAATCTTTTAACATTCTATTTGTTTAAGCGGCTTTTTATTTCAATCGGATGGAACGGAATTTTTAATGCCGTTATTCCCGAAAATTCAAAGCTTCTTGAGATTTTCAGCGACGGCAGCGATTATCTTGACGCTAACTTTATCGCTTGGGTAGCTGGCGTGGTTTTTGCTTTTGTCACAAACAAGCTCTGGGTGTTTGAATCCAAAAGCTGGAAACCTTCGATTGCGGGCAAAGAATTTGTCGGTTTTGTGGGCGCAAGAGTTTTTTCTTTTGCCGTTGAATCGGTTATGATGTTCGTTATGGTGTCCCTTATCTCATGGAATGATTTCGTTGCCAAAATCATAGTAGGCGTTATTGTCATAATTATTAACTACGTCTTCAGCAAACTTATTATTTTTAAGAACAAATAAGGTGATTTGATGAAAGTTTCTGAAATTCTCAGCAGTAAAAAAGCTTCTCTTTCATTTGAGGTTTTTCCGCCGAAAACAAGCGATACCTTTGAAAACATTAAAGGCTCTGCGCTTGAAATAGCAAAGCTGAATCCGGATTTCATGAGCGTTACATACGGCGCGGGCGGAACAACGGGCTCATACACAATAGATATGGCTGAAAGTATTCTGAACACAGGCGTTACACCTATTGCTCACCTGACCTGTGTTTGCTCAGGTAGGGACGTTATTAAAAACCGACTTTCGGAAATGAAAGAAAAAGGGATTGAAAATATTCTCGCTCTCAGAGGAGATTTGCCCGAGGGAATGACGGAAAAAAGTCTCGATTTCACTCACGCGAGCGACCTTGTTGAAGAAATAAAGAATTTCGGCGGATTTTGTATTGGCGGCGCATGCTATCCTGAGCGCCATCCCGAAATAGACAGCCAAAAAAAGGATATAATTAATCTTAAAAAGAAGGTTGATGCAGGCTGTGAATTTCTCACAACCCAGATGTTTTTTGATAACAGCATTCTTTACAGCTTTCTTTACAGAATAAGAGAAGCGGGGATTACCGTGCCTGTTATTCCCGGCATCATGCCAGTCACAAACCCTGTTCAGATTAAGCGTATCTGTGCTTTGTCAGGAACCGTTTTGCCGCGCAAATTCATCCGTATGGTTGACCATTTCGGCAACGATTTGAACGCTCTCAAGCAGGCAGGCATTGCCTACGCCACCGAGCAGATTGTTGACCTTTATTCAAACGGTATAAAGGCGGTTCATGTGTATTCCATGAATAAGCCGGATGTTGCGGCGAAAATTCAGGCTAATCTTGAAGGTATAATCGGATGATTGAAATTATTAAATCAGCTGCAGCCGAGATAACAATTGACCCTAAAGAGGTTGCCGTTTATCTCGGCTATTATTCGGCAAATAATGTTGATAAAAATTTGATAGATGAATGCATAGAGGAGTTTCAAAAATCCGCATGTTATATGGCATGCTTTGCAAAGGTTCCGGTTACGATATGTGAAGGTGTCGATGTCGGATTTATGAAAGCGTGCAGCGATTCTCTCAGCAAGAATCTTGGCGGATGCAGCCATGCTTATATCTTGGCTGCCACAACGGGCTTTGATGCACAAAGGCTTATCGAGCGTAATTCTCTGATATCTCCTGTTAAAGGCATTGTTACGGACTGTGTCGGCTCAGCCGCAATTGAAGCTTTCTGTGATAAAATCAATGCCTCGATTGAAAATCATGAATTTCTTCGTCCGCGTTTCAGCCCGGGCTACGGCGATTTGTCTGTTGACTGTCAGAAAAAAATAGTTGATTTTCTTAACACAAAGAAAAATATCGGGTTGACCCTTACCGACAGTATGATGATGGCTCCCGTTAAGTCTGTCACGGCGATAATCGGAATAGGAAACGAAAAAAACAAGTGCACGGGTCCCGGCTGCATGGTTTGCAGAAAAGCGGATTGTCCGTACAGATAGAAGGTTAGAAATGAACATTCTTGAAAAAATCAAAAGCGGAATAACCTATTGTGACGGCGGCGCAGGAACTCTTCTGCAGTCGTGGGGTCTGAAAGCGGGGGAGCATCCCGAAATCTGGAATCTGACCCATCCCCAAAAAATAATTGAAATGCACCGCCAATATCTGGAGGCGGGTGCGCAGATTATAACCTCATGCACCTTCGGCGCAAACAGACTTAAATTTGATAATCTCGAAGAAATAATAAACGCGGCAATTGCCAATGCCAAGAAAGCTTGCGAGGGCTACGATGCTTATGTTGCTCTTGATATAGGGCCTCTCGGCAAAATGCTTGAGCCTCTCGGTGATTTACCGTTTGAGGAAGCGGTTGCAATCTTCTCGGAAAGCATCGAAATCGGCGCAAAAGCAGGTGCAGACCTTGTGCTTATTGAAACAATGAATGACAGCTATGAAGCAAAGGCGGCTGTGCTTGCCGCAAAGGAAAGCTGTGGCTTGCCTGTTTTTGTTACCTGTGTTTATGATGAGAACAAAAAACTTATGACGGGAGCAGCCCCGTCGGCGATGATTGCTATGCTTGAAGGTCTCGGCGCGGATGCAATCGGTATGAATTGCTCGCTCGGTCCCGTTCAGATGAAGGATATTGTTCCTCTGTTTGCGGAATGTTCAAGTGTTCCGATTATAGTGAATCCCAATGCGGGCTTGCCGAAAAGTGAAAACGGAAAAACGGTTTTTGACATTGATGCCGAAGAATTTTCCGATATCATGTGTGAAATTGTTAAGTCGGGCGCGACGATAATAGGCGGCTGCTGCGGCACAACTCCCGAACACATTCGAAAAACCGTTGAAAAAACAAAGAAGCTGCCTTTCAAGCTTCCCGAAAAGAAGAATTTAACTGTTGTTTCCTCATATACCCATGCCGTTGAAATCGGAAAAGCTCCTGTTATCATCGGCGAAAGAATCAATCCCACAGGTAAAAAGCGATTTAAAGAAGCTCTTCGCCAAAATGATATCAATTATATACTCGGCGAAGGCCTGGCGCAGAATAAAAAAGGCGTTTCAATCCTTGATGTTAATGTCGGTTTGCCCGAA
Organism: Acutalibacteraceae bacterium; assembly: GCA_045614385.1. GTDB lineage: Bacteria > Bacillota > Clostridia > Oscillospirales > Acutalibacteraceae > CAG-177. Next base: position 1,976 of record JAZLCS010000091.1, on the reverse strand, counting down.
ATTGATGAAGCGGAAATGATGGTGAAGGTTATCCGCTCGCTTCAGAGTGTTACGGACCTTCCTCTGCAGATTGATACCGTTGACCCCGAAGCAATGGAAAAAGCAATGAGGATTTATAACGGCAAGCCCCTGATTAATTCTGTCAGCGGAAAAGAGGAAAGCATGAAAGCGGTTTTTCCGCTTGTTAAAAAATACGGCGGCGTAGTGATTGCCGTAACCCTTGATGAAAGCGGAATACCCGAAACAGCCGAGGGAAGAGTTGAAATTGCAAAAAGAATGATCGCCCGTGCGGCGGAATACGGCATCGGTGAAAACAATATTGTTGTTGACCCTCTTGCAATGGCTGTTTCAAGTGATTCGAACAGCGCAAACATTACCTTGGAAGCCGTTAAAACTCTGCATGACATGGGAATTAAGACGAGCCTCGGCGTGTCAAACATTTCTTTCGGGCTTCCCTCAAGAGCGGATGTTAATTCCGTGTTTTATACCATGGCAATGCAGAACGGGCTTGACTGCGCAATTATCAATCCGTTTTCAGCCGAGATGATGAAGGCGTGGCATTGTTTTATGGCTCTGACGGGTAAAGACGAAAACTGCTCGGACTATATCGCATTTGCTGAAAGCTTTGTACCTGTTCAGGCTTCAACAACAACTAATGAGCCGACAGGTCTTGACGGCTGCATTATCAGCGGTCTTAAAGACCAGGCGGGAATTGCCGCAACGGAGTTTTTAAAAACTAAATCTCCGATGGAAATAATAGATGAAATGATTATCCCTGCGCTCAACACCGTCGGTAAGGGGTTTGAAGAAAAGCGGGTTTATCTTCCTCAGCTTCTTATGAGCGCACAGGCGGCAAAGGAAGCGTTTGATGCCATAAAATCCTCAATCCCTGCAGGCGAGAATAAGAAGGGTAAAATTGTTATTGCTACGGTTAAAGGCGATATCCATGATATCGGCAAAAACATTGTCAGGGTTTTGCTTGAAAACTACGGTTATGAGGTGATTGACCTCGGAAAAGATGTTGCCCCCGAAAAGATTCTTGAAGCCGTCAATTCAAGCGGTGCGATGCTCGTAGGGCTGAGTGCACTGATGACAACAACCGTGCCGGCAATGGAAGAAACAATAAAACTTCTTCGCGAACATGCGCCCGATTGCAAGGTTATGGTCGGCGGCGCCGTTATGACCAAAGAATATGCCGAAATGATAGGTGCGGACAGCTACGGTTCGGATGCTATGGCAAGCGTTCGCTTTGCGGAAAAAATATTCTCATAAAAATAAGGTGGCTTGAACAGCGTTTTTCTGTTCAAGCCACCTTTTGTTATTCAGCTATTCCGATGCCCAGGCTGACGGATAAAGCGCGGTCAACCCTAATCATATCCCGTTCGTCAAGAATGCCCATTTTTTCTCTCAGGCGTTTCTTGTCGAGAGTACGTACCTGTTCGAGAAGAACAATCGAATCCTTTGCAAGCCCGCAGCCGTCAGCGTTGACACGTATATGTGTTGGCAGGCTCGTTTTGAATCTTTGGCTTGTTATTGCCGCGGCAATAACCGTTGGGCTGAATTTGTTGCCCATGTCATTCTGAACAATCAGGACGGGTCTTGTTCCGCCTTGCTCCGAGCCGATGACCGGGCTCAGATCGGCATAATAGATTTCTCCCCGTTTAACGGTCACAAAAATCACTCTCCGAATGACTAAATTAACTTCACAGTTATTTTTGGCATTGAACAGGCAAAATAAACGCGTTTTTGAAATCGGGGAGCAAAAAATTTCAAAATTGCCTGTCCTTTACATTCACATTATATTCTTTGAGTGATGATGTTGTTATATAATTTGCGGGGCTATATCTAAAGCGGGAAGAAATTTGCTGATAATATCTTCTGTTTTGATTTTTAAGGTTGCACAATTGTCGCTCGGATGGCAACAGATATATTCGTTTTCAAGAATATCTTTGTCAATTGCGAGCATCACGGATTTG